>JAUMWN010000011.1 GCA_030529625.1 Coriobacteriales bacterium
GCTGTTTTGTGGCTGTGGGAGTGCTGGGGATCGCTATCTAAGTGTCAAAGACCCGTCCAAGGTGCAGGGACCTGGCTCGGGACTCCAGTCGGGCAAGTAGCACAATACAAATAGACAGAAGGGACAGTCCCCCGAGTTCACCTGCATGCGCGAGCCTGCGGGCAGAGTCGAGGGACTGTCCCTTTGTCTACCCCATCGTTTGACCGATAGGCTCGTTCGCTCCTGCATCAACCTACGCGGGCGGGGTATAATTCTGTCTACCTATTGTCCAACGATTGGCCCACCGTGAAGCGATACGCGCGTCTGTTCGCGACCTACATACTCATTGCCGTGGTTATAGTGCTGCTGTATGCGCCGTGGGGCCTGGCCCTCAGGCCATGGGACTACAGCATCCTGCGAGCGGGCATGAGCATTATTGCCGCCATTGCTCTGGCGGGCGTGTTTGGCACCTCCACGTACTTTGCCCTCAAGGACCCAGACGTCAAGCTACTCGAGCCCACCAAGGTAATGGACGACGACGAGGTAATCCCTGTGCTCGAGGAGTACCAAGACACCCCCTATGTGGGTGGCATCGCAGCCGACGCCCTGGAGCAGGTGCACAGTGCCGAGCGCAAGAAGAAGCGCCTGCACAAGGTCATTGGCATCCAGTTTTCCCCGGGCAGCATCAGCTGGGACCGCTTTATCACGCTGGTGGACACCGCCGAACGCACGGTGCTGCGCAACTCGGCACTCGTTGCCAACAACGTGCAGTCCTTCGACCGCGAAGGCTACGCGCACGAGAAGTCTCACCACGGCGGCGACGGGCGCAACGAGCAACTCGCCCTCTACGACCAGCAGCTCTCGCGCATGCGCGAGGTGGTTACCGCCAACGAGCGCGTGCTGTTGGAGATGGGCAAGCTCGAGCTGGAGCTCTCGCGCCTGGAAGAGGACGACACGCTCGAGGACAACGGACAGACAGTCGAGGAGCTGCAGTCGCTCATCGAGGAGACCAAGTATTACCGGTAGCCAACGGCAGGTAGCCGCACAGGGCGGCTCACCACCTAGAGGAGGAGATCATGGGCAAGAAGCGCGTCATTATTGGCATGTGCGTGGGAATGGTCGTTATTGGTGCCCTCGTGTTTGGCATCCTGTTCCTCACGCGCAATACCGGCAAGAACGAGCGCACCATCAGCACCGAGACCGCCACGCAACGCATGGAAAGCATGATGCGCGAGATCGACCCCTCAACGGCAGAGCCGGTAAAGTCCTCCGTGGAGTACAGCGAGAAGGACACCACCGCCGAGGAGCTGCCCGCCCTGGACACCAACAAGGTAACCGCAAAGGCGACCACCGACACGTACGCCGAGATCTGGTCCTCCCCCGAGAAGGCCGGTGAGGGCACCGACGGCTGGCTGCGCGAGATGGCCGAGCAGTTCAATGCCAGCGGGGCAACCGTCAACGGCAAGCCCGTCTCGGTACAGGTCCGCAGCATGAGCAGTGGCCTGGGCGTTGACTACATCTCCACCGGCAAGGCGGCACCGGCTGGCTACACCCCCTCCAACATGCTGTTCGTGCAGCTGCTGGCCGGGCGCGGCATTAAGACCGAGGTCGTGCGCGACCGTCTGGTGGGCAACGTCGCCGGCATCCTGCTGGACAAGGAACACCACGACGCTCTGGTAAAGAAGTACGGCACGGTGGACCTCAAGGCCGTTACCGAGGCCGTGGGCGCCGGCGAGCTCACTATGGGCTACACCAACCCGTTTACCAGCAGCACCGGCCTCAACTTCCTCATGTCCACCCTCATGCGCTACGACGCAAAGAACCCGCTTTCCCAAACCGCCACCGAGGGCTTCCGCAAGTTCCAAGAGAACGTTCCCTTTGTGGCACTCACCACCGTGCAGATGCGCGACGCCGCCGAGCGCGGTGCGCTGGACGGCTTCGTAACCGAATGGCAGCTCTACGCCAACGACCCGTCCCTCTCAAACAACTACGTCTTCGTGCCGTTTGGCTATCGCCACGACAACCCGCTGGTGTCGTGCCCCACGGCAAACGACGTCGAGCGCCAGATCCTGGAGCAGTTTGCCGCGTACTGCGACGAGAACGGCGGCGAGCTGGCCGATCGCTACGGCTTTAACGGCAAGAACGACTACGTGGCCGAGGTGGGAGACGTAAACGGCGAGACGCTTGTTGCGGCACAGGAGCTGTACAAGAAGAACAAGGACACCGGCCGTCCCGTGATTGCGGTGTTCGTGGCAGACGTGAGCGGGTCCATGAGCGGCACTCCGTTGGCCGAGCTGCAAAAGTCCCTGGTAAACAGCATGCGCTACATAAACAACGACAACTACGTCGGCTTGGTGTCGTATGCGGACTACGTGACCATAGACGTGCCCATAAAGAAGTTCGACCTCAACCAGCAGGCATACTTTAAGGGCGCGGTGGAGAACCTGCGCGCCTCGGGTGGAACGGCCACGTTCGACGCCATTATCGTTGCCGCCGACATGATTCAGGATGCCCTGGCCGAGAACCCCGATGCCAAGCCCATGATCTTCGTGCTCTCCGACGGCGAGACCAACCAGGGCTACGTCAAGTACGAGGACATGGGCGAGGTTATTGGCGCCCTGCGCATCCCCGTGTACACCATTGGCTACAACGCCAACATCGATGCCCTCAAGATGATTAGCAGCATCAACGAGGCCGCAAGCATCGACGCCTCGACCGATGACGTAACATACCAGTTGCGCAACCTGTTTAACGCGAACATGTAACCACCGCCAACGAGTACAATACCGTTGTCCAGACTTAGGAAAGGAAGGCACACATGGCATTCGACCTCGAGATACCCGAGCCAGAAGAGGTAAAGGAAAAGGTACAGCAGGAACTCGCCGTTCCCGAAGAGCACGCCAAGGCAATTGACAGCACGGCACAGGCCAAGGGCGAGGAAATCCTTAACGTGGACTTGGACTCGGTGGCAAGCCGCCGCGAGATTACCACGGCCGTCGAGGACCTGGGCAACGACCTCATGCGCAAGTCTACGGCCAAGAACGACATCCTGGCACGACGCATGGCCGACCTCTCCCGCTCGGGCAGCGAGTCCGGTGACGTGGCAAAGGGCCTTGAGGACCTGGCCATCAAGATGCGCGACCTCGACCCCTCGGGCATTGACTTCATGAAGCAGGGTGCCATGGGTCGTCTGTTCAACCCCGTACGTCGCTACTTCGACCGCTACAAGACGGCCGACGCCGAGATTGCCGACATCGTAAAGTCACTTGACAAGGGCCGCGAGACGCTGCGCAAGGACAACGTTACCCTGGAGCTCGAGGCGGGCGGCATGCGAGACCTCACCAAGCAGCTTAACCAGCGCCTGGAGATGGCCATGGACCTGGACGCCTATCTCAGTAACGCGCTCGATAACTATCGTGCCGAGCATGGCGGGGACGACGACAAGACGCGCTTCCTGGAGGAAGAGGTGCTCTTCCCGCTGCGTCAAAAGGTGATGGACTTCCAGCAGCTGTTGGTGGTAAACCAGCAGGGCATCGTTGCCATGGAGGTCATCCGCAAGAACAACCTGGAGCTCATTCGCGCGGTTGATCGTGCCGAGAGCGTGACCGTGGCTGCGCTTCGCACCGCCGTCACCGTTGCCGGCGCGCTCTACAACCAGCGCATCGTGCTCGAGAAGGTCCAGGCGCTCAACGCCGCCACCAACGACATGATCTCTGCCACCAGCCGCATGCTCAAGGAGCAGGGCGTGGCCATCCAAAAGCAGGCCACCGACGCCGCCATCTCGCCCGAGACGCTCAAGGCCGCCTTCCAGGACACGCTCTCGGCACTCGACGACATTACCGACTACAAGCTCAAGGCACTGCCGCAAATGCAGCAGACCATCGAGCAGTTCCGCGTGATTGCCGAGGAGGGCGAGGCGCGCCTGCAACAGATGGAGGACGCGGGCAGCTTCTCGCTCAACCCCTCCTCAAGCGACACGAGGCGCCTGCACAGCTAGCTCGCTGCAGGGCCGTACTGAGGGGACTGTCCCTCGAGTACGGCCCATGTGTAGTATTGCGATGAGATAATCATGGCGAGGCCGTACTCGGGGGACTGTCCCCTTAGTACGGCCTCGAGATCTCTTAAGACTCCAAAATGGTATGGGTGCCCTTGCCCTGTTCCTTGCTGTGGTACATGGCCTCGTCGGCGACCTCGAGCAGGTCGTAAAAGGTGGCCTCTCGACTGCGCGAGATGACCACGCCCACGCTGCAGGCGGCATGGGTGCCGTCGCTTGCGGTCACGGCGCTCACCGCATCAATAATCGACTGTGCGCGTCGCCTGGCAACGTCGTGCGGATCTCCGCCCAACAGCGACATAAACGCAACGAACTCGTCCCCGCCATAGCGTCCCAGCGTGTCGGTTTCGCGGAACTGCCCCGCGAGCGCCTCCGACACGTCGCGAAGCAGCGCGTCGCCCACCAGATGCCCCAGCTCGTCATTGATGCGTTTGAACCCGTCCAGGTCGATCATAAACATCATGCCCGTACCTTGCGTGCGTATGGCCAGGTTGACGTTCTGCTCCACGGCGTTGCGGTTGAGCAGCCCCGTAAGCTGGTCTATCTCGGCCTGCTGGCGCCACCAACGCGCCGAGCCCATTTGGTCGTTGGCATCCTGTGCATAGCCATGCAGCACGGTAACCTGGCCCTGCTCGTCCACGTCGCACGTATAGTTGACGTGATACCAGCGCAGGCCGTCATCGCCATCACGCAGGTTGCATTTGAGGTCACAGTATCCCGGACTCGGGTGGTTGCGCAGGTCGCGAATGGTTGCCAGCACCTTTGCCGCGCTCGCCTTGCTAATGGTGTCGGGCATTTGATCCAGCCTCTTGGCCCATTGGTCAAGTACCACATTTTGCCGTGCACCACCCAAAGGTCGCGATCGAATGGTGAGGACGTCTTGGTCAAAATCGTAGTCAAAGGTTATGGTGCGGCTGCTCTCGGTTTGTATTTGCGAACCGTTGTCGCTTAGCACCTCGCTGGTAATCATCGCCAGCAGGTAGAGCCAAGAATCACCGTCCCGGTCACGTTTTACACGGCCAATAACATGCACGTCTCTGTGCTTGGGGCCATACCCATAATGAACGCTCACGTCAGTCGAGAAGGTCTTGTCGGTCTTCTTGCTCTCCAAAACCGCTTCCATAAAGTCGGCGCGGTCCTCCATAAGAATGACCTCGGCAAACGAGTTGTGGAACCTGCGAATGAACTCCAACTCGCTGAGTCCCGCGTGCTGATAGATGTCGGGGCTCATGTAGTTGATGTCCAACGCGTCGTTTACGCGGCATTTGAGAAACCCATGCGGAACAATGCTATTGAGCATATCCACGTCCCAGGCAATGTCCTGCGTGGTCTGCTTGATTCTCACGTCGCCACGCATGTCCTGGCCAGAGCGCACGATATTGATCGAGTACACGTCTCCACGCGAGCTGGGACCTAAGAAGCGCATCACGCAGTCGAGCCACCTTCCGGTGCGGCGCACCTTCGCATGGCAAAACGCGCTGCCATACTCGCGAGACTCGGCCGCCGCACGCCAGAGCGTCGAACGCGACTCCTGGTCTATCTCGGCTATGGGATTGATCTTGCTGTTGCCAAATTCCTTGCGGTCGAAGCCGCACTCCTCGTAGAACTGGTCGTTTACCAGAATGCTCTCGGTTATGCCCTCCCCCGCAAAGAAGTACAGCATGCCGCCAATCGCGTGATTGAACAGGAATGACGAGGAGGAGTCAATGCTCATGAGCTCCTCGAGGTGAGAGTCAATCCTGTCCCTCTTGGCCGCATGCTCCACGGCCCGGTTCGTGGTAATAAAGCTCTCGAACTCATCCAGAGGCATGGGCCGCGAGAAGTGGAAGCCCTGCATGAGATGACATCCCATGTTCTTGAGCATCTCGGCCTGTTCGAGCGTCTCCACACCCTCGGCGATTATGGGCGTGTCGAGCCCTTGCAGCATGCGAATGACCGAGCCGAGCACCACGCCACCGCGATCCTCGCTCATGGCGGAGCGCAAGAAGCCAATGTCGAGCTTTACCACGTCCACCGGCACGTCCTTGAGCATGTTGAGCGACGACAGGCCACTGCCAAAGTCGTCCATCTCCACCGGCACATGATGCTTGCGCATGCGCTCGATCACCTTGTACAGGCGGTCGGCCTCCTCAACAAACGCGCTCTCGGTCACCTCAAGATGGAGGCTTCCCACAGGCAGGTCGTACTTTTGCTGCAGCTCCAAGAAGTGCTCCAGCAGTCCCAGTTCAAACATCTCGGTACGAGACACGTTCACCGAGATGGGTACCGGCTTGCCATCGGCCTTGTTGCGCCATCTTCCCGCGCTGCGACAGGCCTCTTCCCACACGAACAGGTCAAGCGCATGCACCTTGCCGCAGTTCTCCAGCACGGGGATAAACTCAGCGGGACTAATCCAGCCCAGCGTGGGATGGTGCCAGCGTGCGAGTGCCTCGGCTCCAATGATCTCGCCGTAGGTGTAGTCCACCTGAGGCTGATACCAAACGCTAATCTGACCGTCCAACAGCGCCTCGTCGATGCACTGCTCGATGGCTATGCGACGTCTGTCTCGCTCTAGGTCCTCGTCGGTAAACTGCATGAGGTTGCTCTTGGGATTCTCCCGCGCATTGCGGTGAGCAATGGAAGCGTAGTCTATGGCCTGCTGGTTGCTGGGGTTGTGGTAGTCCTTCTCGCGGAGGTAATAAACGCCGGCGGCCAGGACCATGGGCTGGCCAATGCCCGCGTTGCGCACGTTCTCCTCAATGCAGGTTATGAGGCCTTCGAATTCCTCTGTGGCTTGCTCAAAGTCCATGTCGCAGGTAAGCGCGATAAAGCGGTCGCCACCCAAGCGAGCCACAGGAAGGTCGTGGGACAGGTGCTTCCTTATGCAGTGCGCGACGATGGTGAGGACCTCGTTGCCACGAGCGAACCCAAACTTGGGGTTGATGGACCTAAAGTTGTGTATGTCCATAAACCATAGGGCCAGCTGCTTGCGCTGCCCAGAAAGGATTACCTTGGCGTATTCCTGTCCAAAGGCAGAGACGTTAAGCGCCCCCGAAATGGGATCGGGACCTGGTGGTGGGCCCGTGGGAACTCCTGGCGGTGGGCCTGCTGGGGCTCCTGGAGGCGGGCCTGCGGGAACGTTGGGTTTACGAGAATCGTCGGACATGGCTGGTCACTCTCTTGCGCTCTTACACATATAGTTGAATGATATCTCAGGGTATGGAGCTTTTGGAAAGGTATTCTAACGTCTCGGTAAGAGGTTGGATTGAAATACAAAAACAGACCAGACCCAACCGTGGGTCTGGCCTGTTCAATTGCGATGGTGGGCCGTCAGGGTCTCGAACCCTGGACCTTGAGATTAAAAGAACTAAGACTATACGGATTAGACGATTTTTAGCGGAATACACAATACTTAATATTTTAATATTCCTAGTTATTTGCGGTATTATTGACCTCACACGGACAGCGCGGTAACATGTGACCAAGAGCAGTGTGGTGCAAGTTTGTTGCAAGTAGTGGTGCAAGTAAACGGGAGCATGATGGATAAGGTCAATTACAGCGCGGCCAAACCAACCTGGCGGACTGTCACGACGAACAAGAGGGACGGCTCCACGACCGAGCAGTTGCAGCTCATCCTCCGATGGACTACCAACGGCAAGCGCAAATCCAAGTCCAAGCTCTTCTCTCCTGCTGAGTCGGCCAGGCTCACCACGGAACGCAAGAGGGCCAATGCTATGAAGAGGTGGGTGGAGGCTCTAGAGGCTGAACAGGACAAAGCCATCGCGGAGGAGAAGAGGCGTGCCGCTGAAGACGCCGAGCGGAGGGCCCGAGAGGAACAAGAGCGCATCCGCAAAGAGAATGAGGAGGCCAATCTTGCATCGCGCGTTAAGCTGCTCGAATACATGCGTCAGTACGTGGACGATCGGGAAGCCGCCGGCATCATCGAGAAGAGCACGGCGGCAGATTATCGGCATACCATCACGCGACTTGAGAAGAGGTTCGCGGACACCAAGTTGGCCGAGCTTACCGCCGATGATGTGCAGCGATTCCAGACGGCTGAGCTAAAGCGCGGTGTATCCGCTACGACGTGCGGTAAGGTCCACAGGCTGCTCAAGCAGGTTCTCACGTATGCGGTGAAGCACGAGGCCATACAGAAGAACGTCATGGACGTTGTGGAGCCGCCAAAGCGCCCCAAGAAGAGGCCAAACGGTCTGGACGTTGCAGAGGCCCAGCGCGTCACCAGGATATTGATGCAGATGAAGCCGACAGCGATTTGCACGGCAGCATTCCTAGCGTTGCACGGAAGTCTCCGAGTTGGCGAGGTTTGCGCAGTACAGTGGGCAGACGTTGACCTAAGCGGCAGAACAATACGTGTGAACAAGGCCATTGGTCTGGCAGAGGGCGGAGCGTACCTTAAGGAGACGAAGAACAACGCATCAAACCGCATCGTGGACATTACCGCCGACCTCGCAAAAAAGCTGGAAGAGCGACGCGACGAGATGCGGCAGGAGCTTGCAAGCGCAAGCGTCATGCTGTCTCCCGAGCAGTTCGACAAGCTGTTTGTCTGCGGAACGATTGACGGGCGCTACCTCAACCCACAGATACTCACCCGCAAGTGGGTAGTGCTTGCCGAGGAGCACGGAATCATCGGGACCGAGGGGAAACGTGCATCATTCCACACACTACGACACGGATACGCAACAGTTGGCATAGCGTCAGGCGTAGACGTGGCATCAATAGCGGCTCAGATGGGCCACAGCACGGTATCCCAGACGCTGAACACGTATACCAGCGCGACGGCAGACGGCAAGCGCAGGGCAGCAGCGACCATGAACGATGTGATGCACCCAACCAAAGAGGGCGATGTGGTGGCGCTCGACAGAACGGGTACCACCGACTAATCAGGCAACCAGCGCCGCCGACCAGCTACCAACCACTCGACGGCGCTTTGCATAGGGACGGCAAGCCACAGGGGCGAGCCGACGAGAGAAAGGATAGCACCATGCAGAAAGGCAAGTACGAGGAAGACGCGATAGAGCGCCTTATCCAAACCGCCACGGGAGTGGCGAGAATCCTGAGCATCATGTCGTGTGACGTGGAGAATGAGGATTACGCGCAGTCGCAGGCGTACAACCTGCTGTTCAACCAGCTTTGGGGGCCGTGGAGAACGTGACCAACACCAACCCCATGCTCATAGGCACGAGGTTTTTGGGGGCTACAGCCGAGAGCGAGTTGAGCTAGCCATGACAAACGTTGCGATGCAGGACAGGTTGGAAGACGCGTTGGCAAAGCTGGGCGTGATAGTTGCCATATGCGCAAGCGATGCGGACATAAACTCGTGCCACGACGGATTGTCGCTGTTGGCGGATAACGTGTTCGAGGACGTTGCGGAAGTGCTGCAATCGTTGAAGGGAGAGCCGAAAGCCGACGAACCGACCGCCTGAGAGTTGAGCTAGACAGCGCACACACTCCCACCACAAACGTACAGAACCCATCAGGCCGTCACCGTGCACTCGGTGGCGGCTTTTCTTGCTTTCACGGCGAGTACACCTAGTTGACTCAGTGTGGCTCAGTGTGGCTCAGTATGGCCCAGTGTGACCTCACATCAATGGACAGATATCGACATTCAAACGTTCTATCATCAATATCCATTACGTTTACCAGTATCGTGGTGGCTTTGGTGAGAGGGTCAGGGCGGTATTGCGTGTCAAATAGCAGCTATCGTGTTAGTATACCTCCTCATGCGGTCTACCTGCTGTTTTATGATTCGTTGTGGAGGGGGTGACAGGTTCAGGCAACACGATGGTAGCCGTGCAAGGAAGAGTCGAAACATCCATTGAAAGTAGGTTAACGTGCATTTAGACAACATCGTAACTAACCCACCATTGCAGGATTCGGCCAACGACGCAAGCGAAGAAACCCGTCGTGCTGGCAGTTTGCAGACCGAGCAGCACGACGGGCAGAGTCCGGCCACCGAAGCCGAACAGGCCCATTCTACCGTGAAGGTAGATACCGTGACGCTCCCCCCGCTCATCAAGACGAAGACTGCGGCATTCGTGACAGACTCAGACGTGCGGACCATGCGCCGGATGTGCGAGCGCGGAGAGATCAAGGCCACGAAGATAGGCAGCGAGTGGCGCATCAACTCAGCGGCGCTCCTGTCCAAGTATGGACTCGCATAAGGGTGTACTCCCCCGTTACACAACACGGCACGCTCATGCGTTTAGACAAACAACCGTGAGGAGTACACCCTTATGGAAAAGGACCTCATAAGAATACTTTACCAAATACCATGCGACGGTCTCACCTACGACGAATGGCTCACCCTGGGCATGGCACTGCACGCCGAGGGATACGACGTATCAACCTGGGACGAATGGAGCCAAACTGACCCGGACAGATACGAGCCGGATGTAATCCAAAAGAAGTGGTCAACGTTCGACGCCAACAGGGCGGACGGCGTTGCGGGCGGCACCATAGTCGAAGTGGCGAAGAGATACGGCTACGACCCGCACGACGGCAACGGCATGGGGGAAGCGCTCAACTGGGACGGCGTTGCCATCGTTCAGGCGGAGCAGCCCGGCCTGCCGAGCGCACCAAAAAGGCGCCCGGACAAGGAAAACGACCTCAGACTCCCACAGTTCGCGGCACTCCCAGATGCTCCTGATCTAACACCGCTGGACCTCGAACCAGCCTCCATGCTAATGACGTACGTGCGAAGCGCGTTTCTGCCAGGGGACCGCATCAACGTGGTGCGAGATGCGCAAGAGCGGGGCGGGAGGTCAGTCCCGCATGGTTTCGGGCACACGTTCTACCCGGACCAGCTCATACACAACGCAGAGGAGGTCCTTGGCGAGTGTGACATGGACACGGGCGCGTGGCTGAGGGTAAACGCCGTCACGAGTGTAGAGGCGGCAAGGAGCGGTGACGGCAGGGCCTATAGTGACGCCGACGTGACCTCATGGCGCAACGCCCTGGTTGAGTGCGACGAACTGCCCAGGGACAAGCAACTTGAGATGATCATGCGGTTGCGCCTGCCATGCAGGTGCATAGTGGACAGCGGCAACAAGTCGGTGCACGCCATCGTCGCGGTGGACGCCAAAGACGCAGACGAGTTTAAGGGGCGCACCCGTGCGCTCTATGACTACTGCGACGCCAACGGCCTGCCGGTGGACCACAGTTGCAGGAACCCATCACGGCTCACGAGACTGCCGGGGGTGAGGCGTGGTGACCACATCCAGAGGCTCATCGCAACGAACGTCGGTCCAGGCTCATGGGACGAGTTCGTGCATGAGGTCGAAAGGCTTAAGAGCGAGCAGGAAGCCAAGGAACAGACCATTAGAGACGAAATAGAATTCCTTGACTTTTCGTCTTTCGTGGGGACAACCCCCAAACCACGGCGGGAGCTTATCCATAGGTTACTTCCCCATGAGCTGATAATGCAGATTGTGGCAAAGGGAGGTTCGGGCAAAACATATCTCGGCATTGAGCTGCTTTTTAGCACGCTTACGGGGGGTTGTTGGCTCGACTTCCAATGTGAACGGGGTACGGTCCTTTTTGTGGACCCCGAATTGCATCCCAACGATATTGCAGCCCGAATTCAAGAAGTCTCGACGGCCATGGGCATCACCTATCAGGAGGCCCAAGGAAAGTTCAGTTTTATTTCGCTGAGAGGCAAGACGAAAACGGCAACCGTTCTAATAGACGCCATTGCATGCAAAATCGCAGAGAGTGGTAAGGGATTCGACCTCATCATCATAGATTCCGTAAACGCAATCATGGAGGGTGACGAGAACTCATCTGTAGATGTGCGAAAGCTGTATGCAACCTTACAGCAGTTGAACATGGACGTTCACGCGACCATGGTAGTAATTCACCACACAGGGAAGAGCATTCTTGGCAAGGGCGATATGGCTAGGGGCTCATCCGTATTCCTTGACGCCCCGGACGTGTGCTGCGAGCTTGTACCGCTGCGGGTTGACGAAGGCACGGGCGCCTGGGAGCTGCTACGAGCCCACGACCAGAGACGCGGGGGTTCCACCGTCTTCGCGACGGCATGGAGGATGCAGTTTCCCAAGTTGAGGACGGGCGCTCCCCTCAAGCCCATCAACATCATCTGGAAGTATCCACTGCATATCGTGGACACCACCGGGGAGCTTGCGGAGTGCAACGTTTTAAACACCCCAGAGGACGCCGGCAGACGTGGTGGACAGGTTACCGCGCAGAAAGCCGCAACCGCATTAGAGCGTACGGACGCGGCACTATCAGAGATCATAGCCAAAGCTCACGCCAATGGTGGCAGCGTGAGGACACCGGACGTACTGCCCATCCTAAACGAATGGCGTAAGAACGAGGGCATGGGCGAATGGTCCATCTCCACATTCAAAAATCACCTTGCACCGAGTGGCGACCTTTCATGGATTCAGCCACATGGTGAGATTGTGCCGAAGGACGCCCCAGCAAATGAACTCCTATCCCGTCCCGAGGACACCCCAGACGGGACGGGATAGGCCGTCATCCCGTCCCGAGCAGCCTATATATATCTAATCGGGACGGGACGGGACGGTACCCCCAGGGGGACCCGCCCCGTGTGAAAAAACACACACGGGACGGGACTCTCTCCACGGGTACCAGCCGGACAGGCCGAGGCGATCCGTTTCGGGACGAAATCGGGACGGGATTGGAGCACAGGAGAATGGAAGCCCAGGAATGAGTAGCGTGATAGAGCTCCCAGGGAAGATAAGCGTATGCTCTCGGCGCAAGTGTCCCATATCGCACGAACAATGCTATGGGAGACACTGCGCGTTCGCATCGACCATGATGGATCCCAAAGCGGCAAGAGTCCCCGTGATGGACTTGACGCACGACGATCATTCGGCGGAGGGCATCATCACGACGCTGGGAGTGTGGCGCTGCATGCCAAACCCGGCAAAGCCAATCGTTGACAAGGATGTGGTCAGATGGATTAGAACGCGACCCGGACTAGAAGACTATAAGGAAAGAAGGTAGACAATGAACTTTGACTCAGACGTACACGGCACCGTGCTCGAAGCAATAGTAAGCGACCTGCACGCGACGGCGGAATACTTGCTGACTGACCGCAAGGACGGAGACAGTGAGAAGAGAAGCAAGACCGTCCTGCACGCTACGGCGGCACGCGACATGCTCAACGAACTGCTGGATGATATTGAGGATGAAGCCAACGGCGTGAAGATAATCTAGGCACGCCGGCATACCAAACGATCACATCAGGCCGTCACGTTTGCAATGGCGTGGCGGCTTCTTCATGCACATACTCGAATACGTACGTTAGATGTTTAATGCATCGCCTTCTACGGACTTGCTCATATCGCATACACGCAGTTCACATATGGTACAATTGTGCCGTATTAGGACGATATAATCGTGTACGATATTTTGGAGTTTTGATGCTTTGCACGACCACTGAGGCAGCGGAGATCATGTGCGTTAGCGAGCGCGAGGTGCGCCGCATGTGTGAGCGCGGGGACCTGCGCGCCGTTCGCCACGGATTAGTCTGGATTGTCCAGATCACGGACAATAACACCGATAGAAAAGAGGCGAAGAAACAATGAGCCAACTCGTGAGGACTGACATAATCGACGCGTTTGCGACTGACGGCAGTCTAAAGTACAGCATCGACGTTAGCGGCATGGGTGGTGGTGCAAAGGGGGCCAAGGAGTTTGCACGTCGGTGGCGGCACGGACTCATCGCCCGAGCCACGGACCCGACCGCGCCGATACCGACGAGCGACGAGCTTGCGGCCATCGCAGCGCGAGAGTACAAGGATGAGCTGAGGTTCTGTAGGCGATACATGGACGGCATCTCACCCGTGTACCCCGAGGGCAACGCAACCTATCACGGATACTCAAAGTCGGATGTGGTCTATCAGTTCGAACACGCGTTGCACAAGTTGTGTTCTCACGCTTGGCCTGCTGTCACGCAACGCCGCGAACGCGACGATCAGGAGCGCGACGAGCGCCGGGCGGTGGAGGACGCGGACCGCTACCTCAAAGGCCTGCACGAAGTGGAGCAGCTGGACGCACGCTCAAGGCTCAAGGCGGCAATCGAAGGTATGGGCGACAAGAGAGCGCGTCGCGCGGCGATGGAGAAGTATCCCGAACTGTTCACCGAGTCTGGCAAGCATGATTTGGGTGAGGCCGAGCGCGAGCAGACCCGCAACGCCGACATGGCTACGTGGCTGGCGAGCCATCCCGAGGCCAACGAGTAGATCATGCCCTCACAACCGCAGGTGCGCCCCCATCCTCATAACCCCATCTTAAAAACGAGTCCCCTGGGACCGGCTGGGGGAGTTCGGATTCTTCCCAGGAACACGGCATTTTTGTTTTGAGTGGTGGGAAACCGACCGATTCTAAGCCGTTCTAAGGTGTTGAAAAGCGGTGGAACGACAAAAGGGCACGTCCCCCTGCTCATGGCCTCACGCAGTCACACAGCAGGCCGAATAGCTGAGAAAACGTAATGGGGTGGAGGCATGCCCCCACCTGTCACACATGGCCCGCCCCCTCGGCATAGGGCCGATTAATATGTGCGCGGTTTCCACCAAAAAGAACAGCGCCTGACGCTGCTAACCCCCCCAAAGAATAGGCTGGCGGGCGCATCACGTCAGGCAACCTCACCATACCACATACAAGGTTTTTTTTGGTCAATATGTGGCCTGTGGAACTGATATGTAGACGGCATTTGGTGCAAGAACGGTGCAAGTTGTGGTGCAAGTTACGTCTACACAATGCTGTTTGCATAACATATAAGTGCAGGTCAGACCCACTATGGCGTCTGACCTGCTCGTTTGCGATGGTGGGCCGTCAGGGTCTCGAACCCTGGACCTTGAGATTAAAAGTCTCCTGCTCTGCCTACTGAGCTAACGGCCCGCACCAAGCATTCTAGCACGAATTGCTACGATACGTGCCAAGCCCAACGACCATCCACGAACACAGGAACTTCTTCTCCCGACTGCGTGATGCCCGTGATCTCCAAGTCATCCGAACCAATCATAAAGTCCACGTGCGTATGACTCTGGTTTACGCCATGGGTAAGCAGCTCCTCCTCGCTCATGGTAACGCCTCCCTCTAGGCACTCGGGAAAGCCAGTCCCCAGCGCCAGGTGGCAACTCGCGTTCTCGTCGTACAGCGTGTTGTAGAACAGCAGGCCCGTCTGTCGGATGGGAGTCTCCTTGGATATGAGCGCACACTCGCCCAAGAAACAAGAGCGCTCATCGGTCTCCACGATGCTCTTGAGCACGTCGTAGCCCTCCTTGGCGCCATAGTCCACCACACGACCATGGTCGAACCTCAGCCAGAAGTCACGCACGATGCGCCCCGCATGCACGAGCGGCATCACGGCATGCACCACACCCGATGTGCGCAGGCGGTTGGGAGAGGTAAAAACCTCCTCGGTGGGCATGTTGGGGAAGAACGCCGTTCCGTCAACCGTGCGTGCGCCACCACCTTCCCAAATGTGTCCCTCGCAAAGCCCCACCTTCAGGTCCGTACCGTTGGAAGACCGATAGCGCAGGGCGTCGAAGGCGTAGCCGTTAAGAATGCGCTTGTTCTTTTGGAATGTCGCATCATGGCGTTCCCACTCGACCTGGGGATCTGTGCCATCCGCACGAGCAACCAGTAGGATTGCGCGCCACAGGCGATAGAGCGCCTCCCGAGAAGGACACTCGGGAAAGACAGTAGTGGCCCACGCCTCCACGGGTGCGCCCACGATGGACCACGCATTCCTCCCAAAGTCCAGGCCACTGCGATAGTCCCTGCACTGCTCGTTGCGGGCGCGCATCGCCATGGCAGGCTTTGCCGGATCTATGCCGTCCAAGGCACGTGGGTTGGAACCTGTCACAAACAGGAAGGCTGCACCGGCCTTAGCAAGCGAGTTGAGCTGCTCGCGCTTCCACGATGGCGTTTGCTCAAAGTACGAGAGCGAGACGTTTTGATACTCCAAGCGCGACAGCTCGTCATCGGTCCACAGCGTGGTTACGTGAACCGCGCCGGCCTCGTATGCTTTGGCTACGAGCAGGCGCACGAAGTCCGCACGCTCAATGGGTGCCGAGATCACGACCTCCTGTCCCGGCTGGACGTTGATGCCCCTGCGTATGGCGAGCTCGGCGTAGCGCTCTATGTGTTTGGACAATCCTGCCAAGAGTGCCTCGGCCTCGGCTGTCGTCATGTGTTTGCCCATGTGCGCCCCTTTGCATCTATCGCCGGCTTGCAAAAACTACGTTTGGCTATAATACCAGCCATCTCATTCCACAACGTCTGTAGTTGTGGTAGTATTTATCGCTACGCGGGTGTCGCCAAGTGGTAAGGCAGTAGCTTCCCAAGCTACCACGCGCGGGTTCGAATCCCGTCACCCGCTCCAGAGCAAACCGAGACCTCCAGAGATGGAGGTCTTTTTTGTGGGTCAATCCGGAAACCTGTGTGTAGCCCCTGCTTCGTCAACGCGGTCTTGCTCGAGTTGGGGTCTGTCGTCCAACGCTGCGGCTCGATCGGAGGATTGCAGCCCGCGGATTAAAGGGGCGGACGCAATTAGTGCACAATCAATCACGCTAAGATGACATAATCCTGCGGTTATATGAAATTAAACCATTCGATTGGTCACTAGCTAAAGTATCTAGTGACCAATCGAATGGTTTAATTTCATATAACCGTAGGATTCGGGAAGATTCGGTCCGACGACTGTACACTAATCGCATAGAGATTTCCCGGTGCCTTCACATTCTCATGGTCTTCGTGCTCCCTGGTAACAATTACGAATGAATCCACTCGAATCTAAAGCTTGGAGCTGCAATGGTTGACGTCACGTCGCTTGGCCTGAGCATCTTTTCTTTTGCCGAAAAGCTCTTCTGCACAATGTGTGGTTCAGCGGACACGGGACAAACGTCCCCGTCCCCCTTGTCCGTCCACTACGACCAGTTCTTGCAGACGTCAACCCAGGAGGCGTAGTTCGAATATGCCTCCAGCTCGGCTATGGTCAGCTCGATCGCGCTGTTGGAACTTCCGCAGGCGGGAAAGACCGTGTCGAACCTCCTCAGCGACTCGTCGAGGTAGGTCACAACCCCATCATTCACGGCGAACGGGCAGATTCCTCCCACGGCATGGCCAACCAGCTGCTCCGCCTCGCTGGGCTTAAGCATCTTTGCCTTCGTGCCAAACTGCGCCTTGAACTTTTGGTTGTTGATCCTCGCGTCCCCCGCCGCGACGACGAGCACCGCGTGGTCACCCACCATAAAGGAGAGCGTCTTGGCGATGCGCCGAGGCTCGCAGCCCAAGGCTTGCGCCGCCAACTCCACGGTGGCGCTGGACACGTTGAACTCCTGTATCCGGTCAGCTATTCCATATCCAGAGAAGTACTCTTTTACCGTCTCTATGGCCATTTCAACCTCCTATGCTCGCTGCCAGAGCAGCCTGTTTGTCCTCGAACCATGTGTCATCCGATGCAATACGTACGTTTTAGCATTCTGCCCTTCGGCAAACAAGCTCGAGAGCCGCACACAGCAGTCCCAAAATATTCTCTTTTCGCATCAAACGACTTTTGACAAAATCTGTCATCCGCCTTGCATAGCCGTTGAGCTGCGGTTTTGTCGATTCCTGCGAGCTTCGTGCACAAACGGTGTGCAATACCTGTTCGTGCAGTGTGAACTTCGTGCATGTTGGGTTCTCTACGCTCTCCCTCCCTACCCATAACATGGCAAGGAGGTACGCATGAACGAACTGCCCTCGCAACACACATCTCATGCTGAGCAAAGTGTTGCCATCGAGCCAAGCACTCAAGGCCCGCCCAGACACCAGATGAATGGAGGCGCGGTGCCCCAAGGGGGTCATCCTGGCGCCGCAGGCCATGCGGGTCGCCTGTTCGTACGTGGAGCGCATCTGGGATGGGACGGCAGGATCAACGCATCATTCGTCACACCCTGCATCCTCCTGTGCCTTGCATGGTGTCTGCTCATGCCTACCCCCGCTCTCGCAGAGACGTTCGAGGTTGACTACACGGGGACCGACCTGGGCTTTGTGTACTACGTAGACTCGTCTGGAGAGCACACACGCGAGACTTCCATGCCCATCTACTTTCCCGACAACAAGGGAAACGTGTATCACTGCATCGAACCCCACAAGGAGTTTATGGTTGGCACTCACACGAGCCAGGATGCCTCACGGATACTCAGCCAAGGGGCCATCACAAAGCTTGGTATGTCAAACGAGTGGTGCAAGAGTACGAGCAACGTGCCAAAGGCACAACGGCACATCCTTGAGCAGGTGTTTATGTGGAAGATCCTGCATGAGTACAACTTTGGCAGGGACGGACAAACCACCGACTTCCTCCTTGAGGGATACGACAGCACCGCCGCATATCGCAGGTTCAACACCTGGTACAACGAGAACAAGGACCGCTACGAGGGACATGGCGTTATTCTTACCAACTCAACGGATGGCACGTGTCAGAGGATAGGGCGCTTTTGGGCAAACAAGGTTACCGGCACGTTCTTCCTGCGCAAGGGGTCTGCGCTCGACTCGCTTACCGGCGGAAACGCCTGCTACTCGCTGGGCGGTGCTTGCTATGGTCTGTACCGAGACGAGGCCTGCACGCAGGGAGTTGGGGCTGAGTACGATCTGGTCACAGGTGACGATGGAGTCTCGAACACCGTGGAGCTTCCCATTGGCACCTACTGGATCAAGGAGAAGACGGCACCTCGTGGCTTTGCCATAGACACCCAAGCCCATCCCCTGGAGCTACAGGTTGGTGAGAATGACCTCTCCCTCGTGGACAATCCCCTGTACGAGTCACCAGACCTTTGGGTCACCAAGCGCGACGCCCAGATGGGCGGCACCCAGGGAGAGGCGACGTTTGAGGGTGCACAGTACACGGTGCGCTATTACGACGGCTTCTACAACACGGAGAACCTGCCGGCAAACGCCACGCGCACCTGGGTGATGGCAACCAATCGAGACGGGCGCATTACCGCGTCCAACCAGCAAAAGGTGGGAGGCGACCCCTTCTACCAAGACAGCGACGGCAAGATCGTCTTTCCCCTGGGTACCATTGCCATTCAAGAGACGCAGGCACCTAGCGGGTACCTGCTCGAGGGACAAACCAAGGACTCCCCCGCCAACTACGCGGCGCCTGTACACGTATGCACGGTAACAGGCGAAGGCTCATTTGTCTCTACCCTCTCCAACGAGCTCGTCATTCGTGGTGGCGTTGCCGTAGGCAAGGTTTCACGTGAAACCAACGACCACGTGCCACAAGGTGAGGCCACCCTTGCCGGAGCGGTATTCTCCATTACCTACGATAGCGGGGCCGATGCCGCAAACGTGCTGGTTGAGGGCAAGGAGTATGCGCGCGGGAGCGAGGTAAAGCGAATCGTTACCGACGAGTCGGGCATAGCAAGCACCAGTGACGACTTGCTCCCCTATGGCAAATACACCGTGCGAGAGATTGCACAGCCTACGGGATACCTGCCCAACAGGGAGTGGAGCCATTCCTTCCAGATTCTCCAGAATGGTGTGGTGGTCGACCTCACCAGCGAGCAGGACTCCGTAGACGACCAGGTCATTCGCGGCGGATTCCACTTTAACAAGACTGACGAGCGGACCATGGAACGCATGTCCAACTCGGTGTTTGCCATGACCAGCACGAGCACGGGAGAATCTCACATTCTGGTTGCCGACGAGAACGGCATCGTGGACACCGAGAGCGTTGCCCACAGCCATCACACCAACGCAAACGACGATGCCGTTAGCGAGGAGGGCATGGTAGACGAGAGCAAGCTCACCTCCGATGCGGGCGTATGGTTTAGCGGCAGAAGCGATGTGCAGACTTCTCCCAACGACCAGATGCTTGCGTTGCCCTACGACGTGTATACCATAGCGGAGCTGCGTTCTGCCGCAAACGAGGGCAGGGAGCTGGTAACGTTTACCGTTCGCGTACACAGGCACGATCAGTCGGTGGATCTGGGCACCGTAGACGATCCCACCATAGAGACGCCCGAGCCGCATATGGCAACCACACTCACGTTCAATGAGGACCAGCACGTAGCTCCCGTGGGTGAGCAGGTAACGCTCGTCGACCACGTGCGCTACGAGGGGCTCGAGCCAAACCAAGAATACTGTGTAGTGGGCAGGTTGGTGTTCTCGAGCGACGGCTCGCCTGTGACCAACGCACAGGGAGATCCCGTGCAGGAGGAGGTGACATTTACTCCGCTTACCTCCTTTGGAGAGGTAGAAGTCATCTTTGTACTCGACTCAAGCGCCCTGGAAAACCAGGATGTGGTTGCCTTCGAGCAACTCATGGCCAACGGAGAGGTCGTGTGCTCCCACGAGGACCTGGAGGATGCTGCCCAAACCATCCATTTCCCCAGCATTGGCACGACGCTTGCCGACAAGGAGGGCAATCACGAGATATGTGCCGGCAAGACCGTCACCCTCGTGGACACGGTGTCCTACCACAATCTCATCTCAGGCCATGGCTACGAGCTTGTGGGGACGCTTATGGACAAGGAGTCGGGTGAGGCCCTGCTCGATGCGTCCGATGCTCCAATCGAGTCGCGCACGTCCTTCGTTGCCGAGAAGGACGGGACTGCAACGGTAACATTTGTGGTGGATGCAAATGTCGTACAAGGAAAGAGCGTCGTGGCGTTCGAGCGCCTGCAGCGAGACGGCATCTGCATCGCCTCCCATGAGGACATAGACGACGGGGATCAAACCGTGAGCGTCCCGTTTGTGAGTACCAGCCTCACCGAAGGTCAGTACGGCCATGAGGTGCCTGCAACCGAGGAGACGCGGCTCGTGGACGTGGTGAGTTACCAGGGTCTCACGCCTGGTACGACATATCAACTACAGGGAAGGCTGGTTGACAAGAAGTCGGGCGAGCCTATCACCGGCGGTCAAGACGATGCAGTCACCAGCAACGTGTCATTTGTCGCGGAGTCCGCAAGCGGCACCGTCGAGATACCCTTTACGCTGAGTACCGCCGCCTTGGCAGGAAGGTCTGCGGTGGCGTTCGAGCAGCTGTCTGCTGGCGAGGGCAAGGACGCGCGAATCGTTGCCACACATGAGGACCTCGAGGCGGCCGAGCAGACGGTATGGTTCCCTCGCATACAGACAAACGCCTGTGACGCTGCCGACAAGGACAAGGAAATCGCCCCCACCGGTACGGCCAAGATAATCGACACCGTTACCTATACGAACCTCACGCCGGGCAACACCTACGTCATGCGGGGTACGCTCTACGACAAGGGCACGGGTGAGCCGCTGCGAGGAGAAGACGGCAACCCGGTTACCACAGAGACAACCGTTGTTCCCGAGGAGCGGGACGGTTCTGTGGACCTTGAGTTCTCGTTTGACGCGTCGCGTGCGCAAGGCAAGGCCATAGTCGCCTTCGAGCGCTGCATGCGCGACGACTTGGAGGTTGCCACGCATGCCAACATCGACGATCAGGACCAAACGGTGTTTATCATCGACCGCCAGACCGTGCAAAAGGCAAGCAAGGTGAAGCCGACCACGGAACAGACCTCTAAGACGAGTTCGACGCCCCAGAGCACTGCCCAAAGCACTGCCCACAGCGCGAGTGGTGGCAACCCGTCAACAGGCGACACGAGCCTCTCAGCCATCGTGTTTCTTCTTATGGGCATTCTCTCGCTTGGCGCTGCGGTAGCCTACATCTTCCACAAGCAGTACGAAAGGCGATAGCGCATATAGGATCGGATGCGGGTAGACAAAGGGGACAGACCCCGCGTTCAGCCTCTGGCGAGGCCGAACGCGGGGTCTGTCCCCTTTGTCCATCTTCTCTATGAGCGGCGAATAAGCTCGGTAACAATCCTCACGACCGACGAAACCTGGCTTGGATTAACGTTTTCGGGCGTGTCCTCACGCGTGTGGGCATACGCCAGGAGGTTGTTGTCATCGACGCCCGCTATGGTAACCGAGCGAAGGCGTGCACGCATGGTGGTGGCAGAGTCGGTCTCGTCCCAGTCAAAGGGAAGGGAATCCAAGTTCACGTGCAGGTCTCGCGCGATGTCGGTGAGCATGCGCACCAGCCTACGGTCGGCATTCCTAGGTGAGTACAGGCCTTCCTTGTTGAAGACGGCCAGCTCACCAGCACCCACTGACTCCAGGTTGACGAGGAACGACCCACGCACGTCGCGCTTGTGACGCTCCACAAAGTCCTTGATTCCGGCGTGGTTGAGCGACGAGGCGCCAGTTGCCACAAACCAAATGTCGTGGCCCCTGAGGAACTCGTCACCAAACTCCAGGATGGCATCCTGCAAGTCCTCCTCGTCAATTACGAGAGGCTCGTCTTTGTCCCGCAAGTCGGAACGCACGGCAGCACCACCCTTCCATGTTGACCGTGACGAGTCACTATCGCCCCAGAAGCTCCCCTGCTCCCCGGAGTCCTCGCGCGTTGCGCGCGACACTTCCTGAGTGGCCTGCTCCTCCTCGGTCTCGTCATCGTAGTCGTAGTCATCATCCATCGAGTCAAACGAGTCGATGCCAGACGCCGAAGGGTCGGGCAGGTCGAACAGCGCCGCGCGACGGGCAATGTTCATTACCGGACGGGCAGGCTGATAGGAGGTCGTTCCCCAGGTGGGATCGTTTACCGGTTCGGGCGCCTCTCGCACCTGCTCCGCGTCACGATACTCGAGCACGTCGTATCCATCGGTGATGGTGTCCAAGCCGGTCGTGTCCTTGGGAATGACGTCCAGGTCCTGCTCGTAGTCGAAGTGCAGGATGTTGGGATCGGCGGGCGGCTCGTACCACGACGTCTCGCCCCGCTCATCTGCCACATCCAAGGAGTCTTCCTCATCGTAGGCATCGTCGGCGTACTCGTCCTCGACGTACTCCACGTCCTCCTCGTAGACTTCCTCTTCCACGTATTGGCCGTCTTCCAGGTACTCGCCGTTGTCCCAGGCCTCGTCCTGCTCGTACTCCTGCGCGGGCCCGTAGCCGTCCTCGTCCAGCACACCCTCGTCCCACGCCTGTTCGTCCTGCACGAAGGTCTGCTCGGGATGAGTCGTGCGAGACCTTCTAAACACGCCCTTGATTCGCTGACCCAGCGAGGGAGACACGGCAGACTCGGCGGCTTGGTACGGGTCGGAGAGGTACGACTCGTCCTCCTCGAGCACTTCTTCCTCATAGACTTCCTCACCAGCGTCTTCCCACTCCTCGGCGGTCTCCTCGACACCTTCCTGATAGGCGATGCCTACGTACTCCGTCTCTTCCTGGAGGTCGTACTCATCGTCCAACTCGGTGTCGTACTCTTCCACATACCCTTGCGTGTACTCGTCTGTGGTCGCATACCCTTGGTCATACTCGTCAACATACTCGTCGACATATTCCTCGGTCTCGTTTGCATACTCGTCGACCTCGGTCACGTATTCCTCGTCGCTGGATGCGGAATCGTCGTCGTATTCCTCGTACTCCAGATCCCCGAGTTCCGCCTGGTCATCCTCCTCGTAGGTGTCCTCGTCTTCGTTCTCGTAGACGATCTCTACCTCGTCCTCGTAAATCTCCTCTTCCTCGTCCACATACACTATCTCCTCGTACTCCTCGTACGAGATGACCTCTCCCTCAATGCTGGACAGGTCGAGGTACTCCTCCGCCATCTGCTGCGGGGTAGGCTGCTCCTGTGCACGGCGCTGGTGCCCAGCGGCCGACTTCTTGGTCTTGCTCGTCTCAGGCTGCACGTCGGCGGACGTCTGGTCGTGCGACGCGTCATACTCGGCGTTGTAGGAGTCGTCGTCTTGGTCGCTGGCTATGTTCGGGATGCCATCCTTCCAGGTGCGCTGTGTTTGCTCGTCTGCGTCTTCCTGCGGACCTTGGTCGTCGTCTGTCCAGCCTTCGTCGTCGAAGTCCTCCAAGTAGCCCTCGTCCTCAAGGAGGTTCTCCCCGCGCTGGATGCGTATGTCTTCCTCGTCCTTTTTGCGAGACGAGAAGAGCGACTTTATGGACGCGACCCGATTCGAGAACCACGAGCCAACCGACGAGGTCGGTGCCTCCTCGTCGCCAGAGTCGGCGTACTGCTCGTCGTAGTCTTCCTCGTCATAGTCTTCCTCGTCGTATGACTCGTCGTCCTCGTAGTCATCGTAGGATTCTTCGTCAAGCTCCTCTTCGCCAACCTCGTCGTAGTCATCATCGTAGTCGTCGTCATACTCGCTGTCGTACTCATTGGACTCTTCGGCGGAATCGGATTCGTCGGCTTGCTCGCCCTCTGCAACGTCCTCGGCAGGTGGCTCCTCACTCGCATCGTGGCTGGCCGCCTGCGTAGACTCCTGGGAATCCTCGTCATCCCCGTTGGCAGCATCGTCGTCCAGAACCTCACTGGACGTCTCCTCCTGATCGTTCCACTCGTCGGCGTCGTAGTCCTCTTCCCACTCGTCCTGCTCAACAGGCTCGTTGGCGGGTTGCTCGTCTTCAATCGCGCTGTCCTCGTCTGCGGAGAGCGGCTCGGGCTGTGGCATCTCCTCCACGATGCGCACCTTTGGCTCCTCGTACACGACCTCGCATGAGGGCGGGAGTATCCCCAGCTGCATGAGGATGTCCCTACCATGGCGAACACCGTGGACCTCCTCGACAACCTCACGAACTTGTGGGGAGACCGGTGCGCTTTGGGGCTCGTCTCCAACACGCTTTTGTGCCTTGCGTGGACGGTCACCTGCCGTCGCGCGATCCTCGCCGGGAAGCACTTGATCCAGAATCGCCAGCATGGCCGCCAGGGACGACTTGTTGTTGTTGGAGCCTATGGAGCAGGCACCCCTCTGCTCAAGCATGGTGAGCACGGCAAGGACCACAGGGGGAAGGCATGCAAGGATGCCCAGAATCCAGATCATTACGCGCAGGGCCTCGGGCAAGAACGCCAACGCCTGCACGATGAGGGTAACCGCCACGACGAGCACGCACAGCACCGAGATGCGCTTGAGCGTGGCTTGGTAACGCGAGAACGGCGCCTTCCACAAAAGACCCTCACGAGGCGTGTCGTAATGGGCAACGATAACGATGGGACGGGCGCCCTTTACCACCTTGTCGCCGTCGGCCCGGTGCACGGCCACCACGTTTTGGCTCTTTGCCACGGGACCAAACTGCTCGAACACGTTGTTCACGTTGTGCACGTACAGATACGCCCCGGCTGCACACACAGCCAGAAGGAGAAACACCCAGTGCACGGCCCCATGGGTGATTCCGCACACCACCAGGCACACCAGAAGCACGATGGAAAGCACGTGGCCCATCAGTCCGCCAAGCGGGTGTGCCTCGAACTCCTCGATTGAGGGGTCGAGCCCATGGTCGGTCATCAGCTCGGCAATCGTCTGTGCAGCCTGGTACTCCTCTTGGCTGTTCGCAGGTGCTATCTCCACCTTCTCGTCGAGGTAGTCCAAATAGTCGCGCGTTTTTGCCATGTCTCTCTTCCTTTGCCACTCGTTCGAGAGGCGCCCGCAAGGTCGCCTAGGCTAATAAGTATAGCCCAGTGAACTCGCACGCAACGCGCAACCAGACGATAATCGGCCTGCGACCTCTTTTTTCGGTTGCTTTTTTGGCAGCAAGGCCGGACGTGGTGGCTCCTCCCCCGTGTTCGACCTTGCCTGTGCCCTTTTGACTCCCACGACCGTTTATGTTGCGGTATGGTCTTCTTGTTGAGAGGATGTGGACCATGGACGTATGGGACGAGGAATATCGTGAACCAACCGCCGACGAGCGTTCCGCGCGCCGAACACTTGCGGTAGCCATAGCGCTCATTAACGCGGCAACTCCCCTCGCCACGGTCGAGCTGAGAAGGGACCTGTATCCCGATATGGGAGACGCAGCGTTTCGCAAGGCCTTTCAGCGCGATCGCGTGCGCCTTGCAGCCAGCGGCGTGGTGGTGGAGCCCGCGGGCGAGCGTGACGGAGAGCAGACGTGGCACGTAAACGAGGAGCGCTCGTTTGTACGCGAAAACCCGCTTACACCAGAGGACGCGCTCGTACTGGACTGCATGCTGCTACCCATGGCGGCGGATCCAGACTTTCCCTTTGCCCACGACCTGCGCCTTGCACTCACCAAGATCGACCGATCGTTTAACGATACGTCCAACGTTCGCCTGCCTCCCACGGCAAAGCGTGGCAACAACACGCTCACGCGGCTGGAAGATTGCATGGTTCGGGGCCATGGGGTGCAGGTGCGCTACAAGCGGGCGAACGGCACTACAACGGAAAGGGTCCTACTCCCATACGGCCTGTTCGTCCTCAGGGACCAGACCTATCTTGTTGCGTGCGTGGCAACACCAAACGCCGGCTCCCTGGGCGACCCACACACCTACCTGGTAAGCCGCATAGAGTCGATACGGGAGCTCCCTCGCACGTCCTATGCCATCCCACCCGACTTTGACGTACGGGAGTTTATCCTTCCCCCCTACCAGATTGGCCCCACCATCTACACGGCCACCTTTTTCGTCCCGCAAGACCGCATCGCTGACATACGAGAGAAGCTGGGGCAAAACGGATCCTGGGACTTCTCAGGCGAGCGCACCCTGCTCTCCACGGACGTAAGCAGCGAGGAGGCCGCCGTAGCGTGGGCCATTTCCCAGGGAGCAAGGCCCCTTTCCCCTGACTCCCTGGTGCATGCATGGCGAAACAGACTCATAGCCGCATTGGGAGGTGATGCGGATGACTAAACGGTCGGTTCGTTCTGGCAGAAAAGACGCCGTGGTACGCATCCGCGAGCTCGTCGCACTCCTTGGCTCCTTAAGCAAAGAAGGCGACTCGGTTACTTTGGACGCGATATCCTCTCGGCTGGGCATCTCATACGACGACGCAAAGTCGCTCATGGACATCGTGTGCTCGGCATCGGGCGAGGAGTCCTCCGGCCTGCTCATATCCGCCAATGACGAGCTTGACGAGTTCACGCTCCAATACCCCAACGTGCACGGAAGGCCCATTCGCCTTACCTCCTCCGAGACCGTGGCGCTGGAAAACGCCCTCAATCGAGCCGGGGTGAGCGGAGAGGATCCCCTGCGGCAACGTTTGAGCGAGTCGTTTGCCTCCCAGGAAGTGCAGGTGGACCTCGTTCGGCGCGCACTGGGAGTTGGGACGAACCAGGACCCGAATCCCACCAGCGAATCCCTGCATGTATGTGCGCAGTCGGTCGTCGACGGCCGCGAGCTCATGTTTGACTACCGTGGTCTGCGCGACCAGGTTGCCCGTTCCCGCCGCGCGTGCGTGCGCTCCATCTACACGGCCGACGAACGGTGGTACGCCGAGGCAATCGACCTCGACCTGGATGAGCTGCGCACGTTTAGGCTGGATCGAATGGAGCATCCCGCACTTGGCGCCAAGGTGTCTCGTGCGTGTAATACACCCGACCGTACCCAACCCGCACGAACCATTCGCTTTACCCTTGCCGATGAGTCCTACCTCTCCCTCATCGATTGGCACGACCTTCGTGTAATACGACATATTACAGAAGGTATTTTGTGTGAAATACCGTATTACGGCAACTGGTCCGAGTGGTTAATACGGCGTATTGCTGCATGCGGAGACAAAATACATGTTGAAGACGAGCGTATTAATCAAATCGTGCGAGAATACATCGAACGCGAGCTGGATAACCTTGTGTAAACCTGCACTCGGGGGACTGTCCCCCCAGTGCAGGTTTTTAGCAGCGGTGTGACTTGCGCCACATGGAAAGGTAGCGTTGCACGTTTGTGCATTCCAAGGTGGTGCAGTTGTGCGTGGGCATGGAGTTGAGGAACGTCCGGCCATAGCGTTTGGTGACCACGCGGGAATCCCCCAGCACCAATACACCCACATCCGTAGACGAGCGTATGAGTCTTCCAGCCGCCTGTTTAACCGAAAGGACCGCCTCGGGAAGCGAGTAGCGCCACCATGCCCTGCTCTCCCGTACGTCTCGTTCGCGAACCAGGGGATCCTGTGGACTGGCAAACGGGAGCTTTGGTATTATCACGCAGCGCAATGTATTACCTGCAGCGTCAAATCCCTCCCAAAACGACTTGAGCGCAAACAAACACATCCGTTCGTCACCCAAGAACTGCTCGCGTAACCGGCGTGGAGACGCTTGTCGATCCTGACATATGAGTGGTATGCCCTGCTCCATAAGACGTGGCCTGAGTGCGTAATACATCTGCTCCATTTCACGCCTGTTGGTAAAAAGCGTGAGCACCGATCCGTCCATGCCCACATGCGTGTTGTAGAGCAGATCCTCCAGTGCCTTCAAATACCGTGAGTCGTTTGGCGCGGGCATATCCCTGGCCACGATTACGGACATATGCCCGTCGTAGTCGTAGCTGCTGTCCAGGCGAACCTCAGAATGCATGGATGGGTCGAGTCGGTTAAACCCAACAGCTTGGTCAAAGTGCTCGAAGCTGTTCCCCACCGCGATGGTCGCCGAGGTGTACACGACACTTGACGTCTCTGGATACCAACGTTCGGCCAAGTCGTTGCCTACGTCGTACTTTTGGGCCATCAACCGCTCTCGTCCGCGTCTGCGTTGAGCCTTGTACAGCTCTGCGGAGTACACGTACGATCCCTGCGGTTCCAAGACTATAACGTTTATGGCATCTAATACTTCCCTTACGCGACGTAGGGGGTCTGCGAGATCGGAAGCCATGGTGGCCGACTCCGGCGCCAGCGTCGACTGTGTTTGTGAGAGACACTTTGCGAGTGCCTCCAGGCTCGCAGCGGCGAGCGCGGCGGATTCCTCCACGAGCTCCCACTCCCCTGAAGACCGAACCGTCTGGTCTATCCAAAGGGTTATGTTGTCGTAGCCACCCGAGCCCTTCGTGAGGGCAACCAGTCCGTGTACGGACTCAAAGAGTGCCGGGCAGGTCGTCTGCGCCCGCTGCACGCATCCCGCCGCCTTGGTGAGAAGACCGGCCACCAGCGTTGATGCGTCCAGCTTTGTACTACGTGTGAGCAGACTATGTATTACACCTGTCTTTATGCCTCCCAACTGGGTAAATACTGTTGTAACACCTTCTTGGGAGAGCTCTTTTGCCCACTGTCTGCGTGCCTCTTGCTCAAACGAGTGTGCCTCATCGACCACCCAATGCCGAATGGGTGGAAGGATGGCATTGTCGAGCGCTATGTCGCGCAGCAGCATGGAGTGGTTGGTAACCACCACGTCGGCATTGGCCGCACGCCTACGCGCGCCATGCACGAAGCACTCGTTTGGGTAGAACGGGCAACGGTGCCGCAGACAGTCGGAGGGCGTGGTGGTGAGCAGCTCGCGAGGTACCAGGCGCCAGCGAATCCCCAAAGCGTCAACATCACCTGTCGGTGACTGGCAGGCAAATGCCGCAACCACGGCAAAAGCCGTGAGAATGTCACCAACATCGGCATCGGGATACTGCTCCACACGCTCGAGCACGTAGTTGGGAAGGTTCCTTCCCATGGCAAGCTCCAGGCGATGCAGGCAGGGATAGTGGTCGTAGCCCTTGATACTGCAGTACGCAACGCCGTCCGGCAGGGCCTCGTCCAAGACGGGCAGCTCGTGGGACACGAGCTGGTCGGTGAGCGCGTTGGTCTTGGTCGCCACACCCACGGTTACGTTGTTATGCTGCGCGAACAGTATTTCGGGAAGCAGATACGCAACCGACTTGCCCACGCCGGTTCCTGCCTCTATGGCTCTGTGGCCCGATGCCTCCAGCGCACCTCTCACCTGCTGGGCCATCTCCACCTGCTCGTCGCGTCGCTCGTAGTCGTAATACATCCGTGATACCACGCCGTCACTTGAGAATGCATCACGTATTTCCTGCGTAGTAGGCGCGTAGTACATGCCCTCCATCTGGGCAAAGTCCTCACGCGCATGCGTTCCGCTGTCCGTGATAATTTGCCTGCGCACGTCTCGCAGCGAGAAGGCATTAGCGAATCCCTCCTGCGCAATGCTGCGTAAGATGGGACGGTACTGCCATTCCACATCTGGATGCATGTCGCACAGTCGCTCCAGCAGGCCACTGGGAAGATCGGCGAGGCTGAGCAGAATGATGCGCCACATGCCGCACAGGGCGTCCACATCATCGGAGGCACGGTGTGTTACCGACGCACAGCCAAATGCCTGAGCCATGTCCTGCAGCCTATGGCTACCCAAACGTGGCAGGGCAATGCGAGAGAGCGCCAACGAATCAACCCAAATGTTGGAGACCTCCGAGCCGCCCGCGACGCTCTCCACGAAGGAGCGGTCGAACGACGCGTTGTGCGCCACCACCGGCTGGCCGCCCACGAACTGTGCAAGGGCGGATACCGCCTCAATCGCATCGGGTGCGTCCCTCACGTCGTAGTCGCTAATCCCCGTGAGCTCGCGTATCTCGGGCGGTATGGGAACGGAAGGGTGCACGAACGTCTGGAACCGTTCGACGACCTCCCTGCCCGATATACGCGCGGCGGCAATCTCGATGAGCTCGTTCTTGCGGTACGAGAGGCCCGTCGTCTCGGTGTCGAGCACGACCAGGTCCTCCTCGAGCAGCCCGAAGGACGTTTGCTCGGCGCGCTCGGCAAGCGTGAGGTACCTCTTGCGCACCGCTTGGGGTGTATCGGGCAGCAACAGGTCTTCTATGGTGTGCATATGCAGTCCTTTTTCCTACGCCTCCAAGGCGAGCTCGACGAATCGCCGGCACAGATCGGGAAACGCGATGCCCTCATGTCTGGCAGAGTCGGGCAGCAGGCTTGCCGAGGTCATGCCCGGAATGGTGTTGGTCTCCAGGATTATGGGCGTGCCATCCTCGCCGACCATAAAGTCGCTGCGCGAGCAGCCGCGACATCCCAGCGCAACGTGCGCCTGCACGGCCAGCTCCTGGGCCCGGGCATACACTTCGGGCGACAGGCGGGCAGGAAGGACGTGATGGAGCTCCGAGGGCTCGTACTTCACGCGCTCGTCGTAAAACTCCGCCCCTGTGACCACCTCTATGGCCGTGAGGGCCCGTGGATGGGCGTTGCCAAGCACCGGAACGGTAATCTCTATACCCTCCACGGCAGCCTCAACCAGCACACGCCCGCCTCCCGACCCGGCGCGCTCTATGGCAGCGGCAAGGTCGCACTCTTCGGTGACGCGCGACACGCCGTAGCTCGAGCCGTTGCTGACTGGCTTCACGAACAGCGGGAGACCGAGCTGCTCGACCAGGCCGTGGACGAGGTCGTCGCTTGGCACCACGCCAGCCTCCAGCACCACGTCGGGCGCCACCGGAATGCCGGCACGCCGGTACACAGCCTTGGCAATGGACTTTTCCATGGCCATGGAGGATGCCAGCACACCGGAGAACGTATAGGGGATGTGGAGGACCTCCAGCATCCCCTGGATGCATCCATCCTCTCCGTAGGCGCCGTGCAGTGCCACGAACGCCACGTCGTATCCACCATGAACGATTGCGTTGGCAAACCCATCCTGGGCAATGTCCAAAAGGTCAACTTGAGCAAAGCCCGCTTCCCTCAGTGCGGCCTGCACCTCGGTGGCAGACGAGAGGGACACCTCACGCTCGTCGGACCAACCGCCGGCCAGAACGGCCACCTTGCATCTGGTTACGTCGTTTGTCATGTTCTTTCCCTTTGTTTTCCTTGCCTGCTTCATATTCGTGTAGTCTCAAAACATTCCAACAGATGAGGATACTTCCTCTTGCGTACGCCATAACCGACAGGGAGAAAAATACATGCAGCCTCAAGATGACACGGCCAAACGACAGGACATTCGCGAGATGAGCGAGCGCGAAATAGCCGAGCTGCTCCGGGAGCTGGGACAGCCGGCCTTTAGGGCCAAGCAGATTCGATCGTGGATCTGGGAGAAGGGTGCCACTTCATTTGACGAGATGACCAACCTTCCCAAGGACCTGCGACACACACTTGCCACGCGTTGCTCGCTGGGCGGCGTCGAGGAGGTGGCCCGACAAGAGTCTGCCGACGGTTCCAGGAAGTACCTCGTACGCTACGAGGACGGCACGACCGTTGAGTGCGTGGGCATGCCCACAAGGTCGCGTCTTACCGTATGCGCCTCCACACAGGCCGGGTGCGGCATGCAATGCGCGTTTTGCGCAACCGGGGCATCCGGACTCACGCGCTCCCTTACCGCCGGCGAGATCTACCAACAGGTACTACATGTGCGTGACGACTTCAACGAACGTATTACCGGTGTAGTAATGATGGGGCAGGGCGAGCCGTTTGCCAACTACGACCAGACCTTGGCGGCGCTCCGCCGTCTTAACGACCCCGATGGCATGGGCATTGGCGCGCGACACCTCACGGTGTCCACGTGCGGCATTATTCCCATGATCACGCGCTTCTCTCGGGAGCCCGAGCAGTTTACCCTTGCCGTCTCGCTCCACTCCGCTGTGCAGCGCACACGAGACGCCCTCATGCCTGGGGTAAAGCGCTGGTCGCTACTACGTTTGTATGACGCCATGGGCGAGTATGCCAACCGAACCGGCAGGCGTCCCACCTACGAATACGCGCTCATCAAGGGCGTAAACGACACCGACGAAGAGCTCGCCTACCTGTGTGACTTCTGCCGTAATACGTTGTGTCACGTCAACCTGATCCAGCTCAACAACGTGCCAGGCTCGCGGTTCCAACCCTCCAGCCCAGAGCGTGCGAATACGTTTGTAAGACGCCTCAACTCGGTTGGTGTTGAGGCCACCATCCGCAACTCGCGCGGCGCCGACATAGACGCGGCCTGCGGCCAGCTGCGCCAACGCCTGGGATAGTGCGGGAAGACATGTGTCCGCATGTGTTGAGGTACCTCCGAGACATCGCTCGCGATGGCTCGAAGGTACCTCAACACATGCGGACACTCACCTGTGAGGCCGCACCTCATAACGGTTCTCTAGTACCCCAAGGCCTCCCATTGGTCACGCGTACGCGCACGGTTCTTCTCGATGCGCGCGCGTTCCTCGGCATGTGTCATCCCACCCGAGACCAGTGGGGAGATGCTGTCGGACACCTCCTCGGTGGCGCTTGCGATTGAGGAGGACACCTCGCGTATTGCCTCCCGCTGCTCGTCGTTGAGCACATAGCGATACACGGCCGTGGCGCCCACGATTACCAGACCCGCTCCCAGGGCCATTTTCTCAAGAACGTTCATCGGTTCCTCCCAAGATTCTCTCCACGAGCCGGTCGAGTTCCTGCTCGTCACCAAACTCAATCTCTATCTTATGCTTGCCGCGGACGGTCTTCACGCTCACCTTTGCCGACAGGCTATCCCGCAGCCTACGCGCGGCACTCTTGTACGACTGTGGTGCCGGCGTCCTCTGTGCGGGGACATTCTGTGATTTGACAGAAAACAACGGACCGAGGATTTCTGTCTGACGCACCGAGAGGCCCTCGTCTACCACCTTGCGCGCCAGGGCGCAGCGTCCCTCTTCTCCGGAGACGGCCAAAATAGCACGGGCATGGCCCGCAGACAGCTTCCCGTCGCGCACGAAGTCCTGAACCTCTTGGGGCAGGTCGAGCAGCCTGAGCGTGTTGGATATGGCCGAGCGAGACTTGCAGAGCACGTTCGCGAGTTCGGTCTGCGAGATGTGGTGCTGGTTAATGAGCGTTGCGTATGCGGCAGCCTCCTCCAGGGGGTCCAGGTCCTCGCGCTGGAGGTTCTCGATGAGGGCGAGCTGCAGCACCTCGTCGTCGCTCACCTCGCGAATCACCACAGGCACGCGCTCCATCCCAACAATCCCCGCCGCCTGCCAACGGCGCTCTCCGGCCACGATCTGGTATCCGCCAGAGCGTGGCCTTACCACGATGGGTTGCAACAGGCCGTTTTGCCGTATGGAGTCGGCCAAGGACTGCAGCTCCTCTTGGTCAAAGCGCTTTCGGGGCTGGTTGGGATTGGGTTGGATGCTGGCAAGCGGCAGCTCGGTGATTGCGGAATCCTGATACTGGTCATGCACCTCTCCGGCCGTCTCGCCGAGCAGAGCGCCAAGACCACGGCCCAAACCGCCTCGTTTAGCCATGTGCCACCACCTCTTGCGCAAGCGCTGCGTACGCCTGGGCACCCGTGCTCGTTGGCGCGTACCGGTTGATGGGCAGCCCATGGCTCGGGGCCTCGGAGAGCTTTACGTTACGCGGGATGACCGTTTGGAACACCTGCTCGCCAAAGTAGTCGCGCACCTCCTCCACCACCTGACGCGAGAGTGTGGTGCGGGCGTCGAACATGGTCATCACGACGCCAAAGATGCCAAGGCCCGGATTGAGACGGCCCTTAACCATGCGCATGGACTCGAGGAGCTTTGAGAGGCCCTCAAGCGCGTAGAACTCGCACTGGATGGGAATGAGCAGCGAGTCCGCCGCAACGAGTGCGTTTACCGTGAGCAGCCCAAGCGACGGGGGACAGTCCACGAACACGTAGTCATAGTCGTCGCGAACGGGCTCCAGCACGTAGCGCAGCACACTCTCGCGGGCCATCACGCTCACAAGCTCTATCTCGGCACCCGCGAGCTGGATGGTCGCCGGAGCGACCCGCACGCCGTCCACGGGCGAGTCCACAACCACATCAGCCAGGGGCACATTGCTCATGAGCGAGTCGTACACGTCCGCCTCAAGAGCATCCTTATCCACGCCAAAGCCGCTTGTGGCGTTGCCCTGCGGATCAAAGTCCACCACAAGGACGCGCTTGCCCAAATCCCCCAGGCTCGCGGCCAGGCTTATGGCAGTCGTCGACTTGCCCACGCCGCCCTTTTGATTGATGATCGCCACCACCTGCGCCATATAAGCTCCAATCTGCGTGCCAAAAGTTCGGGGACCTATTCTAGCAGTGAGATGGGACAGGTGTGGGGCACATGTTTGGGATTGTTGGGACCAGAAGAAAGCGCTGTCCGTTTGGGAAGAACCTTTGAGACACGTCTGGCAACGCTTGCGCTTAGGTATGTCCTGCCCAGTGTCTCAAAGGTACCTCTGCCCAAACGGACAGTCTCCAGCAAAGGAGGACGTGCAGCCCGGAAGCCGTCGCCACAGTCCCTTAGCCCAGCGGGTGGTGCTTGGCCGTGCCTACGGGGCGCGGAAGACGAACGCTGGGATTTCCCGTGCGCTCGTATACCAGAATCTCCCTCTGGCCCATGTCGTGCGGCAGCAAAAGTGTTTCACGTGAAACGCGGCGCAATCCGCATATGCGCGCCGCACGGTCGCCTGCGGCCACTTCCTCGGCCGTGGGCCGCGCCTTGGCCACGACCAGGCGCCCACCGCGCATGAGCAAGGGCGCGGCATACTCAACGAGTACGTTGGTTTGTGCCACGGCACGTGCCGTGACGACCGCAAAGTCGCCCCGGTTCTTGCGGGCAAAGTCCTCGACGCGTCCCGTCACCGCACGCACAGTATCCGAGAGACCCAGCTCGTTCACGAAGTCCTGCACGGCGGCGACCTTCTTCCCCACCGAGTCTATGAGGACCGCCTGGCGGCCTGTGACGATGGCCAGCGGGATGCCGGGGTATCCAGCGCCAGTTCCCATGTCCACAAACGGACCCTCGGGGGCGCTGGCAAACGCATCACCCAGCAAAAGGGAGTCGACCACGTGCAGGTACGTCGCCTCCCTCACAGACGTGATGCGGGTGAGGTTGACGACGCGGTTGCGCTCGATGACCAAGTCGAGATGCCGAGCAAGAAGCTCCCGCTGCCTGCCGGACGTGGCGATGCCCGCCTCATCCAGAGCCAGCGAGAGCTGCTCAAGCGTAGATGCCGTGGATTGCATCCCTATGCACGCAATGCCGTGACGACTACGTGCCGAGTGGGATCCTCGCCCTCGGAATGTGTGGTCACGCCGTCGTCAGCCATGAGGGCGATGTGCACGATCCGGCGCTCGTATGCGTTCATGGGAGGCAACGAAACCTTGGAGTGCCCACGCTTGGCACGCGACGCGGCCGAGCGCGCCAGGCTGCGCAACTTCTCCTTGCGACGATGCTTGTAGCCCTCCACGTCCACCACCACCGGGTAATGGAACCGCAGGGTGCTGCTCATGAGAGAGGACACGACCATCTGCAGTGCGTCGAGCGTCCTGCCATGGCGCCCGATGAGCACCGCAAGGTCACCCCCGGTCACATCCAGGATAAGCTCTCCGTCGTCACCCTCGTACTCGTCTATGGTGATGCCGTCCTCCCCAAAGAAGGAGAGCAGGCGACGCACGTGGCCAACGGCTATGTCGGCAATCGTGTCGATGTCGGCGTCGGTGAGCTGCTCGCCCTGCTCGTAGCGTTCGCGAATCGCGGCAAACTGGTCGGTCGCCTCGTCGCGCGTGGTCTCTTCCTCCATGCTATACCTCCGTCCGGGTAATGACGCGGGCGCTCGACACGAGGCCGGCGCCCGTTCCTTATCTTTGTTTGCTAGGACTTCTTGTGGGGACGCTCCTTGCGCTCCTTGCGCACCACGTCAACCTGAAGCGGCTGGTCTGCCATCTTGGCCTCCGCCTCGGCCTTGGCCTGAGCCATCACGCGCTTGGTGATGAACTGCTGCTGGGCGACCTGCCACAGGGCGGAGGTGTTGTAGTACAGAAGTACGCCGGAGGGGAGACCCCAGCCGATCCACACCATCCACACCGCCATCACGATGCCCATGATGCGGCTTGTGCGCTGCTGTGCGGGGTCAGCCGAGACCTGCGTGTTGAGCAGCATGGGGATGAGCGTAAGAACGCCAAAGAGCACATCCAAGAAGATGTAGATGGCCGCCGCCTGCCACCCAAACTGTGCAATCACCTGGGAAGGTCCCACGGAGAGGTTAGGCACGATGTTGTAGAACGAAGCCCCGCCGCCCGAGATTGCCTCCACGTTGCGGATAACGCTAAAGAGCGCGAAGAAGATGGGCATCTGCAACAGGATGGGAAGGCAGCCGCCCATGGGGTTGAACTTGTTCTCCGCGTAGAACTTGCGCATCTCCTCCTGGAGCTTTTGCGGGTCGTCGGCGTAACGCTCCTGCAGCTCCTGCATCTGCGGCTGCAGCACCTGCATCTTTGCGGACGACTTGGTGGACTTGGTCATGAGCGGCGTAATGAGCACGCGCACGATGAGCGTGAGGATGATGATGGCCAATCCCCAGTCCCCGCAAAACGAGTGGATCGTCGTGAGGATGGTAGTAATAAGGTTAGTAAATGCTTCCCACATTTTTTTTCCGTTCCTTTGCCCTAGTTATGGGACGGGGTCATAGCCACCTCGGCGAAACGGGTTGCAGCGAAGGATACGACGCATGGCCAACCAGCTTCCCCGTGCGGCACCATACTTGCCAATGGCTTCGAGCGCATACTCGGAGCACGTGGGTGTGTAGATGCAGGCGTCCGGCAAAAGCGGAGAGACGTAACGCTTGTATGCGCGCACAAGTGCCATCAGGACACCAGCCACGTAACCTGTACCCTCGCTCATCGCACGCGCGCCCTCTCCATAAGGCGGCCAAGTGCCTGGGCCACCTCGCTGGGATGGGCGTCGTGCGTTGCGCGGGTGGCGAACAGGATGACGTCCGCCTCATTGCCCGGGAGGCCACACGTGCGCGCGGCCTCCCTCAAAACACGCTTACATCTGTTGCGGAACACGGCATTGCCCAATCGCTTGGGTGCCACAAAGGCCACACGCCCCCGACCTGCAGTGCCCTCACGGAGCACGGTCGTCCGCACAAGCGGGTGGTTGTATCGCCTCCCGCTCTTGAAGACCCTCTCAAAGTCCTGCTTGGATTTGATGGTCTCCATGGAGATGGTCTATTTGGAGACGGTAAGACGCTTGCGGCCCTTGGCGCGACGGCGCGCGAGGACCTGGCGGCCACCCTTGGTTGCCATGCGTGCGCGGAAGCCGTGGGTCTTGGCGCGCTTCCTCTTGTTTGGCTGATACGTGCGTTTCATGGTTCCTCCTGCAGGCTATGGTCTGGGGCGATCTCCCCCTGACGTTCAAATTCAAGCCTACAAAGTGTAATGGTGTAAAACGTGGGTGTCAACCTGCGCACATCCCCTCCACGCGAGCGCCGGCCGCTTGGGGCTGTCCGCCCGTGGCTGTGGTCAGTGTCAGGCGGACAAAGGGGACAGTCCCCCGCGTCTACCTGCAGCGGCACAGCCACATGCCCGCGCATGGGGGTAGACGTGGAGGACAGTCCCCTTTGTCCGCCCCTGAAATAAATCTTGCACTTTGGCGTTAACTTTCCTCTGTCGTGTTAGAATCTTCAGCTGCTCCTGAAAGTTTTCGCGGGATTTTTCGTCATGTTTTTCTCATCTGTAGAAAACTTTCATTCACATAATTTTCGGAGTGAAAGTTTTCTTCACGTGTACAATGCGTGTTGAGAACTCTTGGGGAGGGCGCATGGCGCAGGACTTCTACCCGTTCGTGGAGAACGGCGAGGCATCGCAGGTGGGTGAGGGCACCGTACGGCATGCGGCGCGCATTGCCGTATACGACGACGCCGCGGCGGCGCCGCGCGTGGTGGTGGTGGAGCCCCAGGAGATTCGCCCCTACCTGGAGGAGATCACGCGCGTGGTGACCCAGCTGGCCAAGGAGCAGGGTGGCACCATTCCCTTTATGGTCATTCGCGAGATCGTGGAGAACCTCATCCACGCCTACTTTATGGAGCCCACCATATCCATACTCGACGGCGGCAACACGATACGCTTCTCGGACCAGGGGCCGGGCATCACGAACAAGGACCTCGCGCTCCAGTACGGCACCACGTCGGCGACCGAGGAGATGAAGCGCTACATTCGCGGCGTGGGGTCGGGGCTGCCCTACGCCCAGCAGTACATGCGGGACAAGGGCGGGTCGCTGCGCATAGACGACAACCTTTCGGGCGGCACGGTGGTTACCATCTCTGCCCTGCCTGAGTCACCCGACGCCACCCAGCCCATGCCCATGCCTGTTCCCTACCCCGGCTCGCCACAGGCCCAACAGGGATGGCCAGGCGCGCCGCAGACGCAGCAGGGATGGCCCGCGGCTCAGGCGGGTTGGCAGGCCCAGCAGGGCTGGCAGACGCCTCAGGGCTACGCCATGCAGTCCCCCGCCTGGCAGCAGGCGCCGCAAGGCTACGCCGCGCCGGCCCCCGCTTGGCAGCAGATGCCGCAGCAGACATGGCAGGCACCCGCCGCCGGAGCCCCCTTCGCAGGCGATCCAGCCCAGCAGACGCCGACCCCGCAGCAGGCGTCGGCACAGCCGCAGGCAGAGCTGCCCCAGATGCGGCTCGACGAGCGCGCGTCGGCGGTTTTGAGCTACCTCGCCCGCCACGACGTCGTGGGGCCAACCGAGCTCACGCGCGCATATGGCGAGTCGGGCCCCACCTGGTCGCGTGTGCTGCAAAAGCTCGAGGAGCAGGGAATCGTGCGCAAGGACGGGCAAAAGCGCAGGCTCACCGTCTTGGGACGCACCTACCTGGAGCGCCAGGGCGCGTACTTGCCGTAGACCGAGTTTTCTACAAAGTTAACAGTTGAGCCCAGTTTTCATCATATACTATACGGGCACACACGACAGAGGGCTGGAGACACATGGAAGGCGCAAGCGAGACAGACGCTGACATCCTATGGGAGGACGTGGTGGCCACGTTGGAGGACAACGACCTGCCAGCCGCCACCATAGCCATGCTGCAGAGCTGCTCGGCAACCAAGCTCGAGGAGCAGACGCTGCTGGTGTCCTGCTCCTCCAGGTTCGTGCAGCGCACGCTGGGTCGACTCGCCACCGAGCTCGACGAGGCGGCCAGTGCCGTGGCGTTTGAGCCCATGCACGTTGAGGTCCAGGTGTCGCGTGCCGAGACGTCCGAGAGGCGCGCCCGGGAGCGTGCGGTGCCCGCGCAACCGCAGCCCGTGCCCGCGCCGGCCGCCGAACAGGCGCAGCGCGCGGCCAAGAGAAACCCGCTGCTGGAAGACATCACGCCCGTGGACTCGCTGCTCACCTTCGACCGGTTCGTCGAGGGACCCCAAAACAAGTTCGCCCTCGACGCCGCCAAGCAGGTGGCCAACGGCAACCGCAACTACAACCCGCTGTTCATCTACGGCAAGAGCGGCCTGGGAAAGACCCACCTCTTGCGGGCCATACAAAACTACATCGCGCAAAACGACCCGGAGCGCACGTGCGTGTACCGAGTGGCCACCGACTTTATTGACGACTACTCGCGCGCCATGAAGAACGCGCGTGCCGGGGCCGCAGAGGCGCTGGCCGAGAACTACCACAGCATAGACGTGCTCATCGTGGACGACGTGCAGCTCATGAGCACGGCGGCCGGCACCATAGGCTTCTTCTACGACACCTTTAACTACCTGGTGGGGCACGGCAAGCAGATCGTGCTCGCGGCCGACCGCACCCCCTCCGAGCTGGGGATGGGCCAGTCGCGGTTTGACGAACGCGTGACCAGCCGACTGGACTCGGGCATGACCGTGTCGGTGCAGGTGCCCGACTACGAGCTCAAGCTGCAGCTGATCGACGCGTTCTACGAGCGCATGCGCGCCGACGCGCGCGAGCAGCACGTGCCGGGGATGGACGCCCACATAAGCGAGGACCTGCGTCGCGTGATGGCCGAGCGCGCAGGTACCAACATACGTGTGATAGAGGGCTACGTGCAGTCGTGCCTCATGCTCGCCTTCCAGCGCGAGGCGCTGGGGTCGACCATAACCGAGGAGGACATCATTGGCGTTGCCGAGCAGAAGTGGCCCACCGGGCAGCGGCGCGTTACGGTGGAGCAAATCCAGGAAATCGTGGAGCGCAGCTACGGCATCGACCACGCGGGCCTGGTGGGCAGCAGACGCAACAAGGAGCTGATGGAGCCGCGCCACGTGGCCATCTGGCTCACGCGCGAGCTCACCGACAACACGCTCGCCGACATTGGCAAGCACTTTGGCAACCGCACACACGCCACCGTAAAGCACAGCATCCACGTAATAGAGCAGGGCATGCGCGACGACCGCGTGCTGCAGGACCGCGTGGCGCGCATACGCGACTCCGTACTCGAGTAGGACGGCCCATGTTTACAACTCTGTTGAATGGGCGAACAAGCCGCTCAATAAGTTTGCGGTACGTGTTGAGAGCGGTTTTCGATTGCCTGTTGAAAGAAGAATCGGGTGAGAGTCACGGCGTGAGGCGTACGCCAGCTTTGGGGGCGCTACGTGGGCATACGTGCCATTATCAACATTTCTACAGGGCCTATTACTGCTACTAGATTCTAAATAGAACAATAAGAACAATAGGAGGACACATGAAGATCACCGTAAGCCAGTCCGCACTCGCCAAGGCGCTGGCAGTCGTTGGCAAGGGCATTGGCAACCAAGCCACGCTGCCCGTACTTGCCGGCGTCTACCTGCGCGCGCAGGAAGGGACCATAGAGCTGCAGACCACCAACCTCAACATCTCCATCCGCCACGCCATCCCGGCCAACGTGGAGGAGGAGGGAGCCGTGGTGGTGTCGGGCAAGACCCTGGCCAACGTGGTGAAGAACCTCCCCGACTCCGCAGTGAGCATGGAGGGTGACAAGACCGGCGTGCGCGTGGCGTGCGGCCAGTCCAACTTTAGGCTCAACGCCCTCGACCCGCAGGACTTTCCCGAGTTTCCCGCCTACGAGCTGTCCCAGCAGGTGGAGCTTCCCAGCTCGCTTCTGTCCAGCATGGTGGACAAGGTGTACAAGGTCACGAGCAAGGACACCTCCCGCCCCATCCTGGCCGGCGTGCTCGTGACCGTAGAGGACAACACCATCCGCCTGGTAGCCACCGACTCCTACCGCCTGGCCGTGTGCGACACGAACAGCGAGACGTCGGGTGTGGAGGGGGCCTTCGAGGCGATCGTGCCCGGTGCCACCTTCCACGACGTGCTGGGGCTGCCGTCCATGACCGACACCGTGCAGGTTGGTCTCACCGACAGCCAGGTGGTGTTCTCGTTTGGCAGCACGACCTACGTGTCCAGGCGCATCGAGGGCAACTTCCCCAACTTTAGGCAGCTGCTGCCCACGTCGTGCAACACCACCGTGCGCGTGGACGGCGCCCAGCTCGCCAGCGCCCTGCGCCGCGTCTCGGTGATAGCGCTCTCCAACCCGTCGGTGCGCTTTGACATAGACGCCCAGGCGGGTCTGCTCAAGCTCTCGGCGTCCTCCCCCGACCAGGGTGAGGCGGCCGAGCTGCTCGACGTGGAGGTGGAGGGCGACACCATGGCGATCGCCCTCAACTACCACTACGTGCTGGACTGCGTGAGCGCGGCGGCATCCGACTCCGAGGTGACCCTGGAGCTGCTTGGCTCCATGCAGCCGGCCATCTTTAAGTCGTACGCCGCCATCAACTACCTCTACCTGCTCATGCCGGTGAGGATGTAGGTGAGAAAAGGGGCCAAACCACTTTTCTCAACCCGAGGAAGGGCACAGGATGGGACTGGCCGTCTCGCGCATAGCGCTCTTTGACTGGCGCAGCTTTCACGACCGCACCATGGAGCTGTCGGGAGGGCTCACGGTGCTGGTCGGCCCCAACGCCACGGGAAAGACCAACACCGTGGAGGCCCTGCAGTTGCTCACCGCGGGCCTGTCGTTTAGACACCCGCGTACGGCCGACCTGGTTCGCGAGGGCGCCACGCACGGTCGTGCCGCCGCGCGGCTGGAGGGCGACGGCCGCGTGGTGGACGTGGCGTGCGAGGTTGGCGAGGGCAAGCGGCGGTTTGTGAGAAACGACAAGCCGTGCCGGCCTGCCGACCTGTCCGCAACGCTCATGTCGGTGCTGTTCTGCCCCGACGACCTGTCGCTGGTAAAGGGGTCGGCGCGCATGCGACGCGACGCGCTGGACGCGTTTGGCTCGCAGGCCAACGCGGGCTACCGCAAGGTGGTGCGCACCTACGCGCGCTCCATCGAGCAGCGCAACCGCCTGCTCAAGGAACCCGTGTGCGACCCGGGCATGCTGGCGGCCTGGGACGCGTCGGTGGCCCTGGGAGGGGCTACGCTGCTCCATGCCCGCCTGGCCCTGTTCGCCCGGCTTCGCCGGCACCTGCGCGAGGTGTATGCGCAGGTGGGAGGCGGCGAGTCGGTGGAGTGCGCCTACGAGTGCAGCCTGGGCGACGGCGTCGACGAGTTGTCCAAAGACGAGCTGCGCGAGCTTTTCCTGGACCGCCTGGAACAGGGGCGCGCCGAGGAGCTGCGCCGCGGGGTCACGCTCGTCGGCCCGCAGCGCGACGACGTGTCCTTTTGGATCGCGGGCCGAGACGCCCGCTCGTTTGGGAGCCAGGGACAGCAGCGCTCGGTGGTCCTGGCATGGAAGATGGCCGAGGTCGCCATCGCCCGCGAGGTCGTGGGCGAGCAGCCGCTGCTGTTGCTCGATGACGTGATGAGCGAGCTGGATGCCACGCGCCGCGCGGCCATGACGCGCTTTGTGGAGGGCGGCATCCAAACGGTGGTGACCACCACCAACCTGGACTACTTTCCCGCCGACCTGCTGGCACGGGCGGAGGTGATCGGCTTTGGCACATGATCGCGGAGGCGAGGCGGCGCGCGCCGGCGCCGTGGTGGCGTCGCTGATCGCGGGCCCTTTGGGAGCCGACCTCGGCGAGGCCCAGCGCGCCGCGCGGGCGTGGTATGCGGCCAACGGCGACCGCGAGCGGGCGCACACCACGGGCGTGTGGCTCAGACGCCCTACACGCGCCGGCGCCGACCCGGTGATGGTGGTGCGCGTGGACTCGGGCCTGCTCGCCTCCGAGTTGGGCACCAACAAGGACCTCTACCTCTCGCGCCTCGCCTTCCACGGCGTGCGCGTGTCCGACATCCGCTTTGACGTGGGGCAGATGCCTGCCGACTCCACACGCCCGCAACGTGCAAAACGCGCCAAGAAAACCACCCCGGGCCCGGAGCCTGCGCTCACGCCTGGCGAGCGCGAGGACGTGGAGCGCGCGTGCGCCCAGCTTCCCGACGGACTGCGGCAGAGCGTTTCTCGCGCCATGTGCGCGTCTTTGCTCAGGGAGAGGAGTCACACTACACAAGAAGCCTAAAAAGCGCCTTATTTTGGCTCTCAGGCGCTCATATGCGATACAATAGAACATCGCACTACGAACGGGGGTCGCTGGTCTCGGCACGTGGCACATGCCTGCCGCCCGCGCCCGACCCCTCCGCGCGCATGTGGTAAGCGCGGTCAACAGAGAGGAACCACGTGGCAAGGAAGAAGAACCAAAACGGCTACGACGAGGGAGACATCAAGGTCCTCGAGGGGCTCGCGCCGGTGCGCAAGCGCCCCGGCATGTACATTGGCTCCACGAGTGCCAGCGGCCTGCACCACCTGGTGTGGGAGATCGTGGACAACTCGGTGGACGAGGCCATGGCGGGCTTTTGCTCCAAGATTACCGTTACCGTGCACCCCGACAACTCCGTGACGGTAACCGACAACGGCCGCGGCATCCCGGTGGGACGCCATCCGCAAAAGCGCATCTCCACGCTCGAGGTCGTGCTCACCGTGCTGCATGCGGGCGGCAAGTTCGACAACGACGCCTACAAGGTCTCTGGCGGTCTGCACGGCGTGGGCGTGAGCGTGGTCAACGCGCTCTCCAGCCGCCTTGTGGCCGAGGTCAAGCGTGACGGCGGCGTGTGGCGCATGGAGTTCAGCCGCGGCAAGACCGTAAAGAAGATGGAACGGATCGGCACCTCCAAGGCCACGGGCACGAGCATCACCTTCTGGCCCGACGAGCAGATCTTCGAGACCACGACCTTTAGCTACGACACCCTGCACGACCACCTGCAGGAGACCGCGTTTCTCAACAAGAACCTGCGCATCGTGCTGGTGGACGAGCGCGAGCTGGAGCCGAGGCGCGACGAGTTCTGCTATGCCGGCGGCATCATAGACTTCGTGAAGTTCCTCAACGAGGAGAAGACCATCCTGCCCGGGCTGTCCCGCCCCATCTACCTGCAGGGCAGCTCCGCCCCCGACGCGCCGTCCGACCGGCGTGGCGAGGTGGAGGTCTCGCTGCAGTGGAACACCACCTACTCCGACCAGGTGCTCTCGTTTGCCAACGACATCTACACCGATGAGGGCGGCATGCACCTGGAGGGCTTCCGCGCGGCGCTCACCAAGACCATCAACGACTACGCCCGCTCCAAGAAGCTGCTCAAGGACAAGGAGCCCAACCTCACCGGCGACGACATCCGCGAGGGACTTACCGCGGTCATCTCGGTAAAGCTGCCCGACCCGCAGTTCGAGGGACAGACCAAGGCCAAGCTGGGCAACTCCTACATGCGCACGCTCACCAACAAGGTCGTGGCGCAGGGACTGGCCGAGTACCTGGAGGAGCATCCCAACCCCGCCAAGGAGATCTTCAAGAAGGCGAGCCAGGCCGCCAAGGGCCGCATGGCCGCCCAGAAGGCGCGCCAGGCCACGCGCCGCAAGGGCCTGCTGGAGAGCGCGAGCCTGCCCGGCAAGCTTGCCGACTGCTCGGTGCGCGACCCCGAGATGACCGAGCTCTTTATCGTAGAGGGTGACTCCGCAGGGGGTTCTGCCAAGATGGCGCGCGACCGCTCCATCCAGGCCGTCCTGCCCCTGCGTGGCAAGATCCTCAACGTGGAGCGCGTCCAGGAGCACCGTGCGCTGTCCAGCGAGACCATCACCTCGCTCATCACGGCCATCGGCACGGGCGTGGGTCCCGAGTTCAACATCGAGAAGGCCCGCTACCACAAGATCGTGATCATGACCGATGCCGACGTGGACGGCGCGCACATCCGCATCCTGCTGCTCACGTTCTTCTACCGCTACATGCGGCCCATGATCGACGCGGGCTACATCTACGTGGCCCAGCCGCCGCTGTACCAGCTCAAGCCCAAGGGCCGCAAGGGTGGCAAGTACCTGTACACCGACGAGGAGCTGGCCATAGAGGCAGCCAAGTTCGAGGACTCCAACCGCTACACCGTGCAGCGCTACAAGGGCCTGGGCGAGATGGACCCCGAGCAGCTGTGGGAGACCACCATGGAGCCCAAGAACCGCATAATGCTGAGGGTCACCGTGGAGGACGCCCTCGCCGCCGACCGCGCCGTCTCGGACCTCATGGGCACCACGGTCGAGAAGCGCCGCAACTTTATCCAGACCCACGCCAAGGACGTGCGGTTCTTGGATATCTAACGGCTGGGTCTCGCGCCTTTTGTCCGCCGCGCTTCACACGGCGCTTCGCGAACTTGCGTGGCAGACAAAAGGCGCGAGCCTTTGGAAGCTGCCCCGCTTGCGCACAGGCTGGATAAAGTCGCGACGCGTGCGCGGGGTCCGGGCGGGCGGTTGGCGACTCAAAGCGTCCACCCGGACTGACTGGCTGGAAGAAAAATGGTGCGCCGCTGCGCGGCGCGTTTAGAAGGGAAAGATAGTTGGCAGACGATACGAGAAACGATGATGAGCTGCGGGGGCCGGATGGGCGTGACCATTTGGACGACCTGGTAAACCGTGCCATGCACGACATGGAGGTCGACCCCGAGCTGGAGGACGAGGATCCCTCCGACGTCTACGATGACGAGGAGGACGACTACCCGCCTGAGCAGGGGTCGGTCAACCTGGCCGGCGCTGGTCTCTCGCATACCCTCTCCGACGAGGCCGGCACGCGCCTGGACCTCACCGACATCCATGGTGGCGCCCTCAAGCCCATTGAGATGTCCCAGGAGATGAAGACCTCCTTCCTGGAGTACTCCATGTCGGTTATCGTGGCCCGCGCGCTGCCCGACGTGCGCGACGGCCTCAAGCCGGTGCACCGCCGCATCCTGTACGCCATGAACGAGGCCCACATCGTGCCCACGCGCCCGCACAAGAAGAGCGCGTGGA
>JAUMWN010000131.1 GCA_030529625.1 Coriobacteriales bacterium
AAGTGCTGTCGATCCTGAGGCACATCCTCTCAAACGACGAGAACCGGGCGTCGCTAGCAGTCGATGCCTCCAAATACTATCGGGAACACTACGTCGACACGCATTACCTAGATGGGCTAAAGGAGGAGCTGGCATCTACAACCAAGGCAATCGACAACCTCGTCCGCGCCATCGAGCAGGGACTGCCGTTCACGGACTCCGTCTCCGCCAGGCTGAGCGAGAACGAGGAGCGCAAAAAGGCCTTGGCGGAAGCCATCGAGGCCGAGGAGGCGCGCTCGCGCGTCGCCAAGGACGAGACGAGCATTCGCGCATACTTCGAGAAGTACGCAAACGCCGACTTCGAAGACCCGACGACGAGGGACGCGCTGCTGTAGTACTTCATCGACAAGATCTACCTCTATGACGACGGTCACTTTGTTATCACGGGATGGTATTGGGGTGATGAGTACAACAAGCTCACCGTCGGCGAGGTGGAGGATTTGCAGCCACGTTCCTCTGCCTTCGAGTATGTGGTCGATCTTCCTCCGGGGTTCGACTACTTCGCGGACGGGGGCACCATGTTACTGAAGCTCTCCCTTGAGGAGGGCTTTCTTGTTAGGTCAACCGTTGGGGAGTCGAACCCGGAAGGGCGCAACAAGCCCTCTGGCTTGTTGCGGGGTGAGGAGCGAAGCGACGAACCCTATGAGCCTTGCCGAAGGCAAGGCGGCGACTCCCGCTGGGGGCACCATGTTACTGAAGCTCTCCCTTGAGGAGGGCTTTCTTGTTAGGTCAACCGTTGGGGAGTCGAACCCGGAAGGGCGCAACAAGCCCTCTGGCTTGTTGCGGGGTGAGGAGCGAAGCGACGAACCCTATGAGCCTTGCCGAAGGCAAGGCGGCGACTCCCGCTGGGGGCACCAGACCGCGAAGAGTCGAACTCGGTTTCAACCGTTATCAGTTCGCTCTGAGGATGTGGATGGAGTAGGACTTGATGGCCCTACCCCATTTTTTCTTGCGAGCAGGATTATGGGCAAGCAATCGATCCAGCATGAAGCCCGACCACCAGGAGGACTCCACGCGCATGCTCCTGCGCACCTACGAGGAGGTCGGCTTCCTCGACCGGACTAGGCTTGGGTACGTTCCGCGCGAATAGTCCACATCATCTTGGGACGAGAGTAATAGGCCTCGGGCCGCGTCATGGCCCCCTCGAAGAACTCCAGCTCTCCGACGGCACCGAAGAAGCGGCGCACGTCGCCCTCGTCGAGGTAGCGCTGGGCGTAGCTCCCGTGGTCGTAGTAGCGCGTCTCTACCTCTCGTCCGCTGCCTGCTCCGTAGGTTACATCGTTCACGTTGGACACGCGAGCGAGCAGGATGCCGCCAGGTGCGATGATCCGACGCACCTCGTCCATGAGCCGCACCGTGGTCGCCTCGTCGAAGTAGTGCAGGGCCATGCTGCTCACGACGGCCCCAAAGCTCCCGTCGGCGAAGGGCAGGGGTCTGCGCATGTCCACGTAAGCCGTTCTACCGCCCGGGAGGTTGCGCTCGATGGAACGCAACGCCTCTCTGGCGTAGTCAGCGGAGAGCACGTCGTAGCCATGCTCCAGCAGCCAGAGCGTGTCGGCACCCGTGCCGCAGCCGAGGTCGAGGAAGACCTCGCCCCGTCTGGCCTCGAGGTCATCCTCAAAGTGCTCGAGCCACGGGTCGTTGGCCGGAATGCCCGCACGCGAGCGCGACCACCCGTTCCACATGGCGAGCGCGCCGTTACCGTAGTCCTTCACGTCTCCTCTTCTCCTTCGCATTGGATGCGGGGTGCGCGCTCCCGTCCTTGGAGCGGCTATACACCGACAACTGACACTCGTTCTTACACCCTGCACTTTACGCAGTTATCGGTGATTTGTGTCGATTGCCACTTCTCTTCACGTAAGACGATCAAAAGCACCACGGCGAGGACGGCGCACACGCACGCAAGCGGCATGAACGGCCCTGTGGCCGAGGCGTCGCCCGTGGCGAAGGCAATCGCGGAGAGGATGGCGGGGGTGAGGCTCGCACCCGCAAAGCCACCCGACACCATGACCGAGGTGGCGAGCGTGCCAGATCCCTCGGGGCAGACGTCGTTTACGAAGTCGGTGAGGAAGGCGATGACCATGGTTCCCGCCGCGCCGGCGCACACGGTCGCGAGGACCATAGGCGCGATGGCGGCAGAGAGGCGCGCAGCGAGCAGCGAGACCGCCATGAGGGCGAAGCCCACCACGGGCGTGCGCAGCCCCAAGGCAGATTCAAGTCGGGCTCGACGCCCGAGACCAGCCACATCGCCTCCACGTTCTCGCGACACGCCGCCGCGAGCCTCCTGGACGACCTCACGCCCCTGCGGTATCCCCACACGTACAGCTTCAGCAGCGAGCGCGGGTCGTATGCCGGCCTCCCCTCGGCCGCCGGGTGCCCGAAGCCGAGCTCGCCCATGTCAAGGGACTCGACGAACGCGTCTATGATTCTGGCGTGGCTTTCCGCGGCAACCATGGAGTCGAGCGTGACTATCCTCGCCTGGTTCCTTTCGACGCCTTGTATGTAGCCCATGCGCAAGCCAATCTACCTGCTATTATGTTGGTTAGAATATATCACATATATAACTGTCACGCACGTGTGGTAGACTGTCGGGAGCAGTTCGGGGGCGTCACGCCCCCGAATCAGGAGAGGTTAGCCTAGTGTGAGAAACCCACAGTCGGGTAAGGATGCGGGGGCAACCTCGCATCCTTACCCGACTGTGGGTTTCTTCAACCACTAAGAAAGTGTCGTGAATTCGTGACCTACGTGTGCGAAATCGTCAGGGAAGCATGCGCAAAACAGCAGGTGGATGCGGTAAAACAGCAGTTCAGAGAGCTGCCGTGACCATCCGGCTACCAGAAGGTCATCAAGTCCAACGGCGAGGACGTCGAGTAGAGAAGACCGCTGGCAGATAGGCTATGGGGGGCTGGGCCATGAGGTCTGGCCCCCTCTTGTGCCTGTGCGCTCTGAGCACCGGCCGCGGCGTGTGGCCAAAAAGTGCGCATACCCCCAACCATGCGTACTCCACCCATTCGGCCGTGTACACTTCGCGGCACGTTTTGCCCCCAACTATGCGCACAATCGGCCACACAGTGCGCATAGCCGGGGGTAGATTCTGCTCGGAAGTGCGCACGGCCAAACGGGCGAAACGAGGCTGGTGTCCGTCCTTAAGATACCCACCAACTTTGGGTTGAGCGGATGCGGTGGGATGGGAAGACGCGGGAGGTTCTCCGTGACGACCTTGGTTGCATTGGAGCTGAATTCGTTGTCGGGCGGAGACTCGTGGGTGTGTACGAATTACACGTGTAAAGACGACGACATCTGGTAGACACTTGGGCCGTTCGGGGCATGTCCCCAACGGCCCCTTGCCACGTCACTGATCGCTCGAGCACGCGAGCCATTCGCTGGCCGAGCAGGATGACCGCTCCCATGCGACGCACTCAGCGAGCTCGTGTGCGCAATAGCGGCACATGGGTTTCTTTGTACGCCTGAAGTCGTCGATTTCCCGAGCATTCCCGATGGCTGACAGCTCGAGGTAGTCATTAGGCTCGTGCGCAAACGTCGTTCCAAAGCGTTCGTTCAACTTGCCAAACAGCGCGCCTCTGTCGCAAGGGTAGATACGCCCCTCAAGGAGCTGCATGGTGGAACCTGCCAGAGGGCATGCGAGAAATGCGTCGGTAGGACTCTGTGATCCCGTGGGGTCGAGCGGTTGCTTGAGGAAGAACGCCTCGCCCTTGTCGGACATGGCAAGTCCGCCTCCCAGGATGGCACGAACGCCCTGCTTACGCGCTTGCTCAACGAGATTCTTGTAGTCGATTCCCGTGGGATACGGGGTGATCATGATCTCGGAGCCCGTCTCTTTAAGCGTCTCCCAGAGCATCGTTGATGCTTCTTTGAGCAAAAGGCCGTTGGTGACAAGCCGTATGGTGATCTGGGGCAGGTAACTGCGGGTGAGCCGAACGAGATCCGCAAGGTGTGGGTGCAAAAGCGGCTCGCCACCCATGAGGCATATGGCGTCAAAGAACTCCTCCACGCCTTCGATTCTGGCAAGAAGAGCGAGGTCGCGTTTGTAATCATCCGCACAGAGAAACCCGGGCTTGGCAACGGGCGAGTAATGAAAGCAGCATGCGCAGTTTAGGTTACAGTGGCTCACCAGATCCACGCCGAGCGTGGGGCGTCTGTGCATGCGTTGCAGGTGGTACACGAATGCCCGGTCGCGTGCCGCGTCCGATTCGTGCGTGGTGTCGTACGAGAGCACGAGGCTACGCCAAGGATTATGCGTCGCGCGGGCGTTACCCTGAGAAGCTTTTGCTTGTGTCTCGTGCTGCGCGACCATGTATCTTCCGGCCCCCTTTGGCACCGTGTCTACACGCTTTACGACATTGCCTTAAGGCGCGCCTTGTCCTCGTACATCTGGTGGTCGGCGCGATTGAACACGTCCTCGACGGATTGGTCTGTGTCGGGTGCATACTCGGCAAGTCCCGAGGCTACGACCGGGCCCTCCCCAATGCGGGTATTCTCTTCGACCTGCCTTCTTAGGCGAGCAAGCAGCGCCTCTTTGTTCTCGAAGTCCTGACCCGTAAGGATTACGGCGAATTCGTCGCCGCCAATGCGGAACACCGGACTATGATGGAAAGTCCGGCAGATCAGCATGCAGGCCGCCTTCCACCTCGCGATAGGCCGTCTTATTCTTCGTGTGCGTGAGCTCGTCCCGCCTGGCCATTTTGTTTGCCAGGGTAAGCTCCGCCAGATGCTCCTTTTCCCTGCGGATGTCTTCGTCGCGATTCTCGACGCAAATAATAAAGTGACTACGGTTGGAGGCGTACGTTACCGACATGCGCGTATACTGCACTCTTCCGTCGCCAACGATCATGCGGTAGTCCTCTGTGAGCTGTCGCCTGTTCTCAAGCTCGGAAATCAAACGGTCCCTATCCAGGAAGAGCCTGATTCTCTCCCTGTCCTCCGGATGGATGAGCCACTCTGCGTTCTTCCAGGCAGCTGCAAAGAAGTCGTTTCCCTTGTCCTGAACCTTAAGCTTGCCGCTTATCCTCTTTGTGGAAAACGCTTCGTAGTGCGCGTTTATCGAACAGGGGACGGGTTTTTCGTTCACGCAACTGTATGCCGCACAACGGGTGAACAGGGTGCGGCGTGAACGAAAAACCCGTCCCCTGTTCACGAACGTC
>JAUMWN010000132.1 GCA_030529625.1 Coriobacteriales bacterium
AGCAGTTGGCGCAGTGCATGCCCTCTATGGCGAGGCGTTCGGTTTGCATGGGCATGGGACCTCCTTCTTGCGTGTGGCGCAGTGCGTGCGCCACCGACCAGTGTAGCCGATGGCTCAGCGGTCGGACGCGGTGTTCACCACCACGGTGCCCACGAGGATGAGCGTAAGTGCCAAGACGAGGGCGGGCAGCTGCGACGCGGGAATCGCCTCGCCCAGCACCACGACCGAGAAGACCACGCCAAAAGCCGGGATGAGCGGTCGGAACACCGCCACGCGCGAGACGGGGTTGTGCTTGAGCAGCAGCGACCACAGCGAGAAGGCCACCGCGGAGAGCATGCCCAAATAGCACAGGATGCCTACAGCCGCGGGCGAGCAGGCACCCACGCGTCCGCCCAGCACCAGGCCAATCCCGGCGAGCGTGAGCCCTCCCAGACAGAACTGCCAGCCCGTGAGCATGAGCGGGTCTCCACCCTTCCCAAACCGTCGCATGAGGCAGACGGCAAACCCGCCAACGACCACCGAGAGAAACACGAGTCCCTCTCCGCCAAGCGACCAGGAGCCCAGGTCGCCACCGCCGCGCAGCGTTACCAGGGCCACGCCCCCAATGCCCAGCACGCACCCCACGAGCTTGCGCACGGTGAGCCGCTCCTGTCTAAAGACGAGCGTCGCGATGGCGATTTGCACGAACGCCGAGGTACCCTGCACCAGCGAGGCGTTGGTGCCCGAGGCATGCGCCAGCCCCATGTAGAACGGCGCGTACTGCAGGGCGGTCTGCGACAGGGCGAGCAGGATGATGGGAACGATGTCGGCACGCGTGGGCACGGGAAAGCGTCGATGAGCCACGGTGGTGCCCAAAAGCACGAACACCCCCGCAAGCGAAAAGCGCATGCCAGCAAACAGCAGCTGGCTCGCGGGGCTGTTGGCGGGTATGCCAAACAGGTCGTAGCCTGCCTTCACGAACGCGAACGCGCTGCCCCACAGGGCGCAGCTCGCCGTTGCGAGGGCGACCACGACCCACGTGCGAGACAGTGGCGACGATGTTGTGCTGCCCATCTCTCCTCCTCGGCATTGCCTGTAACGTATGGACTCTACCACACACGGGTGAGCGCACAGCAGGTGACCTCGGCGGCCCCGCGCGCGAGCAGGACGCGCGTTGCCTCTCGCATGGAGGCACCACTGGTTACCACGTCGTCGGCCAAGAGCAGCCTCATGCCACTCACGTCGTCCACCACGTCAATCGTGCCCACGAGGTTTTGCGCACGCTGCGTGCGGTCGAGCTCGCGCTGGTCGTGGCGAGAGGTGCGCTTGAGCACGTCGAACAGGGGAAGGCCCACCATGGGCGCCAGTTCGGCGCACACCAGCTCCATGTGGTCGAACCCGCGACGCGCATAGGCATCTGCCGTGGCAGGCACAAAGCACAGGGCGTCCGTCTGGTCTGGGCAAAACCGCATGCCTCCGTCGGGCGCCAACCACGCGGAGGCCTCGTCGAGCGCTGTCGCCATGGCGGCCGCGTTGACGCCGGCCAGCCGCAGCTCCGCTCGGTCCTTGAGACAGGCGACCATCTGGGAGGCGGTCTGCTCAAACCCCAGGGCGCACACGCAGGTACGCGACTCCCACTCCCCCTCGCACGCGGTGCAGGTGAGCCAGCCAAACGGCGCGCCGCACACCGGACACGCCCACCGTTGGTCTATCCAGGGCATGGACGCCCTGCAGGAGTCGCACAGGAGCTCGCCGGGCATGTTGCACGAGACGCAGCGCGTTGGACATACCAGCTCGGCCGCCGCGTTGGCAACCGTGTGGGCAAGAGACGCCAGGTCCCCACGCATGGCCTGCCCCTAGCTCAGCCCAAAGAACGTGCAGGCATTGCGCCACAGGGCCGCATACGTGTGACGCGCCGTGTCCACGCCCGCCTCCTCGCGCACGCGGGCCACGCATGCCGCCGAGAAGACCACCATGGCAGGCTCGCACTCGGTGCCTCGCAGGGGCACGGGCGCCATGTAGGGGCTGTCCGTCTCGCTCAGGAGCAGGTGCTCGGGACAGGCCACCGCCGCGTCGCGGATGTCGTCGCTGCGCACAAACGTTACCGCACCGCCAAAGGCCACGTGGCAGCCGAGCTCCACGAAGGGCTCCATCACCTGGGGGCCGCAGGTGTAGCAGTGCAGGTCGCAGCCCGACTGCGGCACGCCCTCCTCGCGCAGCACCCGCAAGGCGTCCTGGTGGGCCTGTGCCTGCTCGTCGTTGTTGGCGTCACGAATGTGTAGCTCAACCGGCATGCCCAGCTCGTGGGCCATGCGCAGCTGCATTCTCATGGCCTGCATTTGAGCGCTTGGATCCACGTCGTTCCACGGGCCGTAGTCGATGCCAAACTCCCCAACACCAACGCAGCGCTCGCCTGCCAGCAGCACGCGCATGCGCTCGGCAATGGCCGTATCGTCCAAGAGGCGTTGGGCCCCGTACGGGTGCACGCCCGCGACAAACCACACGTTGTCCACGAGCGCCGGTGCGCCCTCCCAGCCAACAAACGCAGGGGGCAGAATCCCTTGCTGTGCGCAGTTCTCCAGCAGGCGTGCCGCATCGGTCCTGACCTGCTCAAACCAGTGCTCAAAGGCCGAGGCGTCCGTAACGTCGTCGTCTGGGTCCACCGGCACGACCAGCAGGCGCACCCCCGCAAGCGCGGCACGGGCGATGGCCGCAGCCGGATCGTGTTTGCGAAACGAGGTGAGATGACCATGGGTGTCGGCCAGGGGTGCCAGGGGTGTGGACAGCTCGATGGGCTTGCCCTTCTTGGCATGGAACAGCATGCCGTCCGCAGGCAGGACCTCACGCATGGTCGTGCTCCGCAAACAGCGCCTCGTTCTTTTGCATCGCGGGACGGACGGCATCGAGCCAGTCTTCGAACTCCACGTTGGTGGGCAAGTCGAGTCGCTTGAGCACGATGGCGTCGTCGGTGGCATACACAGCCAAGTGGTCGCCCGCCTGCAAGTTGAGCGACCGACGAATCTCCACGGGCAGCACGATCTGGCCCTTGGTGGAGATGGTGATGACGTCTGACTTCATGGCATGCCTCCTATCTGTAAAGGTTGCTTACGGATGGTAGCACGCGTTGGCGGGTCGCGCAAGGGACCTGCACTCGGGGGACAGTCCCCTGTGTTTAGGGGACAGTCCCTGTGTTTAGGGGACTGTCCCCCCAGCACGGGCGGCTATGCGCCGAGGGCCTGGTGCAGGCGGATAAAGTCCTGGGCGTCGAGCTTCTCGGCGCGGGTACGTGGGTCGATGCCTGATGCGGCAAACGCGGCGTCCAGCACGTCCTTGTCGTATCCGTTGGCGCCCATGGAGTTGCGAATGGTCTTGCGGCGCTGCGCGAAGGCGGCGTCGATCACACGCGCGACCTCGTCTGGCTCGTCGCACGGCACCTGGTCTCGGTCGATGCGCACGACGGCCGAGTCCACGTGCGGGGGCGGCATAAAGTTGCCCGGGCCCACCTCAAAGCGGCCCGTGACATGGCCGTACAGGGCAAGCTTTGCCGTGTAGGCACCGTACGCCTTGGTCCCCGGACGCGCGGCAATGCGGTCGGCAACCTCGGCCTGCACCATCACCACCACACGCCCCACGCTGGGCATGTGGTGGAGCGTGCCCAGTACGACCGTTGCCGCCACCTGGTACGGCAGGTTCGAGACGAGTTTGGTGGGCTCGGCACCAGCCGCACGCGCAAGTTCCTCCGGCGTCACGCGCAGCGCATCGCCCTGCACCAGCGCGAGCTTCTCGGTATCCTGCGCGCAGGTCTGGGCGAGTACTGGCGGCAGGGTGTGGTCGGCCTCCACGGCCACCACGCGGCGCACGCGCGGCAGCATGGCCACCGTAAGCGTGCCAATGCCCGGCCCCACCTCGAACACCACGTCGGTAGGCTCAAGCTCGGCCAGGTCGAGGATGCGGCCAATGACCGCATCGTTTATGAGGAAGTTCTGCCCCAGATGATGCTTGAGGGAAAACCCGTGCCGCTTGAGCACGGCACGGGTCTCGCGTTGGTTTGCCAGCCAGGAGTACGCCACGTTACTTCTTGCCACCCAGGCGTGGGAAGAGGGCGTCGCCCTTGCTTACGGCCACACCACCAGCAAGGCCGCCCCAGCGGCACGCGGCAGCTAGGTCGCAGGTGTTGGCCTCGTCCTCGAGCGACATGCGGCGCAGCACCTCCGCCGACGTCGTGGGCATAAAGGGCGCAAACAGGTGCGCGCAGATGCGGATGGACTCCAGCAGGTTGGTGATGATCTGCTCCAGCTCGCCTGCGCGCGCGGGGTCCTTGGCAACGGTCCAGGGGGCGCAGTCCTCGATGTAGTGGTTGGCCGCGTGCACGAGCTCCATGATCGCGTCCTTGGCACCCACGTAGTCGAACACGTCCATGCAGGCCTCGTAGCGCTCCACGAGCCCGTTGGCGATGGTGCGCAGGGGGTTCTCGCGCGTCTCCCAGCCCTCGGGCAACGCGGGGGTCTTGCCCTCGAAGTACTTGGCGCTCATGTTGAGCGAGCGGCTCACCAGGTTGCCCCAGCTGTTGGCCAAATCAGCGTTGTACACCTGCTCCATGCGGCTAAACGAAATGGCACCGTCCTCGCCGGGCACGCAGTCGGTCATAAAGTAGTAGCGGTAGCCCTCCACGCCCAAAAGGTCGATCACGTCGGCCGGCGCGATGGCGTTGCCGCGGCTCTTGGACATCTTCTCGCCCTTGCCGGTCTCCTCGTTCTTAACCATGAGGAAGCCGTGCGCAAACACGTGCTCGGGCAGGGCCTCGCCAATGGCCATGAGCATGGCCGGCCAAATGACGCAGTGGAAGCGGATAATATCCTTGCCCACCACGTGATACTGTGCGGGCCAGCGCTTAGCGTACTCGTCTGCCATCTCGGGGTCGCCAAAGCCCACGGCCGTAGCGTAGTTGAGCAGGGCGTCGAACCACACGTAGGTCACATGGCGCTCGTCAAAGGGCACGGGGATACCCCAGTCAAAGCTCGTGCGGCTCACCGAGATGTCGCGCAGGCCGCTCTCCACAAAGGTGCGCACCTCGTTCATGCGGAAGTCGGGCATCACGAAGTCGGGGTGCTCGTCGTAGAGCGCCAGCAGGCGGTCCTGGAACGCAGAGAGCTTAAAGAACCAGCTCTCCTCCTTCACGCGCTGCAGCTCGCGCTGGCACTCGGGGCACA
>JAUMWN010000062.1 GCA_030529625.1 Coriobacteriales bacterium
ACCGCCCGCATCGTGGATTCTGCACTGGGGGGACAGTCCCCTAAACTCAGGGGACTGTCCCCTGAGTTTCGGGGACTGTCCCCCGAGTGCAGGTTTTTTCAGGTTGGGAAATGAATTAGTGCCAGTAGCGGTCGATGGTCTGCTCGCGGTCGGGACCAACGGTTATGATGCTCACGCGCACGCCGGCAAGCTGCTCCAGGTAGTCGATGTAATCCTTTGCCTCACGCGGCAGCTTGTAGAAGTCACGAATGCCGCTGATGTCGCACTTCCAGCCGGGAAGCGTCTCGTACACAGGCTTGGCATGATAGAACACGCTCTGGTGCTCGGGCACCGTGGTGTAGCGTACGCCGTTGCACTCGTAGGCTACGCACACCTTGATTTCGTCCAAGCAGCCCAGCACGTCCAGCTTGGTGATGGCCAGGTCCGTCAGCCCGTTCACGCGGGCGGCATAGTTAACTACCACAGCGTCGTACCAGCCACAGCGGCGCTTGCGCCCGGTGGTTACGCCGTACTCGTGACCCACCTCGCCCAGCTTGTCGCCAATCTCGTCAAACAGCTCGGTGGGGAAGGGACCACTGCCCACGCGCGTGAGATACGCCTTGGCAATGCCCAGCACGCGCTGGATGTGCACGGGTCCCACGCCGCTGCCGGTAACCGCGCCACCCGCCGTGCAGTTCGAGCTCGTCACGAAGGGGTAGGTGCCATGGTCGATGTCGAGCATGGTGGCCTGGGCGCCCTCAAACAGGATGCTCTTGCGCGCCTCGATGGCATCGTTGAGGAATAGCGAGCTCTCACAGATGTAGGGGCGAATGCGCGTCGCCATGGGTAGGTAAGTCTCGCAGATTTGGTCGACCGTATAGATGGGCAGCTCGTACACCTTCTCCAGGATGGGATTGGTGTAGGCCAGCGCCGCATCGAGCTTCTGGCGGAAGATCTTCTCGTCGAGCATGTCCTGGATACGCAGGCCAGTGCGGTTCATCTTGTCCATGTAGGTGGGACCTACGCCGCGCTTGGTGGTGCCAATGAGGTTCTTTCCCAGCTTTTTCTCGTGAGCACCGTCCAGATCCTTGTGATAGGGCATCACGATGTGCGCGTTGCCACTAATCTTGAGCGCGTCGCAGCTAATGCCCTGTTCCTCGAGCGTCTCGATCTCGCCAAGCAGAATCTCGGGGTCCACGATGCAGCCGTTGCCGATTATGGGCACCGTGCCCTCATACATCACACCGCTGGGCACTTGGTGCAACGCGAGCTTGGTGTCTCCTGCAATAACGGTGTGACCAGCGTTCGCGCCGCCGGCATAGCGGCACACGACATCGAAGTCACCGGAGATAAGGTCGGTTACCTTACCTTTTCCCTCGTCGCCCCACTGGGTTCCCACAAGCACGGTTGCCGGCATAGCCATTCCTTTCGCCCTATGTTCGCATACAGGCAAAGAGTATAGCGGATAAGCACGCAGGCTGGGTCTCGTCCCCCGTGAACGCGTGGCAGGTTACTCCTCGTGGAAGCGGTCGATCTCGTAGAACTTGATGGTCTCGCCATCAAAGCGCATATCCACCGCCGCAAGGGGACCCGAGCGGTTCTTGGCAATAATAAACTGTGTGATGCCCAGGTCTGGACGGTCGTTGCGCTCGGACTCCTCGGGAGTCATGGACCGGTCCAGCAGGATAACGATGTCTGCGTCCTGCTCGATGGCGCCCGACTCGCGCAGGTCGCTGAGCTGCGGGCGTTTGCCGGTGCGTCCCTCCACCTCGCGGTTGAGCTGTGAGAGCGCCACCACGGGAACGTCCAAGTCCTTGGCCATGATCTTTATGCCACGACTCATCTCACCCACCTGCGTGGCACGGTTATCGTTGCGGTTGGCACCGGCGGGAGCCGAGAGCAGCTGCAGGTAGTCGATGATCACGATGCCGTTTTCCTTGCCATGCAACATGCGGCGAGCCTTGGCGCGAATCTCGGTTACCGTGGTGCCCGGCGTGTCGTCTATAAGGATGTCCAGCTCGCGCAGCTCCTCGGTCGCCTCCAGAATCTGCGGCCACTGGTTGGCGCGAATGTTTGCCGAGCGGATGTCGGTGAGCTTGATGAGCGAGCGGGCCGCCAGAAGGCGTTGGGCGATTTCCACCTTGCTCATCTCGAGCGAGAAGAGCGCTACGGTCGCCCCTGCCTCGGCGGCGTTAACCGCAAGGTTCAAACAAAACGACGTCTTACCCACGCCAGGGCGAGCACCAACCACGACCATCTGACCGCCACGCAATCCCAAAAGCCTCGAGTCGAGGCCCGAGAAGCCCGTCTCAATGCCAAGGGTGTCGCTGCGGTTCTCGGCCTGTTCGCCCAAGTCGTTGTACAGCTGCTCCATGATCTCCTCAAGCGTGGAGTAGCTTGAGCGCACGCTGCGATTGGTCACCGAGAGGAGCATGCGCTCCGCCTGGTCCACCACCGACTTGGTATCTTCGGGCGCGTCGAACGCCAGCGCCGAGATTTGTGCCGATGCCGCAATCATCTGCCGCAGCGTGGCGTCTCGACGCAGCATCTCGGCATGGTGGCGCCAGCTGGCAAGGGCAAAGGGGGCGTTGGCCAGGTCGAGAAGGTAGGTCATGCCGCCCACCCGGTCCAGCTCGCCCTCGCTCTTGAGCGCGTCGGCCAGCGACACGGGATCAACCGGCTGGTTGTTGTCGAACAGACGTCGCATGGCCAGGTATATCTTGCGGTTTGCCGGAATGTAGAAGTCGGATTCCTTGACCTCGAGCAGGCACTCCTGAAACACCTCGGGGGAGAGCAGCATGGCCGAGAGGACCGACTGCTCGGCCCGCGCGTCCTGGGGCATCTCGCCCGAGTGATTAAGCGTGGCTCGCGTGGGATTGATTTCGAACGGGGTGTCGGGCATAACGGCTCCTTACGTGTGCTGCCCGTACATCATACCTCAGAGCGTTGTGCGTGCGGTGTCCCAAAGGGAAGAGGTACCTTTTGGGACACTGAGCAAAGCACGGCACTGTGCGTAGCTTGCCTGCAGTGGCCAAAAGGTACCTCTTCCCTTTGGGACACTCTCTTTTTGGCGTCGGGCTACTCCTCGACAGCCTCCTCGGGCGCCTCGGCTACTTCCTCGGCGGCCTGCTCGGCCTCCGGCTCTGCCTCGGGCTCGTCTTCCACGCCCACGAGCACGGTTACCACCGCGTTGATGTCGCGGTACAGGTTCACGTCCACCTCGTGGCGACCGGCCATCTTGATGGCCTGGCTGCGACCAATGCGCTTGCGGTCGATCTGGGCGTCAAGCTGCTTGGCAACTGCGTCGGCAATCATGGCGCTGGTGACGGAGCCAAAGAGCTGGCCCTCCTCGCCAATGCGTGCCTCGACGGAAACCGGCTTGCTCTCCAGGACCTCCTTGAGCGCTGCCGCGTCGGCGAGGCGCTTCTCCTCGCGCTTGGCAATGTTGTGGCGGCGCTCCTCGAGCTGCTTGAGGTTACCCTTGGTGGCCTTGATGGCAATGTGCCTGGGGAAGAGGAAGTTCTCCGCAAACCCCTGGGCCACGTCCACGACGTCGCCCTCGCCGCCCTTGCCACGTACCTCTTCCAAAAGGATTACTTTCATGAGATGCTCCTTTCTTGGTACGGCTTAGCCGCGACCGCGTCCACCGCGGCTGGAGACCACGGGAACGACGTAGGGGAGCAGGGCCATCTCGCGAGCGCGCTTGATGGCGTTCGCGATGTCGTGCTGGTGCTGCGTGCAGGTGCCAGTTACGCGACGGGGCTTAATCTTGCCACGGTCGGTCGTGTATTTGCGAAGGAGCTGCGTGTCCTTGTAGTCGATGTACTCGACTCCCTCCTTGCAAAACTGGCAGTACTTGCGACGCGGCTGGCGTTGATACTCTTGCTTTTGCTGAGCCATGTCGATGCCTTTCTTTGGGTGTCAGAAACACCCCGATTTGCTAGAACGGAATGTCCTCGTCGTACACGTCCGCCTGGGGCGGTGCCGATACCACGGGACTGGGCTGGACAGGTTGCGATTGCGTTGGTTGCACGTTCTGCTGGGGGGCATAGCCACCCTGCTGCGGTGCCTGGGCCACGGGAGCGGGTGCCGACGCGTTGTATGCGGGCGCCGGTTGTGTTTGCTGCGTGGCAACGTAGCCACCCTGCTGGCGCGGCGGGCGATCGTAGTCGATGTCGTCTACCACGACCTCCAGCTTACTGCGTCGCTGACCGTCGCGCTCCCAGGTGCTGTAGCGAAGCTTGCCCTCCACAAACACCTTCTTGCCCTTGTGCAGGTCGCGCGAGAGCCACTCGGCGCGATTGCCAAAGAGCACGCAGTCCACAAAGTTCGCGTAGTCCTCCCACTCTCCCGTTTGGGGGTTACGCCTACGGTCGTTCACGGCCATGCCAAACGTAAGAATGTTGGTACCACTCTGCGAGGAGCGCAGCTCCGGATCGCGGGTGAGATTTCCCGATATGACTACCCTGTTAACGCTCACGATTTCCTGCCTCTCTTGGGGACCGAGTCCCCACCACACTTACTCCAAACCTTACTCCTGCTCGTAACGAGCGACGATCATGTGGCGCTTTACCGCATCGTTAATGCGAAGCACGCGATCGAGCTCCTGGATTTGGGTGGGGTCTGCGTGGAAGTTGATAAGGACGTAGTCGCCCTCGCTGAGGCCGTCGATCTCGTAGGCGAGCTTGCGCTTGCCCCAGTCCTCGACGTCGTCGACCTTGCCGCCGTTGTTGCTAATGGCCACGTCGATGCGGGCGCTCACGCCAGCACGGACCTCCTCATTGGCGGACGGGTCAACAATGTACAGCAGTTCATAAGCCTTCATGTGGTTCACCTCCTCTGGTCTTGTGGCTCCGGGACGTGAAGGATGCGCCCGAAGCAGGAAAGTACGAGAAGCAATAGTAGCACAGCTCGAGCTCCTGATTCCCGCATTCCCCATGTCCAAGCCGATTCCATGAGTCTAGGCACCCGCTCTGGGCCAATTGCACACCCAAAGCACAGCAATTGCGCGGGTTTTTGCTCTTTTGCCTGATAAAACACCGTGCACGCTCGTGCACTCCCAGTTTTGGGAATGTTCGCTTCACGGTCCCTCCACATATGGAGCGAGGCCGGACAAGGGTTTTCCTTTGACCGGCCCCGCGCAAACGACGCAAAGATCATCGCATAAGCGTCTCTTTGTTGTGCTACTGGTCGTCTCCCGTGCGGTTGCTGCGCTGGATCACGTCGTAGAGGTCTGCGTACAGGTCGTCCACGTTCTTAACGCGCGTGTCGGTGGACGCTTCCTCCGCGTCGTCGGCGTTGGGCCCGGACTCCTCAGGTTCCTTTGTCTCGGACTCCAAATCAGGCTCAGGCTCTTGATTGGACTCGGGGACAAGCTCGGGTGTTGGTTCCAGCTCGAGCGCAGGTGTAGGCTCCGGTTCTGGCTCGGGCTGCGCGGGCGGCTCCTGCTCGACTGGCTGCTCCGTCACAGGAGCACTCGTGTATGGTTGCACCACGGTAAAGCCGGCAGGTTGGTGACTCTCCTCGGCAATGGGCTGGTCGGGGAGGGGATCTGCGCTCTTACCCCACGAGGGAACGTCAAATTGGCGCATCCAGAGCGCCGTCGCGGTCTTGAGCAGCATCTCGGTACCAATGAACAGGAATGAGAACAACGCGCTAAAGAGGACGCTCAACACCATGAGCGGTATGAGGATTGCCGTCACAATGCCCAACATCGCCTCGGAACCCGAAGCCGACGAAGCCATCATCACAAACGGAACGAGCAGTGACATGATCACCATGATCATAAAGAACACGGCGATTCCCAGCACCATAGAGCAGCACAGCCCCATCAAGAAGAGCAGGCAGAATCCCTTCGTATCTCGCTTGATCATCTCGAACACGCGGTCTATGCGATAGCCCGCGGCAATGCTCTCGTAGATGGAGGTACGAATCTGGGCGATATTCATTACCACGCCGTAGACCGCGTACACCACCATCGTGACCAAGCCAAACAACATGCCCAGGATGGCAGCGAGAGTGTCGGGCAGCACCGAGATAATCGCATTGACCAAGCTGACGGCAATGCTCAGGCACAGTCCCCAGCCAAGCGCGACTACAAACGCACGCCAGCCGCTATGGATGCAGGCACCAATGTTAACGTTGCGCTGCTTTGGCGCGGAATCCACACCCCATGCCGTAAGGCGCGCCCACTCCAGGATGTAGCCGCTGTTACCCAAAAACCCAGCGATGGGCACCAGTGACGCCACCGTCATTACCAAAATGGGCTTTATCCATCCCTTGTCGCGCGTGAGCAGCGCCCAGGAACGCGAGAAGTATTTGCTATCGTTCATGTGACTTCCCTTCAATATGCGTGCTTGAGATAATACCACCTCTGCTGTGGCTTGCTTTTCTCACTTTTTGTGCGCAGGTGACGCATTGTGTGCTATACTCACCGATGCGTTGTTACGGAGAGTTGTCCGAGCTGGCCGAAGGAGCACGATTGGAAATCGTGTATGCGCCTAAAGCGCATCCAGGGTTCGAATCCCTGACTCTCCGCCAGAGCTTTGCCGCGGCGCCTTCGGGCGCCGCGTTCACCCTACGGAGGGGTGGCAGAGTGGTTGAATGCGGCGGTCTCGAAAACCGTTTGGCCCTTTCGGGTCACGAGGGTTCGAATCCCTCCTCCTCCGCCAGATGTTAGTCCACGCTCCCACAAAGGGGGCGTTTTCTTGTGGGTCGAGGGGTTGCACAAAGGGGACAGTCCCCCGAGTACGGCTCATGTACATGGGGGACCGTGTCCCGAGTATTGGTGAGCTGTACTCGGGGGACTGTCCCCTTTGTGCAACCTTTTGGGGTCTACCCCCTCAAAACCGCACTACAGCGGCACCGCACCCTTGGAAATCAGCTGCACCTCTATAGCCTCGGCACGCTTGGACTGGCCTGTGGTGCCAGCGATGTCACCATCGGTGACCCAGTTGCCCCAGCCAAGGGTCTGGCTGTGCACGCGGTACCACACCGACAGGTGATCGGCCGCCGCGCCTCCCAGCGTTATCCTTACCGCCTCGATGCGCTTGGACTGGCCCGTGGTTCCCGACAGGCCGCCGTCTGAGGCCCACCCATCCTGCCAGCCAATCCCTTGCACGTGGCTCTTGTAGGCAATCAACCCCGAGTAGGGGAGTCCCGAAAGCGACAGCCCAAACGCCTCCAGACGCTTGCTCTTGCCAACGGTTCCCACGACGCCCGTCGACGCCGCCTGGGTCCACCCTGTCCCCTGCACGTGCGCCCGCGCCGTGATGTGGGCAACATAGGCCGGCACGGTCGCATCGTATCCTGGGGGCGTCTCGCCGCGCGGCAACACCATCACCTTGTAAGACTCAACGCGCTTGGACATGCCACTGGTTCCCGCCGGGTCTCCGTCCTTGGCCCAGCCCAGCCATCCATACGTCTGCACGTGAACCGCATACCACACGCTGTAGCCGTCCACGGTATACGTCATCTGGATGGCCTCGATGCGGCGAGACTGGCCCGTGGTTCCGGATTGCTCGCCGTCTGAGGCCCACGACTGCTCCCATCCCAGGCCCTGCACATGGCTGCGATAGCGAATGGAGCCCTCGTTGGCAGTCACGCGTATGGCCTCCAGACGCTTGGACTCGCCCGTAACCCCAACGGGTTCACCGTTTGATGCCGCCGCCAGGTCGCCGAATGTCTGTTGATGCGCCGAATAGGTAACGCCCTTGAGCCGAAGGGCTGCGTCGGTGCGCGCGCCAGCCACATCGGCAGACGCATTCCATCCCATGTCGTACCGATCGTTGTCGCTCGCAAAGTATTGCAGGGGGTCCACATCCCCGAAGGCACTCTTGTAGCCCGAGGTAATCACACGCTCGGAGACTCCTTGCGCATTTGGCGTCGACTCCTGCGCCGAGACGCCAATGGCTGACCCGGCAGCAAGAAGACCTGTCACCTGCAGCCTCTGGTCCTTGCACAGGTAGAGGTTGCTCTTGCAGGAGCGACCGCCAGCGTTGCCCGTGTTGTTCTCAACCACTACGGGCACACCGGTTGCACCCGGTCCTCCCAGGCAGAACCTTCCATCCACATACACGCCACCAAGGCCCTTTGCCTCGTTGCCGCTCACCGTGCCGCCACTCAGCTGCGTGTTCCCCTCGTATAGGTACACGCCACCGCCATTGCCCTCGGTCGCCACGTTGTCCCTTACCGCGCCGCCCGTCATAGAGAAGACAAAGGCACCCGGATCGATTGCGTAGTCGTAGGGGAGTGGCGCGTTTACATAGATACCGCCGCCCTCTTCCGCGGAGTTGTTCGCAATCGTCCCGCCCTGGAGCACAAAGGTCGAGCCTGGCTTTACGGGTGGCTTCTCTTTGTCATCCCAGTCAATGACCTCCACGAACACGCCGCCGCCGTGGCCAACCTTGGCGTACGTGACCATGTTGGAGCGAATCTCGCCCCCAGACATCGTAAAGCTGCTCACCGGCCCAACATACACGCCACCGCCGCTCACGGGCCCCACGTTCTGGGCGATGGTCCCTCCTTGCATGCGGAACGTAGCACCCTGCAGATACACGCCGCCGCCCAACAGCGCGGCCGTGTTCTCACGAATCTCTCCGCCGGTCATAGTAAAGGTGGCGTCCTGCACTTTTACGCCGCTGTCGGCGTTGTTGCTAATGGTGCCACCCTCCATGGTAAACGCGCCCTGCCAGTTGTACACGCCCCTACTCTTGCAACGGGTGATGGTGCCTCCCCGCATAATAAAGACGGCATGGTCAATCACGACGCCCCAGCCGCTTCCCTCGGTGTTCGATACGGTGGCATCGCGCAGTTCGAGAACGGCCGGCTCCATGACCTTCTCGGTCGCGCCCTCTTTGGTTCCACATGCGTAGCGATCAACCGCGAGCCCGCCGCTTATGGTCCCGCCACCCACAATCTGGCAGGTGCCACTGAGTACGCTGATGGCGCTCTTGTCCCCCGTATAGGTGAGGGTGTGTCCGTTGAGGTTCACGATCCTCGTCGTGTTGTCCTTGCTGTCGCGCTCTGATTTGCCAAGGTTTTGCGTTGCGGTAATGCTCGCATCCTGAAGCAGCGTGAGGGTGACCTCGGCCTCCTCACTTGTGCTGAGGGCCGCAAACGCCGCAGTGACGTCGTCGTAGGTTATGTCTCCCACCGTCGCGACGCCATTCTCTGCTTTTGAGAACCCCTGAGTCTCCACCGCGACGTCTGTCACGGGCTGCGCTGCCTGGGCGTCTTCTGGCCCGGACGCAACGACCTCGTGCTCGACCGCGTCGGCCTGCTGCGAGAGAGAAGAGACATCCTCCTGGACCTCAACCGGGTTTCCATCAGGCTCCTGGGCATACGATGGGGCCGGACACAGGCCCAGAAACAGCGAGAACGCAGACGTGCAGATCAGGACGGCCGTTGACGCTCTTCTCATCACAAGCCCCTTTTAATGACGCGGCTACTTCTTCACCAAGCCGTGGCGAACGGCCCATTTGCGACGGTCCGTCTCGTTGAGGATGCGCTTGCGCATGCGGATGTTCTTGGGCGTAATCTCCACCAGCTCGTCATCCATAATGTACTCCAGTGCCTCCTCCAGCGTAAAGGTACGCGGGGGAGTGAGCTGCACGGCGATGTCGGCGGTGCTCGAGCGCTGGTTGCCCAGCTGCTTGGTACGGGCAACGTTCACCACCATGTCGTCGGGCCGCGGACGTTCGCCCACCAGCATGCCCTCGTAGCACTCGTCCCCGGGTGCCACGAACAGGGCACCGCGCTCCTGCAGCGTGCCCAGCGCGTAGGCCACGGCCTTCTCGGTGCTCATGGAGATCATGGCGCCGTTCTTGCGGCCGCCAATGTCGCCGGCAAACGGCCCATACTCCAAAAACGTGTGATAGAACACGCCCTCGCCGTGGGTAACGTTGAGGATGCGCGTCTTAAGGCCCATGATGCCGCGCGTGGGGATGTTGAACTCCAGATGGGTCTGCGTCTCGCCGGTCTCCATGCTCACCATGGCGCCACCCACGTTGCCAAAGGTCTCGATTACCTTGCCGGAATATTCGTTGGGGCACTCCACCACGGCCTGCTCCACCGGCTCCAGACGCACGCCGCCCGGGCCCTTTTTGAACAACACGCGTGGGCGTCCCACTTGGAACTCGAATCCCTCACGGCGCATCTGCTCCATGAGGACCGAGAGGTGCAGGATGCCGCGACCAGCCACCTCAATGCCGGTCTTGTCGGGAAGCTCCTCAATGCGCATGGTCACGTTGTTCTCGGCCTCGGTCATGAGGCGCTCCTTGAGCTGACGCCCGCCCACGATGTCGCCGTCGCGGCCCACCAGCGGGCTGGTGCTGGCCTCGAACACGATGGAGAGGGTAGGGGGATCTATGTGAATGGGGTCGAGCTCCACGGGGTCGTCGGGGTCGGCGTACACGTCGCCGATGTCGGTGCCGTCCACGCCCACCACGGCGGCAATGTCACCCGCCGCCACCTCGTCGCACTCTTTGCGGCCCAGGTAGTCAAAGGTAAAGAGCTGCTTTACCTGCGCCATGGCACGGCTGCCGTCGTTCTTTACCACCAGGATGCGCTCTCCGGAGTGAATGGTGCCCGAGAACACGCGGCCAATGCCAATGCGACCCACGTAGCTGGAGTGGTCCACCGTCACGCACTGCATGGCCAAGGAACCGTTTGGCTCCACGTCCGGCGCGGGAATGGCGTCCACGATCATGTCGAGCAGGGGCAGCATGTCGCCCTCGTGTGCGCCGTCTGCCTCCAGGCGTGCGAAGCCGTTGACCGCCGAGGCGTACACCACGTGCTCCATGGCAAACTCGATCTGCTCGTCGGTGGCACCCAGGTCCATCATGAGGTCCAGGCTGGCCTCCATGGCGTGCTCGGGGTTGGCACCGTCGCGATCGATCTTGTTGACCACTACCATAATGTGCAGCCCGCACGCGATGGCGTGGCGCAGGACGAAGCGCGTTTGCGGCATGGGTCCCTCGGCAGCGTCCACCAAAAGCAGTGCGCCGTCGGCCATCTTGAGCACGCGCTCCACCTCGCCGCCAAAGTCGGCGTGTCCCGGGGTGTCGATCACGTTGATCTTGATTCCCTGGTAGGTGATGGAGATGTTCTTGGCAAGGATGGTTATGCCGCGCTCGCGCTCCTGGTCGTTGGAGTCCAGCACGCGCTCCTGCACCTGCTGACCTTCCCTAAATGCGCCCGACGCACGCAGCATCTGGTCCACCAACGTGGTCTTGCCGTGGTCTACGTGGGCGATGATGGCGATGTTTCGAATATTCTCTTGGAGCATGAGAACCTCTCGTTTGCATGAATGATTGACCGACAGATTCTAGCAAGAGATGCCCTTCTCACCGCACGGCAGGGTCGTCTTCCCCAAAGCAACAGATGAGCGGTGCCTGCCGACCGAACCGCACCGCATCACAAAAGCGCCACATGCAAGAAAAGCCGTGAGACGAGACGCCTGTAGGCACGTAGTAATGGTCAGCGCGGCAAGAAGAGCCGCAACACAAACGACCAAGGAGAGAAAGCCATGACCACCAAGACCTTCAAGACCAACACCGCCCGCAAGTCCATCATCGCCGGCCTCGCCTGCGCCCTCGCCGTAACCGGCATCCTCGTCGCGGGAAGCCCCCGCCCGGCACTCGCCAACGACGGCTCCGAGCAGGCCCAGGGCACCTGGGCTCAGCAGCAGAGCGCCGATCACTACGAGGGCGAGAAGGTTACCATTGGCGATGACTGGGGCCAACCTGTCTATGCGGAGTGGCACAAGGGCAGTTCAGGCAAATGGTGGGCGACGTTCTGGACCTATAACTGGACCAAGGTGTGGGCAGAGCCCGCGCCTGCCGGGTGCGGATGGGCCTTCCACGTGTACGACAAGGACGGCAATTTCGTCTGCGTCTACCGCTGCGAGGAGAGCTCCACGCACGGAGAGTACGGACCGCAGGGCGTGTCCAGCCACTGGCAGGCAAACGACGGCACCTGGTACTAAGCTGTACTGAGGGGCTGTCCCCTGTACAGGGGGAACAGCCCCTTTGTCTACGCAAGCTACCCCAGCAGGGGCTCCTCTTCGCCGGCGGGCGCCGGGTCGGTCCACCTAAACGCATCACCCGCGCCGCGACCCTCAAAGAGCGAGTAGGCCGAGAAGGACGGGCGGCCACGCTCGCCAAACTCCAGCAGCAGCGCGTCGGCGTAGGTGCCGTCTTCAAGCTCCACGGCACCCTCATACGCTATGGCATATCTCACGGCAGACCGGTGGCCCCGCACGTAGGATCGGGCGCCCTCAAGAAGCGCGTCTGGCCCGTCGTCTGCAAACGTCACGCACTCAACCACATCGCGTCCATCCTGCATAGCCACGAGCACGCCAATCTCCACGCCCTCGGCAAGCATATCCAGCGCATCGCCCATCAGCGTGCTGGACAGCTCATCTAGCTGGGGTGATACAGGGGTATCCTGTGTATTATCGTATGTATTCACTTTGTATTCTCCCCGTATTACCTCGTGAGGACCAGCACCAGTCCAATCAAGAGGCTCACAATGATGGCGACGAGCACGGGTATCCAGGGGTTGATGGCACCACGCTGGGCCGCCGCCCATTGCTCGTCGGCCTCCTGCTGCTTGGCCAGGTAGTCGCCCATAACGTCGGTTACGATTTGGCGGGTGTGCTCGTCGGCGATGCGTTGGCGCTCCTCGTCGGTGAGCTCGGGCTCCTCCACATCCTCGGCGATCTCGCCCTCAAGCTCCAGTTCCTCGGGCTTGGTGTAGTCACGGACCTCCACCAGGACCTCGGCCATCTGCTTTATCTGGTCGGTCTTCGCCTGGTTGTCCTTGGCCAGGGCGTCAAGGCGCCGGGAGAGCTCGTTGAGGTCGCCAACACTCGCGGGCCGCTGCTCCTCCGACATCTGTATGCCTATTCTGGCGTAATACGCAAGCGCCTCCTGGTCGGTGCAGTCATGCTCGGCAGAATACGTCTGTATTTTGTCACGTATGTCGGCCGGAACGATTGCCGTGGTGGGGGCAGGCTCTATGGTGGGCAGGTTCTTGAGGGCATCCAGCCGCTCCTGAATGCTCTTGAGGGTCTCGTCGGATCCCTGTGCCTGTGCCGGGCCGGCATCCTCCAGCTCGATGCCCGCACGGGCGAAGTGGCTCATCGCCTCCGCCTTGGTGCAGCTGTGCTCGGTCGCGTAGGCCTGGATGCGCTCGTTGAGGTCCTCGGGCATGCGCATGCTAAAGGTTGTGGGACGTTTTGCTGCCATGAACTGCCTCTCTCGAAGAATAATGCAGGTGTATTCTACCCGAAATCCCCGCGCTGGGTGCCCAAGAGAGGAAGTAACGCGAGTGATGAAAAAAGCCGAGGCTTCTGCCCCGGCTCGAGGTGGTGGTGGAGACGATGGGGATCGAACCCACGACCTCAGGCTTGCAAAGCCCGCGCTCTCCCAGCTGAGCTACGTCCCCTTTCGTAATAAGCGCCCCAGCGGCGACTCGGCTCACGCTGGGGCGCTTATTGTCAAAGGATGGTGGGCCTGACAAGGCTCGAACTTGTGACCTCCCGGTTATCAGCCGGACGCTCTGACCAACTGAGCTACAGGCCCATCCGCAGGGAGATACATTACTCTAGTTCGCGCCTGAGGTCAAGCATCAATTTGGATTTTTTGCCTCTCCGTTCGTAACATAATGGTGGCAATTGCGCCGAGAAATGAGTACCATAACCATCCGGGCAACGAAAGGCAGCGCATGGCACTGGTTCGCATGGACATACAGTCGGTGGTCGTGGGAGGAGGTCCCATGGCCTCGCTCGTGGTTCTCAAGCCCCGTCTGGGCGACGGAGACGCCTCGGTACAGCTTCCCATACGCATTGGCCGGGTTGAGGCCGCAGCCATCAGCATGGGCGTGGACAACTCCACGCACACGCGCCCCATGACGCACGACCTCATGCAGAGCGTGATTGGCCAGCTGGGAGCCTCCCTGGGCAACGTGACCATCACCAACGTGGAGGGAACTACGTTCTACGCCCAGCTGAGGCTCGTCGCTGCCACCGGCGAGGACGTGTACGTGGACGCGCGGCCCTCCGACGCCATCGCCCTTGCCGTGCGCATGCATGCCCCCATATTCGCCAGCAACGAGGTGCTGAGCACCGCCGCGCTTCCCGACTTTGGCTCCGTGGAGCGAGACGAGCGCGCACGCGAGGCGGAGGCGTTTCACGAGTTCGTCGAGAACCTCTCGCCGGAGGACTTCTCGACGAAAGGGCTGCAGGGATGAGCCGGGAGCGGCTCTACTCGCTCGACTTCGTGAGGTTCGTCGCGGCAATCATGGTTGTGGGCGTCCACGCGCTGCCCTCCGCGTCCAGCCAACCCGTGTTCATCGCGGTCGCAAAGCCCGCGCTCATAGCCTGCAACGGCATCTTCTTCATGCTCTCCGGCACGCTCAACGTGCGGGTTCGCGAACGACAGAGTCTGCCAACGTACTACTTTCGCAAGGTGCGCAACGTGCTAGTGCCGTTCGTCCTGTACGTGGCGCTCATCACGCTCTGGGACACCCGCGACGCGCTTCCCGACCTCTCGAAGGCCGCGCACGACTTTGTGACGAGCATGCTCTCCAACGAGATGCAGGGGCACCTCTGGTTCGTTCGCACGCTGTTTGGCATGCTGCTGGCGGCACCACTCCTCGCCCGGATGTGCGCGGGCGCGAATGGGGGAGAGAGGCGCGCGTTCGTGGTCTGCCTCACCCTGTACATGTGCGTCCAGTTCGTGTGTGCGAACCTCTCCGTCCCATACAGCTGGTCCTATCCCCTCGGCGGGTGGATCGCCCTCTTCTGCCTGGTTCCCCTTTTGGGGGAGGCCGTGCGAAGGCGGTCGGTGCCCACATGGGTCGTGGGAGGCGTCGTGGTGGCCGCATGGGGCGCCCTGGTCCTGCTCAAGGCCCTGGGATGGTCCAAGCTCATCCACGACCCCAACCCCATCTACATCATTGAGTCGGCGGGGATCTACGTGCTCCTGTTCCGTGCGGGCGAGCGGCTCAGGCCCTCGCGCGTCGTGAGCATCGTGGCAAGGCGCCAATACGGCATCTACATCATCCACATCTTCGTGCTATGGAGGGTCACGCGGCTCTTCTCGCTTGCCTCGATGCCAATCCTCACGTTCGTGCTGCACACCGCCTTGGCGTTCGCGCTCTCGTTTGCGACCGCCGCAGGAGTGGATACGCTGCTCATAGGCCCCGTGCAGCGGCTCCTTGACGCCGCGTGGTCCAAGGTGCGCAACCCTAGGGTCACAGACTCCCACGCGGGCTCATAGCCCCACGGGGCCCAAGGCCCGTATCCGCCCGCACATCCGCGCGAACATCCGCACAAAATGGGGGCGGCGCGTGCCGGGTCCGTCTCCCCGCACGCGCCGCCCACCTCAAGACAAGACGTTGCGTTACTCGTCGAGCAGCGACTCGTCGAACTCCTCTTCGCCGCCCACGTCAACGGTCTCGGGGTCGGCTGCGTCGGCTCCTGCCGCGGCAAGGTCCAACACCGCCTGGGCTTCTCCCGCGCCGGCACGGCGCTTGGGTGCCTTCTTCTTGCGGGCGATCATGCGCGCCATGGCGCTCACGCGGTCGCCGTCTGCCAGGTTCATGATCTTGACGCCCTGGGTGGCACGGCCCAGCTTGGAGATGTCCTCGGCCTTCACGCGAATCATCACGCCTTCCTCCGAGACGATCATCAGCTCGTGCTGGGGACCCACTACGCGGCAGGCCACGAGGTTGCCCTTCTTCTTGGTCATGGCGATGGTAAACACACCCTGGCCGCCACGGTTGTGCTCGGGGTACTCGCTCACGGCCGTGCGCTTACCAAAGCCGTTCTCGGTAATCACCACCAGGTCGCCCTTGCCGTTGGAGATCTCCATGCCCAGCACCTGCGCGTCGTCCTTGAGCTTGATGCCAATCACGCCGGAGGTGTCACGGCCCATGGGTCGCACCTTGTCCTCGTCAAACATGATGGCCTTGCCGTCGGTGCTGCACAGGATTACCTTGCTGCCCTCCTTCACGCGGCGCACGCTCACCAGCTCGTCGCCCGCCTTGAGCTTGATGGCGATGAGCCCGCCGGAGCGGTTGACGTCGTAGGCCGCCATGGAGGTCTTCTTTACCATGCCGCTGGTGGTGGCGAACATGAGGTACTCGTCCTCGGGGAAGTCGCGGGCCGAGATCACGGCCATGGGGTGCTCGCCCTCGGCGAGGTTGAGCACGTTCACCAGCGCGGAGCCACGTGCCTGGCGGCTGCCCAGGGGCAGCTCGTGTACCTTGAGGCGGTACACCTTGCCCTTGTTGGTAAAGAACAGCATGTAGTCGTGGGTGCTTGCCACGAACAGGTCCTCAACGTAGTCGTTGTCCTTGAGCGAGAGGCCCCGCATGCCCTTGCCGCCCCGGCGCTGCGCGCGGTAGGTGGCCACGGGCAGGCGCTTGACGTAGCCCGCGTGGGTAAAGGTCACGACCATGTCCTCCTCGGCAATGAGGTCCTCCACGTCGAGGTCCTCGGCGCCCTGGGCGTTGATGGCGGTGCGCCGCGGGGTGGCGTACTTGTCGGCGATCTGACGCAGCTCGTCCTTGATCACGCCCAGCAGCTTGTCCCTGTGCTCGAGCAGGTCGGTGTAGTAGGCGATGCGCTCGCGCAGCTCGGCGATCTGTGCCACGAGCTCGTCGCGCGCCAGGCCCGTGAGGCGGCGCAGGCGCATCTGCAGGATGGCCTCGCACTGGATCTCGGTGAGGCCAAAACGCTCGTTCATGCGCTGCTTGGACTCCTTGTCGTCGCGAGACGAGCGAATGATGTGCACGATCTCGTCGATGTTGTCCACCGCGATGAGCAGGCCCTCGCGCACGTGCAGGTCCTTTTGCGCCTTGGCGAGGTCGAACTGCGTGCGACGGGTGACCACGTCGACCTGGTGGTCGATGTAGTGGCGCAGCATCTCGGGCAGGGTAAGCGTGCGCGGCACGCCGTCCACCAGCGCGATGTCTATAACGCTAAAGTTCGCCTGCAGCTGCGTGCGCTTGTACAGATTGTTGAGCACCACCTGGGGCACCGCGCCGCTCTTGAGGTCGATCACGATGCGCATGCCCTTGCGGTTTGACTCGTCGCGCATGTCGGAGATGCCCTCTATGCGCTTCTCGTTCACCTGCTGGGCGATCTTCTCCTGCAGGGTGCCCTTGTTCACCTGGTAGGGGATCTCGGTTACCACGAGGCGCTGGCGGTTGCCCTTGCCGATGTTCTCCACGTGCACCTTGGAGCGCACGGTGATGGAGCCTCGGCCGGTCGCATAGGCGTCACGGATGCCATCGGTGCCCATGATGATGCCGCCGGTGGGGAAGTCCGGGCCGGGCAGCTCGCGCATGAGCTCGTCCAGCGTGACGTCGGGGTTGTCTATCATGAGACACACGGCGTTGACGACCTCGCCCAGGTTGTGCGGCGGGATGTTGGTTGCCATGCCCACGGCGATGCCCGACGAGCCGTTTACCAGCAGGTTGGGGAAGCGCGCGGGAAGGACCGCGGGCTCCGAGAGAGACTCGTCGTAGTTGGGCTGCAGGTCCACGGTCTCCTTGTCCAGGTCACGCAGCATCTCCATGGCAGCGTGCGTGAGGCGGCTCTCGGTGTAGCGCATGGCCGCCGGGGGATCGCCGTCCACCGAGCCAAAGTTGCCGTGGCCGTCCACCAGGGGCACGCGCATGGAGAAGTCCTGCGCCATGCGCACCATGGAGTCGTAGATGGCCGCGTCTCCGTGGGGGTGGTACTTACCCATGACCTCGCCCACAGTCCACGCGCTCTTCTTGTGCGGGCGCGTGGGCACGATGTGGGCCTCGTTCATGG
>JAUMWN010000063.1 GCA_030529625.1 Coriobacteriales bacterium
CGGTAAACAGGCCGTGCGTGGCGCACACGTAGATGTCGCCCGCGCCCATCTCCTTGAGCTTGGCAAGCGAGCCGCACAGCGTGCCGGCGGTGTCGATCATGTCGTCGTTGATGATGCAGGTCTTGCCCTCGATGTCACCAATAATGCCCATGACCTCGGCCTCGTTGTGCTTGGGACGGCTCTTGTGGGCAATGGCCACCGAGCAGCCCAGGTGGTCGGCGAGCTTCTTTGCCGCCTTGGCACGGCCCATGTCGGGCGAGACCACCACGGTGTTGTCCCAGTCGAAGTTCTTGGCCATAAAGTAGTCGCCCAGCAGGTAGAGCGCCGTGAGGTGCGTGACGGGCACGTCAAAGAAGCCCTGAATCTGGCCCTGGTGCAAGTCGAGGGTGATCAGACGGTCGTAGCCGGCGCACTCAAGCAGGTTGGCCACCAGACGAGCGGTGATGGGCTCGCGCGAGTCGGACTTGCGGTCCTGGCGCGCGTAGGCGTAGTGGGGGATGACGGCGGTGAGGGTGCCCACCGAGGCGCGCTTGGCGGCGTCGCCCGCAACGAGCAGCTCCATGAGCAGGTCGTTGATGTTTTGGCCTGCGATTGACTGAATGATAAACACCTCGTCGCCGCGGATGGACTCGTCGAACTTGGCGTAGGTCTCGCCGTTGGCGAACTTCTCAACGGTGAGTCCGCTCAGCTCGAGGTGCAGGATCTGTGCGATGCGGCGCGCGAGCTCGGGATTGCCCGTACCGGAGTAGAGCTTGATTTCCTTCTCAACGACCAGGGGCTTGCTTAGGTTCTCGTACATCTACTCTTCCTCCTGCATACTCTTTCGCCGGGCCGCGGCCCAGCCCTCAATAACCTGCTGCTTGGATCGCTCGAGCGCGAGCGCGTCGGCAGGCACGTCGCTCGTGATGCATGAGCTGGCACCCACCAGGGCACCATCCCCAATGGTCACCGGCGCGACCATCATGGTGTCGGAGCCAATAAACACGTCGTCGCCAATAACGGTGGGGTGCTTGTGCTTGCCGTCGTAGTTGCAGGTAATGGACCCGGCGCCAATGTTGACGCCTGCGCCCATGGTGGTGTCGCCAATGTATGAGAGGTGCGGCACCTTGGAACCCTCGCCAATGGTGGAGTTCTTTATCTCCACGTGCGTGCCCACGTGGGCGCCGGCGAGCAGGTGCGTGCCGGGACGCAGGTACGCGCGCGGCCCAACGGTAACGCCCTCCTCTATAACGGTGTCGTAGCCCACGGTCTCCTCGACGCTGGAGCCGTTGGCCACCATCACGTTGGTAAGACGCGTGTTGGGGCCGATCACGCACTCCTCGCCAATGGCGGTGGTGCCCCACAGCATGGTTTGCGGGAGCAGCTCCGTGTCGCGGCCCACCGTGACCTCGGGACCCACCCACACCTGGTTGGGATCGAGCATGGTTACGCCCTCGCTCATGAGCTCTTCGTTAATGCGCAGCTGCATCACCTTGGTGGCCGTCGCGAGCTGGGAGCGCGAGTTGATGCCCAGCATCTCGGAGAAGTCCTTTGCGCAGACGGCGCTCACGGGCTCGCCCATGCTCACGTAGATGTCCACCATGTCGGTGAGGTAGTACTCGCCCTGGGCGTTGTTGGTGCCAATCTTGTCGATGTTGGCTGTGAGCCTGCCTCCGCAGAAGCAGAAGATGCCGGAGTTGCACTCGTTGATAGTGGCCTGTTCCTCGGGTGTGCAGTCCTTGTGCTCCACGATGGCCAGGACCGAGCCGTCGTCGGCGCGCTTGATGCGACCGTATCCGGTGGGGTCTGGCGGGCACATGGTGAGCACGGTGCAGGCGTTGTGGTTGTCTCGTGTCTCTTCCACGAGCGACTTGATGGTTTGGGCGCGCACCAGGGGGGTGTCGCCGGTGAGGACCACGGTGGGCCCTTCGAATCCGCCGATGGCGTCGCGCACGACGCGTACGGCATGGCCGGTTCCCAGACGCTCGGTCTGCTCGACGCATTCAACGTCCTTGGCATCTGCAAAGATCGCACGGACCTCGTCGGCTCCGTTGCCCACTACCACGATGATGCGGTCGGCTCCGGCCTTGCGCGCGGCGTTGACCGACCACCAAACGAGGGGCTTGTCCAACAGCTTGTGTGCGACCTTGGGATGACGGGACTTCATGCGCGTTCCCTCGCCAGCGGCGAGAACAATCGCATTGATGGGCATATTGCCTCCAACAAAAGGTTGCCTTCCCATAAACATCTCTATTCTACCGTAGATGCGCGCCGCGCGCACGAACTGCTCAAAAAGAGACCAACCGCCCGCATGTTGTACTGGGGGGACAGTCCCCTAAACACAGGGGACTGTCCCCCCAGTACATAACTTATTCGTTTGTGGAGAGGGGGAGGGGCAAGGTGGCGCCGATCACGGCGGAGATGCCCATCCACAGGATGCCGTCTGCGGGGAAGCACAAAAACAGGATGGCCAGTACCACGAACGGCTTGCGAAGCACCCCGCCCAAGAAGGCCGCGGCCGTTACGGTAACCATGAGCATGGGGTCTGCGCCGGTGAGCGCGGCCAATCCGTAGCCGGCAGCCACGCCGGCAAAGATGCTGGGAAAGAGGTCTCCGCCAACCCAGCCCATCCGTATGCACATGGGCGTGATGGCTGCCTTGAGTACACCGGTGCCCAACAGTGCCAGCGCCGACCACGTGGTCCAGGTGTGCATGAGCTCCTCGGACTGGGTCTCCCCGGGAAACAGGACGTAGGGCAGTGCACAGGCCACCGCCCCCATAATCACCCCGGCGATGATGGGCTTTTCGATGGTACCCATGGTGTTGTCGCCCAAGCGATTGGCAACACGCGTGAACAGATGCCTGGACCCATGGAAGACGAGCGTCATACCATAGGCGAGCGCGATGCAGGGAATCGCCCAGAGCAGCTGCGTGCCCGTGGCGGTTATCTCCTCAAAGCGCGGCATGCCGCCCGACGTTCCAAAGACGGCGTTGAAGACCTGCACCCCAACCATCGCGCCCAGCGCTGCGGCGGTGTACAGGATTACCTTTGCGCTGCGCCGCAGGTCGTAGTCGCGCACGTTGGGCTCCTCGAGCACACGGGACGGATTGCCCGGGGCGCTCTCGGCGCCAGCCACGATGCCTGCGAGTGGCGTGCGAAAAATGGCCGCCATGCTTGCGGCAATGGTGACGTCTGCCACGGCGCCCGCGCGCAGGCCGGCCCGCTTGAGCTGGTCGCGAATCCAGCAGCAGCCAGACGAGATGAGCCCGGTGAGGCCGGCCTCAAAGCCAACGGAGCCGCCAAACACCAGGGGAAGCAAAAAGGTGACGACCGGCTTTATGGCGCCGTTGGTGCGAAACGACCCGGTCTTCTTGAACTCGGCCATAACCTCCTCGAGCGGGCGCACCACATCGTGGGACCACCACGTCCATATGCCTATGATGATGCCGCCTAAGGTGCACACGATAAGCGGGAAGACGGGTATGCCCAGCGCACCGCCCACATCCATCCACAACAGGTCGGTGAGCCAGGTAGAGAGGTTCATAACCGCATACACCGAGATGCCAATCACGAAGCCAACGAGGATCGAGAGCACCGCAAGCCCCAGGGCGATAAGGGCCTTGCCCGGTGCGCTCTTGGGCTTTGCGACCACGTCTCCCACGTAGGGGCGGGCGGGTTTGTCCGCGCGTGTGCCTTTGTGTGGTTCCTTGCGCATCCTTTGCTGCTTTTCCTGCTCTGGCATGTCGACCCTCCAAAGACGCCAACGCAACCCTGCCTGCCTTTGTTATATACCTTGTACTGCGGGCAGGGGGCCAAACGTCTTGCCGTGGTGTCGCATCGCCGTCCAAGCGGCTACAATGCAGGTAAGGCGCTTGTGCAAACCGTTAAGGAGACCCATGGTTAAGAGGCTGTTCGTGCCCGCGGAGGGTGTGTCAAACATCGAGCTGTTCTACGACCTGATCTTCGTGCACTGCATCAGCGTGCTCACCTCGCTCGTGCGCCACGTCCCCGAGTCGGGCTTTCCCAGCATGGACACGTGGATCATGTACTTCTTCTCGTTTTGCGTGGTGCTGCAGGTGTGGTTCTTTACCACGCTGCTCATGAACCGCTACGGCGAGCGCTCCATCGTAGACGCCGCCTGCATGTTTGCCAACATGTTCCTGCTGTACTTCTTGTCCAACGGCATCCGCGCCGACTGGAAGGGTACGCAGCACGTGTTTCTTATTGCATGGGCGCTCATCTTGGCCAACCTCATCCTGCACTGGGTCATCAAGCTCTTTCGCTACACTAACCTGGATGATGACGACCGCAAGATTATGCGTTGGAACATCGCGACGCTTGCGGTCCAACTTGCAATCGTCGTGGTTACCGCATTTCTGCCGACCCTTCCCAGCGTGATTGCGGCGTGGGGCGCGTTGCTCTTTGGCATCGTGGCGTGGCGACAGCCCAAGGTGTATGCCGCGAAGCCCTCGCGCTTCTCTCACATTTGCGAGCGATGCAGCCTGCTCACCATCATTGCATTTGGCGAGGCGGTGGTTGCAATAGCCCCCTACACGACCCAAACCTCCTCGATTGTGTATCCCGTATTTGTGTTCGTGCTGGTGGTGGGCCTGTTTCTCATCTACATTTTTGAGCAGGACAACATGATCGACCACCACGCGCGCATTGATGGCATGGCCTACATGACCATCACCTCCTGGATGGTCGTGGTAATAGGCACGCTCACCGTTGCGCTTGAGTTTATGGTGATGCGAAACGTTGAGTTTATGCCAAAGAACATCCTGCTCGTGGGATGCCTGTTTGCGTACCTGCTCACGTCGTTCTTGCTGGGAAGGTACAACAAGCCTGAGTTTCGCTATTCGGCCCTCTACGTTGCGGGCCGCCTGGGAACGTGCGCCTTTATTGTTGCGGTGGCCGTCGTAACCAACTTTGACCCGCTCATCACCCTCATTTGCGATACGGGCGCGGTGTACTTTGCACTGTGCCACGAGTGGATACTCTATCGCAGACGCTCGGGCAAGCTTTCCTTTGGCCACTCGCTTGACTACACGGACGAGGACGAGTGAGCGACTGGCGCCCTTTCCTAGCCCACGTGCCGCCGACTCCTGGTGCCAACCATCGCAAGACATGTGCCGCCAACGGCCAATGCCGCAGCCATGGCACCGGCGTTTGGCTCGCTCGTTCTTGGCAGCGTCGACGCCGTCGTGGACGTGCTGCCCGCAGAGGTGCTGCCCGAGCTGGAAGAACCGGATCCCAGGGCGACCTTTACCGACTCGACGTCTGAGGCGACCTCCCTGGTCGTCGCACCCACAAAGGTGGTGCGCGCCTGGTACGGGATGCTGGCCGTGGTGCCTGCCGCGTTCGTGTAAGGACCAAGCTTGGCGTCGTCGCGCACCTTGGCCTTATACGTCACCAGGATGGTCTTGCCGCGCAGATCGGCCGCCTGCGGAACCGAGGCGGACAGCTTTTGCCCCTCGATGTTGGAGGCAGCCTCAATGCTGCCACCGCCGTCCAGCCCAACAGACACGCTGGAGGAGCTCAAGGCCAGCACCGGCTCAAGGTTCACCGCAATGGTGAGGAAGGTGGCATCGGAGGCAACCTTTTGCGAGACGGTATAGGTGACCTCGGTCGTCCTTGCGACAAAGCTGCCGCCGGCGCTGGTGCTCATGGTGGGCTTGGGCGTGTTGGAGGAAGCCACTTTGCGTAGAGGGTGAGGTCGGCCTCCACGGCCTTGGCAAAGTCGTAGACAGTCGAGAAGGCCTCGTCTTCGTACCAACCCTCAAAGGTGCATCCTTCGCGTGTGGGGTCGCCCGGACGGGTGGCGCTCTCGCCGTGCACAACGACTTGGGATTCCACCGCCGTGCCGCCGTTGCTGTTAAAGGTCACCGTGTGAAGCGTCGTCCACTTGGCATACAGGGTGCAGTCCTTGTCCACGGTGTCGCTGTCAAACAAGAACGGCTGGGTGAGGTCTTGGTCGAGGTACCAGCCGTCAAAGCGGCATCCGTCTTTGGCGGGGTCGTCGGGCTTGGCAACCTTGCCGCCATCGTCTGCCACGTAGTCGGGTGGAGCTGGAGTTCCGCCGTTCGGCTCAAACGAAACGACCATCCTTGGCACGATCTTGGTTTGGTCCGAGAAGCCCATGGCCTCATCGGGCGAGACCAAGGCCTTGTCTGCGTCGTTTGCCTTGCGAAAGCCCTTGTTAAACGTGACGGTCGCGTTGGGATAGCGCGCGTCAACAAAGTCGTCCACGCTGCTCCAGGCAAGGGCAACGGTTGCCGCGTACGTAACGTTTTCAACGCTTGCAAAGCTGTTCGCGCCAATGATGCCGGTAACTTGGCCTCCCGTTATGGTAACCGTAACGTTGCCCGCGTTCCAGTCGCCTCCTATGGTTCCGGCGCCAACGTCTACCGTGCCTCCGTCAATCGCTATGTTCACGTCTGGATGCAGGTTTCTGCCCGCATCATTTCCCGCGCCAATGGCTGCGGCACACTTTCCGCCCGTCGCGTGCACCGTGCCACCCGTTATGGTTACGTCTGCGCCGCAACCGTTCTCTCCGCCAATGCCCGCACCACCCTGATCGCCGCCACCACCGTAGGCCTCGACGGTACCGCCCTCAATGCGTATGATGCCGCTGGGATTGGCCGTGCTTTGTGCGGTCGATCCCCCTATGCCTGCGGCACCACTTGTGCCCTCTGAGCTCTGTCCTCCGTGCGCGATGACGGTGCCGCCCTGGATTATGATGGTGCCTGCGGCAGCATCAGGGCCCGATCCAATGCCGGCCAGGCCACAGTTGTCCTGGGAGGCGAGACCCGTTGCCTTGAGTGTTCCCTCGCCGGTGATGGTGAGCGTGTTGCCATCGTTGACGGTAATGCCCTGGGGTGCCGTAAGCGTAGTGCCCGCGCCAAGCTCGAGCGTGACCTCGCCCTGCACCGCAACGCGGTTGGTGAGCTCGACGTCACTCGTCACGCTCCACGTCCCACCGTCCCACGTCTTGTCGGCGGAGGCCACCGTTCCATCCGCAAGGGCAGGTGCGGGCATGGCACTTAGGCAGAGCGTGGCGATGAGCATGCAGAGGACGATGATGCGTTTGCGCATGGGAACTCCCATCGGCGTGAATGGCGTATCGCAAGTGTAGCACGCACGCTTGGACACGGAGCAAAACTCGGTCCCAAGGCATATGGATATTTGTGATAGATGAAATATGGCATATGGGCATGACCATTGCAGCAGATAGCATGGTGTTGCCGTCGGTATGCGACGCCGACGCAGGCAACCAGTATTCCAGCATGTCCCACAAGGGGGAGTCGTCGTGAAGATCACCGCATTCAACCCCCTCATTCTCAGCACCAAGGCCGACGAGACCATCGAGCTGTTCGAGGCCCTCGGCTTTGATCGCGCACACACCAAGTCTGGCATTGAGGGGCATATCACTTCCGTCGACCTCAAGTACGGCGAGCAGTTCCGTGTGGACGTTGCCAACGTCGACAAGTTCCCCCAGGACATGACCGTCATTCGCATGAACCTGCGCGACTTTAACGAGGCCTATGAGTTCCTGCTCTCCAAGGGCTTCAAGCCCGCCCGTGAGGACGGCTCGACCACGAAGACCGGCTCCTCCGAGGACACCCTCATGTTCTCGCCCTCTGGATTTGCCATCTGCATTTCGGAGCACATCCGCAAATAACGTCGCGTCCCCGTCGGTTGGGGAACGAGCTTTTCGCGGGTCGATCGCAGCTGCGGTCGACCCGTTTTGCGTTGCACACCTGCAATGAGGAAAATATCATAGACATTGAGGTATACTATTGCGCATGGTTATCGATGCTGTGTGTCGTGGTGGTAGGGCATGAGAGTCGCATATACAATCATTCTCTTCCTCCTTGTTTTGGTACTGCTGCTGTGCGCCTTCGTTGCGCATCGCTCACAGAAGCCCATTGCAAAGTCGCTCACGCGTCTGCTGCTGGCTCTCGTGCCTCCCATAATTGGCAACCTCATCCTCGTGTTCTCGAGCAATCAGCTGCTCTCGACCGTGGGGTGTTACACGTACTTCTTGGGCATGGACCTGGTGATGCTCGCACTGGTGGGATTCACCATAGACTACTGTAACCTCACCCCGCCCAAGGGAGTGGTCCCGCTGGTCTTTGCCCTGCTCGCAGTCGATGCGTTGCAGCTGATTGCAAACATTTTTACCGGGCATGCCTTTGGCACGGAGGAGATCACGGCCTTTGGCGCGCCGTACTTTAGGCTCGTGCCCCACCTTGGTCAGACCTTCCACCGCGTGGTGGACTACGGCATCCTGGGGGCCGTGCTCGTGGTGATGCTGGTAAAGCTGATTCGCTCGCCGCGCATCAACTCCGAGCGCTACAGCGTGATTCTGGCAACTATGGTGTTCACCACGATTTGGGAGACGCTGTACATCTTCTCGCGCACGCCCGTAGACCGGTCGATGATGGGCTTTGGCGTCTTTGGCGTGCTGGTCTTCTACCTCTCGCTGTACTACCGTCCGCTGCGCCTGCTGGACCGCATGTTGGCCACCGTCGCCTCCGAGATTCCAGATGCGCTGTTCTTCTACGACATGAGCGGCCGGTGCATCTGGGCGAACAAGCGCGGCATGGAGTTGGCGGAAATCGAGCAGAACGACTTTGACGTGGCAACCGAGCGGCTGGTCGACCTGCTGGGAGACACGGGCATGGGAGACGCCAATTGGTCGGGCGAGCACATGAGCGGCTCTGGTGACGCCATGAAGAGCTACGTGATGGAGCGTCGCGCCGTAACCGACGACAAGGGACGCACCATCGGGTCGTTTCTTACGGTGCGCGACAACTCGGCGGAGCAGATAACGCTGCAGCGCGAGATCTACAATGCGACGCACGACAGCCTTACGCAGGTCTACAACCGCGCCGGCTACGACTTGCTGCTCTCGCGACTTGACTTGAGCTCGACGCTCATGCTTTTGGTGGATGGTGACAAGTTCAAGCAGATCAACGACACCTATGGGCATGAGGTGGGGGACCGCACGCTGCAGAGAATTGCGCACACCATTATGCGCAGCTTTCGCAAGGACGACTATGTCTGCCGTATAGGTGGCGACGAGTTCGTGGTGCTCATGCCCAACGTTGACTTTGCCCAGTGCGATCGCGTTGTCGGACGCGTCGCGCACATGAACGAGGAGCTCGCGAGCGCAGAGGACGGCGTGCCGCCCATCTCGCTGAGCGTGGGCGTTGCACGTGGTGACAAGGCCGCGGATGGGGCGGAGCTGTTCGAGCAGGCCGACGTCGCGCTGTACGACACCAAACGTGCGGGAGGCTGTGGCCTGACGTTTGCGGCCGCCTAGCCGTTTGGGGGCAGACAAAGGGGACAGTCCCCCGAGTCCACCAACCGTGGCATGGCCGCATGCGCGCGCATGATGAGTAGCGTACTCGGGGGACTGTCCCCTTTGTCTGCCCAAAAGAAAGCAGGTCAGTCGCGACGCCGCGACTGACCTGCGAATACTCTGGCTGGGGCACTAGGATTCGAACCTAGGTTGGCGGCACCAAAAACCGCAGTCCTAACCCCTGGACGATGCCCCAGTGCAATCACTGCGCTGAATCCAGCCAATGAGCATGCATAGTGTAGCAGTTTTTGGCGTCCGGGACAAACAAGACAAAAGGAGATGGGATTGGATGCGACCGGCAGACAAAGGGGACAGTCCCCCGAGTCCACCAACCGTGGCATAGCCGCATGCCCGCGCATGAGTGGTGTACTCGGGGGACTGTCCCCTTTGTCTGCCTCCTAGTTGCGAATCAGACCCTCGAGCGTCTTGTAGAGGTCCTCAGGCTCGACGGGCTTGGAGAGATGGGCGTTGAGGCCGGCCTGCAGGCTCCTCTGCACGTCCTCGTCGAAGGCGTTGGCGGTGAGCGCGATGATGGGAATCGTCTTGGCGTCTTCGTGATCGGAAGCGCGGATGGTCCTCGTGGCCTGCAGTCCGTCCATCTCGGGCATGCGCATGTCCATGAGGATGGCGTCGTAGTAGCCTGCGGGGCTCTGGGTAAACATCTCCACGGCAATCCTGCCGTTTTCGGCAAACTCGACCTCCATCTCGCGCATTTCCAGCACCATCGCAATAATCTGGGCATTCACCTGCATGTCCTCGGCCAAGAGGACGCGGCGCCCCTTGAGGTCGACCCTTCTGGCTGCTATTCCCTTGCCCTTGCTCTTAAACGCCGTGTGGAACTCCTCGAGTACGCTCCCGGCGAACAGGGGCTTGGGCACGAAGGTGTCGACACCGGCATGCTTGGCCTCGTCGGCCACCTCGTCCCAGTTGTACGAGGTAAGAATGATGATTGGCGTATCCTGGCCGACCACCGAACGAATCTGTCGCGTGGTCTCCACGCCGTCCATGGTGGGCATCTTCCAGTCGACGAGCAAGAGGTCGTAATCCTCTCGGCGTGCGTGGCGCAGCTTTGCCATCTCGAGCCCTTCCTCGCCGGAGGAGGCGAGCTCGCACACGATGCCTGCCTGGCGCAGAACGACCTGTGCATGCTCCAGGGCAATGGGGTCGTCGTCGATTACCAGAACACTCGGGTCTCGTGGGTCCAGCCCGTCCTCCAGCGTGCCGAGTTCCTTTCGGCCCGACTCTCCCAGCGTGACCGTAACCACAAAGGTCGTGCCGACGCCCTTCTTGCTCTGCACCTCGATGGTGCCGTTCATCAGCTCCACGATGTTCTTGGTGATGGGCAGGCCTAGGCCGGTGCTGCCGTATTGGTTGGTCGACGACGAGTCCTCTTGGCTAAACGCGTCGAAGATGTGCGGAAGGAACTCCTCGCTCATGCCGATGCCGGTGTCCTGGAAGGTGAGTTTGAGCGTGGCCTTGTGGTCGAAGCGCGGCCCCTCCTCGATGAGGAAGGTTACCGTGCCACCGGCGGGTGTAAACTTTACGGCATTGCCCAGGATGTTGATCATCACCTGTCGAAGCTTGATGCCGTCACCGATGTAGTAGTCGTCGATCTTGCCGATGGTACGGCAATCGTAGGCAAGGTCTTTGTTTGCGCATTGCCCGCTGATTATGGTGTTTACCTGCTCTAAGGTCTTGGCAAACGAGAACTCCTCGTCCTTCATCACCATGCGGCCACTCTCGATGCGCGACATGTCCAGGATGTCGTTGATGATGCTGAGCAGGTGCTGCGCCGAGACACCAATCTTGAGCAGGTAGTCCTCCACTTTTTCGGGCAGGTCCGGCTCGCTGAGGGCGATGCTGTTGAGGCCGATGATGGCGTTCATGGGGGTGCGAATCTCGTGGCTCATGTTCGAGAGGAAGGCGGTCTTTGCCTTGCTCGCGCCTTCGGCCGTCTTGAGCGCGTCGCTGAGTACCTGCTGCTGCGCCAGCGACTCGCGCGTCTCGACGTCCACGTCGGCAAAGCAGGCGCCCACGTTGTGCACGATGTGGTCGTCGCGCTCGTCGGGATGGCGCACGCCGGCAAAGCGCACGGCCTCGTAGGACTCCGTGCCATCGATGTTCACCAGGTAACGGTACGAGATGACGAGGTTGTCCCTGAGCCCCTCGCGAATCGCGTCGGGCTGCACGAAGCGCATGAACTCCTCGCGATAGGACTCGACGACGTAGTGCTCGCAGTAGTGCGCCACGGATTCGAGGTAGTCAAACTCATCGCCTGGAGCAAAGCCATCGAGGTCCGTGCGCGCCTGGTAACACGTTCCCCAGTTGCGGTCGAGCTCGAGGTAATACACGCCGCGGTAGTCGGAGGCCAGTGCCGTGATCATGCGCTCCTGCTGCTCGTGCTCGGCCTTCTGGGCAAGCAGCTCCTCCTGCAGTACGAGGCGCTGCTCCATTTCCTCGCGCTTTACGCGGTTCTCGGCGTCGGCCTTCTCGCGCTCCATGGCAAGGTTGGCGTTCTTCCTCATCTGGATGACGACCAGGGCGAACAAGATGCCGAGCACCAGAATTGTGACCATCGACTGAATCATGCCGCGCTGGACGATCGAGTTCGTTACGGACTCGATTCGATCGCTGATTACGCTCTCGCGAATGAGGTAGGTTAGCATCCACTCCGTTCCGCTTACGGGCACGTAGCTCAGGGTTTCCTGTATGTCGTTGTAGGTAAACGACACCTCGCCGCGATTGAGCTGGGCAAAGTCGTTACTGACCCGCTCAAAGGAATAGCCGTTCTCGTAGTTAGCGTGCGACAGTGCCTCCAGGAGGTTGTCCTCAACGGCGAGGCCACCCAGAACGGTGTTGCCCAGCGCCACGCCGTTCTTGGTGTAGATGTTGCAAAAGGTCGTGCTCGAGTCCTGTGCCTGCATGGAGACACCCTTGAGCATGACGTCCATGTCGATTTCCATAAAACAGGCAACAAGATCCTTGCCCTCTATGGAGAGGCCGTAGCTGTTGGTGGGAACGGCGATAACCACGCGCTTGTTGGGGGACTTCTCGTCCTTTACGGTGATGCTGGGGCCGTCAAGCGTCTTGTAGTCGAAGGCGTACTGGTCCATCTCGTCGACGATGCCCTCGTCGGCCGTGTACACCAAGCCGTCCTTGTCCACGAAGCCAAAGCGTTTGAGGCTAAAGAGCTGCTTCATGTTGCGCTGATAGGCACGCATGTGTTCCAGATCGCTAAGGTCGTCCTCCTCGATCATATCGAGGGCGATGTGCATTACGTTTATGTTGTCGTTGAGGTTGTCCTCAACGACCTGCTCCCGGCGACCGGCGAGCTCGTCCAAATACAGCAGGCTTACGGAGCGAACCGCCTCCTCGGTGTCGGAGCTCGCGTTTTGGCCAACCCAAAGGGTGCCGAGCACCAGCACTGCGGCGACGATCGCGACGCTTACGAGAATGGTGCGTGTGAAGCCCTTTTTTTCTCCGTCCATGTGCATCCCCTACGTTTCCTAAGGTCTTGCGGTGTTCGCTGGATCGATGGGTATGAGCCCGTCCAGCATCTCCATCATGGCGTCGATGTCGTACGGCTTTGCCAGATGTCCGTTCATCCCCGCCTCCTTGGCCGTGGCCACGTCCTCCTCGAAGGCGTTGGCCGTCACGGCGACGATGGGCACGTTGGCCTTTTGTGGGTCGTCGAGCGCGCGGATGTGGGTCGTCGCCTCGTAGCCGTCCATGCGCGGCATCTGCACGTCCATGAGGACGACGTCGTAGTGGCCGGCAGGTGCCTCCGTAACCATGTCGACTGCCTCCACGCCGTCGAACGCGACGTCCACCTCGAATCCCGATTCCTGCAGAATCATAATGGCAATGTCCTGGTTCATCTTGTTGTCGTCCACGAGCAGCGCCCGGCTTCCCGTGAAGTCGCGCTTGGGCGCCTCCTGGTCGTGCTCGTCCTCGTGCTGGGCGAAGGGCTTTGCCAGCACGTCGCGCAGCTCCGACATGAACAGGGGCTTGGAGCAGAACGCCGTGACGCCGCCTCCCGCGCCTCCTGCTCGATGTCGGCCCAGTCGTAGGCGGTGAGGATGATTATGGGGGCGTCGCTCCCAATGACCCTGCGAATTTGTCGGACGGTCTCGATGCCGTTTTGGTCGGGCATCAGCCAGTCGATGATGTACACGCGGAACTCGTCGGCCTGCTCGAACGCCTCCTTGGCGCGGATCACGGCCTCTCTTCCGTAGTTGGTCCAGTCGGGCCGCATGCCGATTTGGCGCAGCATGGAGCAGATGGACAGGCAGGTGTTCACGTCGTCGTCGGCCACCAGCGCGCGCAGGCCTGCCAGCTCGGGCAGCTGCTCGGGCTTGGTGTATCCCTCGCAGATTTTGCAGGGGAGATTGACCACGAACTCACTGCCCTTGCCCTCTTCGGAGCTCACCGTGATGGTGCCGCCCATCATGTCCACGATGCTCTTGGTGATGGCCATGCCCAGGCCAGTTCCCTGGATGCCGCTCACGGTGCTGCTCTGCTCGCGCGAGAACGCGTCGAATACCGTCTTTTGGAACTCCTCGCTCATGCCGATGCCGTTGTCCTTGATGCGGAATTCGAAGTTCGCGACCTCCGCGGTCGAGGAGGGCTTCTCGATGACCCTAAAGCTCACGGTGCCGCCGCTCGGCGTAAACTTGATGGCATTGGAGAGGATGTTGAGCAGCACCTGGTTGAGGCGGAGCTTGTCGGTGACGACGTCCTCGTGGACTACGTCCTGCGTGTCCACGAACAGCTCGAGCCGCTTTGCGGTCACGTCGGACTGAATGATCGTCCGCAGGTCGTGGACGACGTCGGGCAGGTGTACGTCGGTCATGTTGATGGTCATCTTGCCACTCTCGATGCGGCTCATGTCCAGCACATCGTTGATCAGCGAGAGCAGGTGTTGGCTCGAGACGGTTATCTTGGCCAGGTAGTCCTGTACCTGCTCCTTGTCGTCAATGTGCGATGCGGCCAGTGCGGTAAAGCCCACGATGGCGTTCATGGGCGTGCGTATGTCGTGGCTCATGTTGTTGAGGAAAGTGGTCTTTGCGCTGTTGGCGTGCTCGGCGGCCATGAGCGCGTCCGAAAGCGCCTGCTTGCTCTCCTCCAGCTCGCGGTTCTTTTGCTCGAGTTGCAGGCGGGCTGCCTCCTTCTCCTCGATCTCGCGCTTCCGGTGACGCGTGTCGCGCACGAGCAGCGCGATGATGACCGCGGCCAAGATGATGGCGGCCGTGCCAAAGACGCCCACACATGTTGTCCAGGACCATGTCCAGTAGGCCATAGGAGTACAGCCCGCTGGTATAGCGGTCCGAGAGGCTCTGAGCGTATTCGCTGCCCACCACGCTAATGCCACGGTTGAGGAGCTTAAGAAGGCCCTTGTTGCCGATTACGACGCCAAAGCAGCGGTCGTCGCTCTTGGTTGCCTGGCGCATCGACAGGTGCTTGTAGGCCCTGTTGCGCAGCATCGCGTTTGCGCGCAGGCCATTGAGCGTGGTGCAGGTCGCCTGCCCGTCGAGCACCGCATGCAGACAATCGTCAATTGAGGGGTAGAGCACAACCTCGGCGTCTGGGTAGTTGGCTTGGACGTAGTAGTACTGCATGCGGTTGTTCTCGTTGACCGCAAACTTAGACGTCGTCTGCTCGTTGAACTCGCCCGTAAAGACGAGGTTCGTGGCCGTCGAGACGATTGGGGTCGTTTGGTATATGCCGCTTTCCTCGGCGTAGTACATCCCGCCGCCCACCGGGAAGGCCACGTCCGTGTCCCCGGAGCGCACGGCTGCGATCATGTCTTCGTAGCTGGCAAATCCGCGATACGTAACCTTCTTGTCCGCTATGCCCAGGCTCTCTAGGATCTTTGGGACGATGTCGGCCACAAGCCCCGTCACCTCTCCGCTTGCGCTCGTGTCGCTGTAGGGGAGGTAGTTTTCCAAGTACCCCACCCGCAGGGAGTCGTGTGTCTGCAGCCATTCCCGCTCGTCTGCGGAGAACGCACGTGCCGTGACGCTGCTCGAGTAGTACTTCGCGCGTAGCGTGGTGAGGTAGTTAGGCTCCTCTGCCGCAAGGACCGTTTGGGCGGCGTTGAGCTCGTCGAGCAGGTCGGCACGCGCGATGTTGGTGCAGAGGTAGTAGTCGGAGCTGCCAAAGGGCATGAGCACCTCGGCATGGTCTCTGCCGTAGGCTCCGTCGCCCTCGGCGGCCAGCACGTCCAGCTTGCCCGAGTCGAAGGCCGCAAAGAGGTCCTCGTAGTCTGCAAACTCCACGACATCTGCCGTCACGTGGTGCTCGACCAAAAAGGCGTCGAGCGCATCCGACACAGCGCTGTTGAGCACGCCGATTCTCTTGCCAGAGAGCGTGGAGGGGTCTGCGGTGATGCTGGCGTCGGTGTCGTGCTTCACCAGGCTGTAGGTCTCGCTGCCCATGGGAGCCTCGGGGTAGCCTATGAGGTTGGCACGATCCTCTTTCCAGGCAAGGCCCGCCAACAGGTCGACCTTGCCGTCCAGCAGCATTTGGTACAGGTCACCAAAGACTTCGTGGTAAAGCCCTACAACCCCGAGGCCATTCTCAATCGCGTGAGCAACACCATTCGCCTGCGCGAGACCGCGTCGATTGTCAACCAGCTGCGCTGGGACGTCACGACGGGCCTGTATCGGGAGGACTTCTTCTTCCGTAGGGTCGACAACCTTCTGGCGGCCTATCCGGACCATGCGTACGACATGGTGTGCAGCGACATACGCGACATACGCGACTTCAAGACGCTTAATGAGCGTTATGGGCGTGAGAGCTGCGACCGGCTGCTGCATGACCTGGCGGACAAGCTCAAAGTCGCCCTTCCCGACGTGGTGTCGAGTGGCAGAATTGGTGGAGACTCGTTTGGGTTTGTCATCGAGCACCAAGAGAGCGACTGGACGGCCATACTCGATCCGCTCATACGAAACATGGGCGTTGCGCATCTGTTCGTTCGATTTGGCGTCGTGCAAAACATCGAGCACGATCTCTCGGCATCGCAGCTGTGCGACCGGGCCTCCTTTGCTATCGACGAGCTGCGCGATTCCGAGGGTGCGGGCGTCTCGTGGTACGACGACGCGCTGCACCAGCGAAAGGCCATGGAGCGCACGCTGGTGGAGAGCGTGCAGGAGGGTATTGAACAGCACCAGTTTAAGGTGTACTACCAGCCCAAGCACGACGTGGACACGGGCTTGGTGGCAGGTGCCGAGGCGCTGGTGCGCTGGATTCACCCCGAGCTCGGCTTCGTGAACCCTGCTGTGTTCATAACGCTGTTCGAGCGCAATGGCATGATCTCCGAGCTGGACCGCTATGTGTGTCGCGAGGTGTGCCGCGAGATTGTGAACCTTACGGAGGCAGGACTGCCGCTGGTGCCCGTCTCCATCAACATGTCGCCGCTCGACTTCGACGACCACGAGCTGCCGCAACGTGTCCTCGACATGGCGAACGAGTTTGGCGTGGATCCCTCGCTGTTGCATCTGGAGCTCACCGAGACGGCCTATGCCGAGGACCCCGACGTCGTCGTGCACGCGCTGGAGGAGCTTCGCACGTTTGGGTTCAAGGTGGAACTCGACGACTTTGGGAGCGGCTACTCCTCGTTGGCGCTGCTCAACCTGCTTCCGCTCGACATCCTCAAGATCGATGGCGGCATGGTGCGCAATGCCTCGCGATTGGACGACTTCCGCATCATTCGCTGCGCCATTCAAATCGCGCAGCTCCTTGGCCTGGAGACGGTGGTCGAAGGGTGGAGACCGCAGAGGACGTGCAGCGCGTGCGGGACATGGGCTGCAACCTCATCCAGGGCTTCTATTACTCCCGCCCGTTGCCTAAGGAGGAGTTCGAGGAGTACCTGCGGGCGCACGCGAAGGGTTAGTCCCCAACCGATCAAAAGGGGCAACCCCCCTTGATAGGTCGTGTGCGACCTATCAAGGGGG
>JAUMWN010000064.1 GCA_030529625.1 Coriobacteriales bacterium
GGACGATGGGAAGGCTGCCGCGAAGCGGCTTAGTGCAGAGGTACCTTTGGGACACTTGGTTGGGCATGCCGTAACGGAGGGGTTGCCGGACGTGTCCCAAAGGTACCTCTTCCCAATCGGACACCCCCATTCATGGGTTTTGTATTGAGCGACACCAAGAGTGCTAGAGTGCACCTAACTTTTCTACGAAAGGATGGCGTATGCAAGACCTCGTCGAGTTGCTCAACAACAACCCCTACCCCGGTCGCGGCATCGTGGTGGGCAACAAGCGCGTGTACTACTGGATCATGGGACGCAGCGCAAACAGCCGCAACCGCGTGTTTGTGGAGACCGAAGACGGCATTCGCACCGAGGCACACAAGCCCGAGCTCGTGGAGGACCCCAGTCTTATTATCTACCACCCCGTACGTACCATGGGAGACGACCTCGTGGTAACCAACGGCGACCAAACCGACACGATCGTGGAGGCAAACGACTTCTTTGCCGGCTGCCTCGCGCGCGAGTTCGAGCCCGACGCCCCCAACTTTACCCCGCGCATCAGCACAATCCTGCACGCGGACGGCTCTTTTGACCTTTCCATCCTCAAGCATCAGGACAACGGCCACTGCCTGCGCGAGTTCTTTTGCTACGAGGGCGCCGACGACGGCGTAGGCTACTTCCTCTCCACCTACGACGCCGACGGTGACCCCCTGCCCACCTTTACCGGCGAGCCCATCGAGGTGCGCATGCCCGAACCCAACGAGGTATGGGCCGCCCTCAACGAAGACAACAAGATCAGCCTTTACTGCAACGTAAACGGCCAAGTAACCATCTGCAACAAACACCTAGGAGACTAACAAAACGCGCCGCGTCCCACCCCTCTTCTAAACGCGCTGCGAAGCAGCGCACCATCTTTTCCCAGCCGCGAGAAATGGGCTTTCGGTTGGGGTGTATGAGTTAGTAAGGATCCGCTTGGTGTCTGACCTTCGCGCGCAGTTCTGCAAGCAGCTGTTTGAGCACGAAGGTCAGACACCAAGCGCCCCAAGACCAAAGGAGCACACACATGAACGAGCTTGAGCTCAAGTACGGAATGAACCCCAACCAAAAGCCCTCGCGCATCTTTATGCGGGACGGCAGCGACCTTCCCATTCGCGTGCTGCAGGGCAAGCCCGGGTTTATCAACTTCCTTGACGCACTCAACTCCTGGCAGCTGGTGCGTGACCTCAAGGAGGCGACAGGGCTTCCCGCCGCGGCGAGCTTCAAGCACGTGAGCCCTGCTGGCGCCGCCGTGGGCACGCCGCTGTCCAACATCGACCGCCAGATCTACTTTGTGGGCGACAACCTGCCCGACCCGTCTCCCATCGCCTGCGCCTACATTCGCGCACGCGGTGCCGACCGCATGAGCTCGTATGGCGACTGGGCGGCGCTCAGCGATGTGTGCGACGCCGACACCGCCACGTACCTCAAGCCCGAGGTCTCCGACGGCATCATCGCACCGGGCTACACGCCCGAGGCGCTGGCCATTCTTGCCCAAAAGAAGGGTGGCAACTACAACGTGGTGCAGATCGACCCCGCTTACGAGTGCGCACCCATCGAGACCAAGGACGTGTTTGGCATCACCTTTGAGCAGGGCCACAACAACTACAAGGTGGACCGCGAGCTCGTCTCGAACTTCGTGACCGAGGCACGCGACGTGCCCGATGAGGCGCTGGTCGACATGATCATCTCCCTTATCACCCTTAAGTACACGCAATCCAACTCCGTGTGCTACGTCAAGGACGGCCAGGCCATTGGCGTGGGCGCCGGCCAGCAGAGCCGCGTGCACTGCACCCGCCTCGCCGGCAACAAGGCCGACACCTGGTATCTGCGCCGCCACCCCAAGGTGCTGGGCCTCAAGTTCGCAGACGGCATTCGCCGCGCCAACCGCGACAACGCCATCGACGTGTACATCTCCGACGAGCACGACGACGTGCTGCGCGACGGCGAGTGGCAAAAGTGGTTTGCCGAGCGCCCCGAGGTCCTAACCCGCGAGGAGAAGGCCGAGTGGATTGCCACACAAACCGGCGTGACCGTGGGTTCCGACGCCTTCTTCCCGTTTGGCGACAACGTGGAGCGCGCCCACAAGAGCGGCGTGAGCTACATCGCCGAGCCCGGCGGCTCCATCCGCGACGACAACGTGATCGAGACGGCCAACAAGTACGGCATCGCCATGTGCTTTACCGGCATGCGCCTCTTCCACCACTAATCTCGCCCAACGTTTGAGAAAAGGGGTCAGGCCCCTATTCCCATTTTGTCCAAAGTGGGAATAGGGGCCTGACCCCTTTTCTCAGCCGAAAACCGCATCCCGGCGTCCTTTGCCGCTTCTCGTACCGCCTGCGGGTTATACTCAAGGAACAACCCGGTTTGGAGGAGGCGCCATGACAGACGACATGCGGTACCTGCGGCTCTTGTCTCATCAGTTCCCCACGTGCCAGGCGGCATACACCGAGATAATCAACTTGGAGGCCATTCTCAATTTGCCGTGCGGGACCGAACACGTGATGAGCGACATCCATGGCGAGCTCGAGGCCTTTACGCACATCCTCAACAACTGCTCGGGCGTGATTCGCGAGCGCGTGAACACGCAGTACGGACAAACCCTCAACGACAGGGAACGCGCCGAGCTGTGCACCCTCATATACTACCCCGACGAGAAGCTCTCGCTGCTGCGCCGGGCGGGGCGCCTGAGTCCCGAGTGGTATGAAAAGACCCTCAAGAACCTCACCAACCTGGCCCGTACGCTCTCGGACAACTACACGCGCAGCCACGTACGCAAACTCCTACCCGAGGCCTACGGCTACATTATCGACGAGCTGCTACACGTGAGCCTGGGAGCCCACTCCGCACACCACTTCTACCACGAGAACATCGTGGCCTCCATCGTGGCGACAGGTGCGGCAGACGACTTTATTCGCTCCATCACGCGCCTCATCAAGCGGCTGGCCGTCGCACACCTGCACGTGGTGGGCGACATCTACGACCGTGGCCAACGCGCCGACCGCGTGCTGGACGAACTCATAGAGCTGGGCAACGTGGACGTGCAGTGGGGCAATCACGACATCGCCTGGATGGGTGCCGCCGCCGGCTCCGAGGTGTGCATCGCACAGGTGGTGCGCACGTGCGTCCACTACAACACGCTCAACGTGCTGGAGAGCTCCTACGGTATCTCGCTGCGCGAGCTTGCACTGTTTGCCGATGCCACCTACGCGCACGAGCCAGGCGTCCACCGCATCGAGAAGGCCATCAACGCCATCCTGTTTAAGCTGATGGAGCAAACGATCGCGCGTCATCCCAACTGGCAGATGCAGGACCGATGCCTGCTGGGCGCCATTCGGCCGGACGAGGGCGTGGTGCGCATAGGCGACCGCGACTGGCCGCTGTCCACCCGCGACTTCCCCACGCTTGACCTCGCCAATCCCTCCCAACTCAGCGAGGGCGAACAGAACGTGCTGGACGGCCTGGTGTCTGCGTTTGCCGACTCCGACCGCCTGCGCAGGCACGCACGGTTCCTGTTTGAGCACGGATCGGTATACCTCGTCCAAAACAACCGCCTCATGTTCCACGGCTGCATTCCGCTGGACGAGCAGGGCAACTTTGCCGTGGTCACCAGCGACGGTCAGCAGCTGTCCGGCCGCGCCTACCTGGACTACGTGGACCGCATGGCGCGGCGTGCCTGGGCGACCGGAGACCAGCTCGCACTCGACTGGATGTGGTACCTGTGGTGCGGCTCGCACTCCCCCCTTGCCGGACGCACGATGAAGACCTTCGAGCGCGCCTACGTGGCCGACGAGCGCACCTGGGCAGAGCCTCAGGACCCCTACTTCGATCTCGCGCGAGACCAGGCCGTATGCCAGCGCATTCTTGCCGAATTTGGCCTCACCAACAGCACGGCGCGCATCATCAACGGGCACACGCCCGTGCACGAGGTGGACGGAGACACGCCCGTGCGTGCGGGCGGTCAGCTGCTGGTTATTGACGGCGGCTTTTGCAGCGCCTACCACAAGACCACAGGCATCGCCGGCTACACCCTCATCGCCGATCGCAACGGCCTGCGCCTCAAGGCGCATCGCCCCTTTACCAGCGTTCACGACGCGCTGGCCAGCAACGACGACATCGCAAGCGCGCACGAGACCGTAATCGAGGACCGCAGCCACGACCCCGTGTGCGTGGCAAACACCGACAACGGCAGGCGCATCCAACAGCGCATCGACGAGCTGTCGCAGCTGCTCGAGGCATACCGATCCGGCACGCTCCCCGAGCGCAGCGCGTAGAACGTCGAACCACCAGAACGTGTCCGCTGGGGAAGAGGTACCTTTGGGACACAGCGCGCCGTGTCCCAAAGGTACCTCTTCCGCAGCGGACACGCACGAAGACAAGGCGGGGCTTTACCACTGCCTGTTTGTTACACTAAAGCAGTAACAAGCGAAAGGAGCGGGCTATGACCAAGATCGTAATCGTAGGTGGCGTCGCCGGAGGCGCATCGGCGGCGACTCGTGCGCGTAGGCTGGACGAGCAGGCGCACATCGTGCTGCTTGAGCGCGGGCCATACGTGAGCTTTGCCAACTGCGGACTCCCCTATTACGTGGGCAGCGTAATCAAGGATCGCGGCAAACTCGCCGTACAGACGCCCCAAAGTCTGCACGCCCGCTTTAACTTGGACGTGCGCGTGCAGAGTGAGGTTGTCGCCATCAACACGGCTGCCCACGAGGTAACCGTGCGCAACCTGCAAACGGACGAGACGTACGTGGAGACCTACGACAAGCTGCTCCTCTCACCAGGTGCCGAGCCTGTGCGCCCACCGCTTCCCGGTGCCGACCTCGACCACGTGCTCACCGTGCGCAACATCCCCAACGTGGACCGCGTGACCGCGATTCTGGATGAGGAGCACGCGTCAAGCTGCGTGGTTGTTGGCGGCGGGTTCATTGGCATCGAGATGGCCGAGAACCTGGCCGAGCGCGGCATTCGCACCTCGGTCGTGGAGATGGCAAGCCACGTGATAAAGTCGATCGACGCCGACATGGCCGCCGACCTGCACGCGGAGCTGCGCAAGGGCGGCGTGGGCCTGCGCCTTAACACGGGCGTCTCGGCCATCAGCCAAGAGGGCGACTCCCTGGCGGTACACACCAGCAACGGCGAGACTCTGCCCTGCGACTTCGTGATTCTTGCCGTGGGCGTGCGACCGGAGTCCGCAATCGCACGCAACGCCGGCATTGCCTGCGGTCCACGCGGTCACATCCTGGTGGACGACCGCATGCACACGAGCGCCCCCGACGTGTATGCCGCCGGCGACGCCATCCAAGTGGTGGACTTCGTAACCGGTGCCGACACCGCCATCCCCCTGGCTGGCCCCGCAAACCGTCAGGGTCGCATCGCGGCGGAGAACATGCTGGGCGGCGACTGCCGCTACACGGGCACGCAGGGTTCGAGCGTGGTCAAGGTCTTCTCGCTGTGTGCCGCATCCACCGGCCTCACCGAGGAGGCGGCACGTGCCCAGGGCATCGCGTTTGACAAGACCTACCTTACCCAGGGTCACCACGCCGGGTACTACCCGGGTGCGCGCATGATGGGCATCAAGGTGCTGTGGGACCCGCAAACCGGCAAGCTGCTGGGCGCCCAGGCCGTTGGTCCCGAGGGCGTGGACAAGCGCATCGACGTCATTGCCACGGCCATTCGCCTTGGCGCCGACGTACGCGACCTCGCCTCGCTGGAGTTGTGCTACGCGCCTCCATTTGGCAGCGCCAAGGACCCGGTGAACATGGCGGGGTTCGTGGCCGAGAACGTGCTGTCCGGCAAGCTGCGGCAATTCTTCCCCGAGGACGTGGCCGATCTGCCGCGCGACGGGTCGGTAACGCTGCTTGACGTACGCACGCCGCACGAGCGCGTGGTAAACGGCTTTATTGACGGGTTTGTCAACATCCCCGTGGACGAGATTCGCGAGCGCGCAGACGAGATTCCCCAGGGCAAGCCGGTGTATGTGCACTGCAAGAGCGGACAGCGCAGCTACATCGCCTGCCGCATCCTTACCGGGCTAGGCTACACCTGCTACAACCTGGCCGGCGGCTTCGACCGCTGGAGTGCGGCCACCCGCGGATAACGACAGGGCCTGTCCTCTAGAGTCTGTCCGCTAGGGAAGAAGTACCTTTGAGACATGCACGCATGTCTCAAAGGTACTTCTTCCCTAGCGGACAGGCCCCTTTAAGGCACGATTACGTCGTAGCGCACAACCTTGCCGCGCACGGAATGGCTAGGCTTGACACTCCCCAGGCACGGACCCTTGAGCGGGCGCTTGACCACCACCTTGCGCGGACCGGCCGCAAGCGCCGCGCGCAGCAGACCCTCCTCGTCCTCGCACGGTCGTTCCAGTTGCTGGATGAGTTGGAGTTTCTTCTTGGTGGCAGCCTTGCGACGACGCTCGGGAAACATGGGGTCCAAATACACGACGTCGGGCGTCCAGGGTAGCGTCGCCAACCCCTGTACGCTATCGCCCGCCACCAGCTCCATGCGCGACGCCACCTCTGCCAGCTCGGGCGTCTGACGTGCGCGCCTCAAGCCGTCGTCCACCAGCGCCGCAATAAGGGGGTCTCGCTCGAAGAGGCGCACCCAAAACCCGGCGGCAGCCAAGAGCAGCGCGTCCTCCCCCAGCCCGGCGGTCGCGTCCACCGCACGCAGCACACCCTGCGCTCCGCGTATGCGTGCCGCCCGCACGAGCAGCTCACGGCTGAGGTTGGGCTGCCGCAAGCGTGGCAGCATGCGCGAGAAGTCCGCGCGCAACACCTGACCGCCGCCCACCAGCGACAGGCCGGCGTCGTCCTCCACAAGCTCGGGCGCGTCGCTCACTGCTTGACGCCGTCCTCGGCCTCGTCACTCGACTCCTTAATAATGTAGAGCGGCCGTGCCTTGGTCTCCAAGTACGTCTTTGCGAGGTATTGGCCCATAATGCCCAGCACCAGCAGGTTGAGCCCGCCCAACAGCAGGATCACGCTCATGGTGGACGGCCACCCCGAGACCGGGTCGCCAAACGCCAACGCGCGAATCACCACCACCAGCAAGAACACCAGCGCGATCACGCTAAAGAGCGCACCCGCAACCGACGCCCACGCCAGGGGCGCCGTGGTAAAGCCCACAATGCCGTCTATGGAGTACTTGAGCAGACTCCAAAAGCTCCAGCTGGTGTCTCCTGCCACGCGCTCGACATTCTCATATGCAATCCAGCAGGTCTCGAATCCCACCCAGCTAAAGATGCCCTTGCTAAAGCGGTTGTACTCCCCCATGCTGAGCACGGCGTCTACCATGCGCCGGCGCATGAGCCTAAAGTCACGCGCGCCGTCTACGAACTCGGTTTGGGACATCTTGTTGATGATGCGGTAGAACATGCGCGCAAAGAACGAGCGAACGGGCGGCTCACCCGCACGGTCCATCCGCCTGGTCGCCACGCAGTCGTACGTGTCGTCGTGCGCAAGCATGCCATACATGCGGGGCAACAGCGACGGCGGGTCCTGCATGTCGGCGTCCATGGTGGTCACATAGTCGCCCTTGGCCATCTTGAGGCCTGCATAGATGCCCGCCTCCTTGCCAAAGTTGCGTGAGAAGGACGTCCAGCGCACGGGAAGGATGAGGTCGGTCTCGCCTTCCAGACGACGAATCACGTCCAAGGTCTTGTCGGTGGAGCCGTCATCCACAAGGACGAGCTCGAAGGAGAGGTCGGGAGACTCTGCGCGCATGTCCGTCGCCACGTCGGTAAGCGCATCCACAAATATGGGCAGGCTCTCCTGCTCGTTGTGACACGGAACGCAAACGGATATAAGCGGCACGCCAACCTCCCCGCGCTAGACCAACTTGCCGTTGCAGTGGTCGATCATGTGCTGAACCATCTGGCCGGTCCAGCCCTCAAAGTCGCGCTTGCGCGCCTTAAAGGCCCCGTCCACCAGCTCGTCGTAGGACACCTTTACCTTGGCATAGCGCGTAACCTTGGACGGCTCGTCCAGCGTGAGGCAGCCCTCGATCACCTTTGACGCACGCACGCCAAACAGGAACTTGGGGTTGTACAGCACGTGCGGCTCCCGGTCGTCGTCCAGATACACCGCTACGGCCTTCGTCACGCCAATCTGGTTTGCCGCGAGGCAGGCACCGTCCTCCAGCGAGAGCAGCGTGTCTATGAGGTCCTGCGCCAAAGCGGCATCCTCGGGAGTCGCTCGCTCGCAGCGCGTGGAGAGAATCGTTGTGTCCTTAACCAGTTCCTTAATCATGTGAGTACTCCTTGCTCGTTGCAGTGCGTTCCCATTATAGGCACAACGGCGCATGCCTTGACGCAATACGCAAGGCATTCCAAATCGACAGACAAAAGCGTCACGGCTCCCGGCGCACCTGGCACTCGGCCTAACCCATGCTCATGATGACCGTTACCAGGGCAATGATCACGCCCACGATGGATTCGCCGCCAATGAGGCCCGACGCCACCACGATGCCGTCCTCCTCGGTATCCTCCTTGCGCACACGATCCCACACGGCCTTGACGAGCGCGCCGATGGGGGCGGTAAGCGACATGTACAGGGGCAGGTATACGCCCAGACCTATCATCATGGAGGGCACACCCAGGCAGTAGAGCACGATACCCGCGACCAGACCCACCACGAACGCAGGCACATTGGGAATGCCTGACACCATGGTTGCGACCACAGACGCCTGCGCCGAGACAAACTGCTGGCCGGGACCAAAGGCGCCGGCGCCGTAGGCGCTCACCAGGGCCACCAGCACGACGACCGAGACCACCGAGCCCAGCACCGCGCCAATGGCCTGGCCAATCCACATCTCGCGCGGACTGCCACCCACCAGGCTTCCGGCTTTGAAGTCGCTCATCACGTCACCGGCCAGGCCACAGGCCACCGCTATGACGCCTGCCACGAAGAACAGCTTTACCTGGTTGGACTCCCCCAGGGCCGCAACGCCCAGCAAGACAATGAGGCCAAAGATCTCCATAGGGTCGATGCCGGTCTGGCCCACCGACTGGGCGCTCATGATGGTGGTAACAAAGCTCATGGCAACCACCACCAGGGTCACGATGGGACCAAAGCCCAGCCCAAAGCACACGAGTAAGGCCGCCGCAGCAACGATCAGTGCAAGAACGCCGGGACGAATCTCGCTCACTGCGGTCGTGCGCTCGGAGTCGTCGCCCTTACCCCGCAGGTGGGAGACTATCTTGGGCAGGATGTCCTTTGCAATAACGCCCAGGCCCGAGCCCATCATAAGGCCCATGCCCAGACTCGACACGATGCCCTGCGCCGTCTGCACGTCGCACAGCCCCAGCGCGGGTGCCCCCACCAGGATGCCCAGATTGCCCAGCACCGCGCCGCCAAACCAGAAGGCCATGGCCGCGCCGCCCACGAGGAAGCCAACCGACAGCAGCATGGGAGAGTTGTACAGGCCAAAGCTCACGCCGGGAATAGGCAGGGCAAAGAGCATGGCCGGGATAATCCCCAGCACGTCTCGCGCCACGCACCATACGCCCGACACGGCCATGGACCCAAAGAGCTTTGCCCCGGTCTTGCCGCCCGCCTTGCTCGCCATAAGGGTTTGGGCGGACGCCGTGCCAATGGGAAACTCCAGGCCGGACTCCTCAATAAAGCGCTTGCGTATGAGCGCCGTGCACACCAAGCCCAAGAGCGTACCGCATAGGGCCACGAGCAGCATGTGCACCCAGCTCACCTCGTCGGTGTATCCCAGCATCCAGATGCCAGGGATGGTAAACGCCAGGCCACCCGCAACCATGGAGCCTGCCGACATAATTATTTGCGTGACGTTTGCCTCTGCCAGGCTCGAGCGCCCCAGCGCGCGAAGCGCCAACAGCGCCGTGATGGAGGTAAAGATGCTTGGCCACGGCAGCGCGCCCATCTTGAGCGCCGTGTACACCGAGGATGCTGTGATTATGACGCACCCCACGATGCCAATGATGATTCCTGGCACACTCAGGCTCGACTCCGCCTTAGACTGGCCGCCTTTTGCGTCCATGCGCGACTCCCTTCACTCGCTCAACAGTACGTCGGGCATTCTATCTCACTTAAAACCACGAGACAAAATGCCCGACATGTCACCTTACACATTGTTAATCCTGTGCTCCTAGAACTGAGCGGCAAGCTCCTCGGCCAGAGCGTCAATCTGAGCACGCGAGGCATCGTTGAGCGAACCCTTAACCGTTACGGTGTTCTGAGCGAACTCGATGTCGGCGCACTTCTCCATAAGGGCGCGCATGCCCTTGGTCGCGGCAGGCATCCACGAGCCGTTCTCCACAAAGGCCACGGTACGCTTTTGGAACGCGTGGTCGAGCAGGTGATGGATGAACTGGTCCATAGCGGGGAAGATGCCGCCGCAGTAGGTGGTGGTGGCGAGCACCAGATGGCCGTAACGGAAGGCATCCTCCACGGCCTCGGCCTGATCCTCGCGGGCAAGATCGAAGGTTGTTACGCGCGGGCAGCCCTTGCCAACCAGCGTCTTCGCGAGCAGCTCCACTGCCTCCTTGGTGTGACCATACACGCTGGAGTAGGCAATCACCACGCCGGGGGTCTCGACGTCGTATGCGGACCACGTTTGATACAAGCCCAGGTAGTGGTCCAGGTCTTCGCTCAGGATGGGGCCATGCAGCGGGCAGATGACCTCGATGTCCAGGTTGGCTGCCTTGGCCAGGACCTTTTGCACCGGGACGCCAAACTTGCCCACGATGCCAAAGTAGTAGCGACGGGCCTCGCAGTCCCAGTCCTCCTCCACGTCCAGCGCGCCAAACTTGCCAAAGGCGTCGGCCGAGAAAAGCACCTTGTCGGTTGCGTCGTAGGTAAAGATGACCTCGGGCCAGTGCACGTTGGGAGCCGCGATAAAGGTGAGCTCCTTGGTGCCCAGGCTCAGGGTCGCGCCATCCTTTACCATCAGGTTGCGGCCCGCGAACTTGGTGCCAAAGTAGTTTTGCATCATGTTGAAGGCGCCAACGCTGCCCACCACCACGGCCTCGGGGTACTTGTCGGTGAACAGGGTGATGGAAGCACTGTGGTCAGGCTCCATGTGCTGGACGATGAGGTAATCTGGCGTGCGCCCGTCCAGGACCGCCTCGAGGTTGGCGAGCCACTCGTCGCCAAAGTTGGCATCCACGCCATCCATTACGGCAATCTTCTCGTCCATGAGCACGTAGGAGTTGTACGCCATGCCGTTGGGCACGATGTACTGGCCCTCAAAGAGATCGAGTTGGTGGTCGTTTACACCAATGTAGTAAATGCCGTCGGCAATCTGCATAATGCTTCGCCTTTCTGCGAGGTTGCGGTATCTATCTCAGGATAGCGCCGCAGGGCTTTTGTGAGAACCATCAATGCCCAATTATCAAGAACATACGGGATGGGCGGGCTGTCTGGAGGCTGCCGGGCGAGGCTAGCACACGCCGGCTTGCATGAGGTATGCCACGACGGCAACCTCAAGCACCAACGCGAGCGGAACCCCCAGCATGAAGTACGGCTTCCTCACCTTGTGGTGGGCAACGAGCATGCCAAGCAGAGCACCAACCGAACCGCCAAGCATGACGAACGACAGCAACACGCTCTCCCGAACGCGCCACGCACCCGACCGGGCCCGGGCCTTGTCAACCAGGAACAGCGCGCACGTGATGACGTTGACGGCCGCAAGGTACAGCCAGAGCCACGTGTGATCGCGGGCAAGGCTCTCCGCGAGGCGACTCGCGTCAAAGCGGCTCCAGCCATACACGTTCGCGAGCAGCAATGCCCACAAAACGATTGACCACGCGGCAAAGAAGCGTTGGGCAACCGTGTCCTTGCGCGTTCGCCCACCAAACGCGAGAGAGCCAAGCAGCACGCCTGCGGCCCCGCCCGCACACGAGAAGAAGACCAGTACCCACACGGAGATGCCGCCTTGCCGTCCATGTGCCCTGGCGCGACCGTCTATGGCGCCCATGGCAAAGGACACGGCATTGAGCACTGCAAGATAGATTTGCAACAGGTCGAGCCTGGGCATGGCGGCACCTCCTTCGTGTTGACAGGCCTTGTATTGTAGCCTCATGGGCACCATCGGCCAGTCACCCAAAAACAAAGCAGGCCGTCGGGCGGAAGGAGTTCCCGACGGCCTGTGTCTGCCTTTTGGGCAGGTGCGCGTCTGGCCACGCGCAAACAAGGAAGGAAGGGATGACGTGGGTTTTTGTCATCTGACCTTTACTACGTGCCACCTGGCGGCGTGTCCCACATGGCACAGTCGTTCACGAGTCCTCCACATTCGCCCCTCCTCGCAAGTGCCTATACTTACGAGTGCGACGAATCACGCATAGGACAAAGGAGGGGCCATGGCGTTTGACTTTAAGCGGGAGTATCGCGATCTGTATCAGCCCAAGACTAAGCCTTCCATCGTTGAGGTGCCTTCCATGCGTTTTCTTGCCGTCGAGGGTTCGGGTGACCCCAACGAGGAGGGTGGTGCTTACAAACACGCGATTGGGCTGCTCTACGGGATTGCCTACACGCTCAAGATGAGCTACAAGACCGATCATGCCATAGACGGGTTCTATCAGTATGTCGTTCCACCGCTCGAGGGGTTTTGGTGGCAGCAAGGCGTCCATGGGATGGACTATGCTCACAAGGAGGCGTTGAGCTGGCTCTCGGTTATTCGTGTGCCGGAGTTCGTTGGCGAGGATGACTTCGCGTGGGCAGTCAAGACCGCAACGGCCAAGAAGGGAATGGACTTCTCGCCCGTGCAACTCGTCACAATCGACGAGGGGCTCTGCGTTCAGTGCATGCACGTTGGGCCTTACGACGACGAACCGGCAACCGTGAGCGCTATGCACGCGTTTGTGGGGTCCGAGGGTTACGTCCTGGACCTGAACGAGACGCGTCGGCACCACGAAATCTATCTTTCCGACCCACGCAAGGCCAATCCAGCGCGAATGAAGACCGTCGTGCGGCATCCCATTCGCAAACGGTAGCGGGTCAGCCGTTCGATGGCGGCAATTAGTGTAAAGTCGTCAGGCACATCTTGTGCAACAACTGGTGTTATATGGGATTGAACCTTTTGACTTTGCACTAGCTAAAATAGCTAGTGCAAAGTCAAAAGGTTCAATCCCATATAACACCAGATAAACGTGATTTGTGGCACGACGACTTTACACTATTGCGCATGGCGATATGATGAACCCATCACAGACGCCCATACGAGCTTCCAAAAGCACTGCCACTGGGCAGCAACGACACCAACAAGGCGTACCGATCGCGTGCTTGCTCGGTATTGCTCAGCGTCTGTTCGTACTCAGAGGTATCTATGCCCCACACTTCCCTCGCGCACGCCAACACATCACGCGTAACGCCATCGAGGTGGCCCCATCCATACACGTCCTCCTTGGTAACGGGAAACACCAGTTTGCCCCGCGACGCCAGTTGGCGGTTTCTCGCGTTGTCGTCCACCACCTTGGCCCGCACCTCTTGCATCTTTGCCTCAAGCGCGAGCTTGGCGGCATCTCGTCTGCCCTTTTCCTCCGTCTCCACCTTACGGGCCGCAAGCACAAGGCCAGGCAAGTCGAGGTGCCCCTCTCCATCGTAGTTAATGCCCAGCGGCGCAAAGGAAAAGGAAAGGTCGGGATAGCGTGAACGCACTGACTCTCGCTCGTCCCCTTCCCCAAGGCACACTCGTTCGTTGAGCGCGATGGGGCCCATTCCGTACCCCGCCTCGCACGGAGGCAGCGAGTACATAGTCGCGAGCACGGCCTCCATGGCACTCAGCGCGTAGTCCGAGACATACCGCAATGCCAGCCGCGCCTTCGCGACGCCCCGGACACCTGGAACCGCCTGCAAGAAGTCGCCGAGGCATTCCACACTCGTGGCCTGCGGCACATGCAGCTCAACAGGCCCCTCAAGTGGGTCGGATGCATCACGTGAGAAGTTGCCACACAGCTCGTATCCCAGCATAACGATCACCGGCAGCGGGAACACCTCTGCCATCTGCAAGAACAGCAGCTCGGGGCAAACCATCGAGGCGTGCTCGTCCAACCAAAGCGCCGGCAAATACGGCGTCTCGGCCCAAAACTCGTGCGTATCCACACGGGACATGCGAATGCGGTTCGTACCTTTGGGCACCACCACATGCATATGTCGTTGCGGGCTTGGCTGAGGCCATTGCCACACCGACTCATTGAACTCACGCATGGTCCATCGCTTGCCCACCCATGTGGACGGGCAAGCGATGGGGAGTGAGTCCATCTCCCGGGCATTGATCCCCTTGGAACGAAGCAGACGCAAGACGTCAAGTGCTGATTGATGCGAAAGCGTGACTCCCATAGGCACCTCCCCCGAATAGCGTTCAGGAAATAATACGACACGAAACGCCATAAGAGAGGCAGAATATGCATAGCCTGGGGAGGGCATAATCGCAAATGCGATACGTCATTTATGTGGGCAAACGCCTGCGGGTGTATTATTGTCGATTAGTGACGTACGCATGGGGTTGCAATAACATACCTGCATATGTTACGACGAGCCAGTGCATGACCGCCCAACGCAACGGAGGTTGTTTTGTCCGAGGACCTCGAACAGAGCACTCAAAGGGTCGACAAGTACAACGACGTCTCGCACTATCGCCATCGTCGCATGGCGTCAGAGCGCAAGCGAGGCATCCGCATAGCCATCATCTGCGTTCTCGCCCTCATCCTGCTCGCGGGAGCCGGGACAGGCATTTACGTGGCAAACATCAACGCCAAGCTCAGCGAGAACATCACCACCGAGCTGCGCGAGCAGCTGGTGGAGACAACCGCCGGCGAGCCCTTCTACCTACTGCTCTTGGGCGTCGACAAGGACGAGGGCAGGGTCGAGGACACCGAGCACTATGGCGAGGACGAGAGCGCCTACCGCTCCGACTCCATAATGCTGTGCCGCGTCGACCCCAAGAACGTAAAGGTCACCATGGTGTCGATCCATCGCGACACCGCCATCAACATGGACGAGCACGGCGTGCAAAAGATCAACGCCGCCTATGCCTTTGGTGGGCCTGCCTACACCACCCAAGTCGTCTCGGAGTTTGCGGGCGTTCCCATCTCACACTACGCCGAGGTCGACCTCGACCGCTTTATCTCCATCGTGGACCAAGTGGGCGGCGTGACGGTGGACCTGCCCGTTCCCGTGTACGATCCTGAGTACACGGGGCTCGACCTGCCGGAGGGCGTGCAAACCCTAGACGGCACCGAAGCCGCCCTGCTCTGCCGGTGCAGGCATGGCTACGACCAATACGGCGACGGAGACCGCTATCGCGCCGCCAACCAGCGCATGGTGTTTTCGGAGATCATCAAGAAGGTTCTGGCAAGCGACCCCGCCACCATGGCGGCAACGGTGGCAACCATGGCCGAGAGCGTTACCACCGATCTGGAGATTCCCGACATCCTGGACCTGGCAAGCCAGATGAGCAAGCTTGACGTGGAGAGCGACATCTACACGGGCATGGAGCCCACCGACGGTGTGTTTACCGACGGCGCCTGGTACGAGGCGTGCCTCGTGGACCAGTGGAAGAAGATGATGATGCGCATTGACCAAGGTCTGCCTCCCTACGACGAGGATAGCGGAGAGCAGGACTCCACCTCGGGCGTCGCTGGCGCCGTTGGCACCGAAGGCACCCCTTCCGACAGCTCCAATAGCTCGGAGGGAGAGGGCAACTCCTCCGGCTCCTCCAATAGCGACGAATCTTCCGAGAATACCGAATCTACCGAGGGCGAGTAGGGTAAAACCTACTAGAATCGTAGTACACGAGAAGCAAACGCAGCCGTAAACGAAGAACGGAAGCAGTCATGCCACACGAGAACCATCCACTATCCCGAGAGCAGTCGCTGGACTATTACGCCGGAGTACGCGCTCGCAAATCCCGCCGCAAGCTCGTGATTGGGATCGTGGTGGGCATTGTGTCTGTCTTGGCCATCGCAGGTATTGCGGCAGGGCTTTACTTCGCCCATATCAACAGCAACATTTCCACCACCGACCAGGACCTGTTGGCAAGCCTCAAGAAGGGCGCGCCCAACGAGCCCTTCTACCTGCTGCTCATTGGCGCCGACAGAGACGAGGAGCGCTCCGAGGAGGCTGGGGGATCCGAGGACGAGAATTTCCGCGCCGACACCATCATGCTGTGCCGCATCGACCCCAAAGATGGCAAGGTCACGCTGCTCTCGATTCACCGTGACCTGTATGTGGACCTTGAGGACGGCACCAAGGGCAAGATCAACGCCGCGTTCTCGCTGGGCGGTCCCTCAGGCATGGTACGCCAGGTGAGCAAGCTCGCCGGCGTGGACATCTCCCACTACGTGGAGCTCGACTTCGACGCGTTTATGAGCATCGTGGATGCCGTGGGCGGCGTGGAGATAACCCTTCCCCGCGCCATTTCCGATCCCGACTACACGGGCATCGACCTAGAGGCCGGCACACACGTGTTGGACAGCTGGGACGCGCTCATGCTGAGTCGCGCACGTCACGCGTACGACGAATACGGGGACGGCGACCTCTACCGCGCCGCAAACCAGCGCGCGATCATTGCCTCCATCATTCGCAAGGTGCTGGCAAGCAGCCCGCAGGAAATGATCTCCTCCATAACCGCCATGTCCTCGAGCCTTACCACCGACATGTCGCTGGACGAGATCCTTGCGCTCGCGTCGCAGTTCCGCGACTTCAACACTGACGAGGACATGTACACGGGCATGACTCCCAGCGAACCCCTGCTCATTGACGACATCTACTACGAGATCCTGGACGAGCCTGCATGGAACAAAATCATGCAGCGCGTGGACGCGGGGCTTCCTCCCTACGAGGACGAGGAGGACGACCCCACCTCAGGCGTGGCCAGCTCCACGTCCAGCCATCCCACGGTACCGTCGGACGACGAGCAGGAGGACGGCAAGGCAAAGGACAAGGATGCCGGCAGTGGCAAGAAGGACGCCGGCAGCTTGGAGTCCGTCGACAAGAGCGGCGCCATCGCCGTTGCGGGCTACGTAGACGGCAGGGCCAGCAAGGTTGCCGACGACTTGGCCTCCATGGGATTTACGACCGTGGCGTACGAGGAAGACGACTTCGTGTTTGACAAGAACCTCGTGGTGTACGGCGATCCCGCCCACCAGGAGGAGGCCGAGGCGCTTGCCGCATACCTTGGCGACGACTACCAGGCCATTCTCAACGACGGATCGTTCTACCTCATGTCCGACATCGTCGTGCGCATGGCCATGTAGCGAGTCGTACAAAGGGGACAGTCCCC
>JAUMWN010000133.1 GCA_030529625.1 Coriobacteriales bacterium
CGACGACGAGACGCCCTCGTTCTCCATTGCGCTCTACAAGCCATACCGAGGCCGGGGGATCGGCACCGCCATGATGCGTGCCATGCTCGGCGAGTTGCGCGAGGCCGGCTATGCCCGTGCGTCAATGTCGGTCCAGAAGGAGAATCCGGCTTTGCGCCTCTACGAACGCATGGGCTTTCGCATCGTAGGCGACGGCGAAGACGCGACCGAGTGGCTCATGGTGGTCGACCTCGCCCTGGAGGGTGTTCGTACCGCAGGCATACGAGATATCGAAACTGTGCACGCCATAGCGCAGCGCACTATCCGCGAGGTCTATCCGGGCAGCTACGAGCCCGCAATAGTGGAGGCGTGCTGCCGCCTGCACAACGTGGAAGACATAGCATCGGACGTCGCGCGCGCGAGGGTGTTCCTGCTGGAGGACGACGGGCGGCCCGTGGGTACCGGGACGCTCGATGGATGCCATCTGACCAGGGTGTTCGTCCTGCCAGACTGTCAAGGTGGTGGCAGGGGCACGGCCATCATGGATGCGCTTGAGGCTCTTGCGTCGAGGTGCCATAGGGCGGCTGTGCTCGACTCGTCAAAACCTGCGGAGCGGTTCTATGAGCACCGAGGCTACCGCGTCACCGGGGTGGAAACTTGGGACATCGCGGCCGAGGGGCCTTTTCCCGCCGCGACGCTCATATACAAGACGATGGTGAAGCTCTTGGGTGAATAGGTCGCAAACCGCGTTCGAAAACGGCATGCGAGGGCAGCGAGCACATGTGCCTGGGAAAGGCGTAGCAACAAGGTTCGCTATTGCTTCACGGGGGTAAAGATTGGGAGCCAAACTGCTTGCTACTGTGTTTTTATGTATACTAATACACATTATTACCAAATTATGTGTTACGAAATACACGATTTGGAGTTTTAATGACCATTCTTCGTAGGAAGCTCGCCGTTGATGTAGAAAAATGGCTAGAAACCGGTGCCGAATAGCCATTGCTCATTCGTGGGGCACGACGTACCGGCAAGACGACGCTTGCCGAAACGAATGGCAGACAACATGCGGGCGAGCGATTTGTGAAACTCGACTTCCAAACCGATGCGGCTCGTGCGGACGCCGTATTCAGTGGGCCCACCGACGACTTGGATCGTATCGTCTCCAACATGGCGGAGCTGCTGCGAACGGAAATCGACCGCAGCAGCTCCATCATCCTTCTCGACGAAGTGCAGCTCAATGAAAAGGCGTTGAATTCTCTTCGCTTTTTCGCGGAGAGCGGTTGGCGCGTAATGGCTACAGGTAGCTTGTTGGGGGTTACGGTTAAACAGCGTAAGCTACCCTTCCCATCGGGAATAAGGCAAATGACGCTTCATCCCATGGACTTCGAAGAATGGCTTTGGGCATGTGGCGAGGATCACATGGCGAACGCCATCCGTGAGCACGCACTGAGTCTCGATCCCTACATCCTCCACAACGACGCTCTCGAGCTATACCATCGCTATCTCGTGGTCGGCGGCATGCCTAAAGCGGTGGTCACGTGGGTAAAGACACGCGACCACGCTGCCGTTCGCGATGTGCTCGACGAAATCGACCTAACTTACACTGCCGATATGACAGACCCCGAGAACGGCATAAGAGGAGCTGCGGCGAAGCGCGTTTGGGAGAGCATTCCCAAGCAGCTCATGCGCGCCTCGACCAAAAAGTTCAAGTACGCAGAGGTCATGCGGGGCGGAAGGAGGGCGAGCCTGCTCGAGCCCCTCGAGTGGCTCGATGCTGCAGGAGTCATTACTCTCAACCATCTCACATGCGACACGAGCTTTCCCCTTGCGCCCTACAACGACGAGGAGGGCAGCTTCTTCAAAGCGTACGTGGCCGACACAGGCTTGATGTTCCGGAAGTTTAGGGTGGACGCCGAGACGTATCTCGATCCTGTGTTGCGCGACGTTCTCTCGAGCGACTTCCGAGGAGCCCTCGCGGAGAATTCCGTGATGCAAGCGTTGTGTGCCAACGGCATTGACACGTACTACTGGATGCCGCAACCCTCAGTCGGTAGAGGAGAGGTTGACTTTGTATACCAAACACCAAGGGCCCAGATTGTGACCGTTGAAGTAAAGTCCGGTCGAAACGTGCGCGCAAAGAGCTTTGCGAGACTTGTGCGAGAGGGCCGATCGACGGTGGCCTACCGCCTTTCTGAGCAGAACTTCTCTCACTCGGTGGTTCCGGATACGGACTGTATGCTTGCGGGATTGCCTCTATACGCTGCATACACGCTCGACCAAAGCCCATCGGTATGAATCGGGACTTGGTCAACAACCAAAAGGGGGATGTCCTTGTTGATTGATCGGTCGCAATTGTGCCAAAGCCTGTCGCGCACCTTTCAAACGGCACGACCTCAACGTGCGATAATAGATTCGTGACAAGTACGATGACCGTGAGGGGAATCAACATGGCAAAGGTGACGATCGAGCATGTGGCACTGTGGGTCGAGGACTTGGAGCGCGCAAGAGCCTTCTGGGAGCGCTTCTTCGATGCGACCTCAAACGACGAATACGTGAACGCAGCAGGGTTCCACTCCTACTTCATGACGCTCGATGGTGGCGCGAGGGTCGAGCTTATGTACGACGGCACACAGACGCACAACACGGAGGACCGCCCGCACGACGGCTGGGGACATGTGGCGCTCTCTGTGGGCTCTGCCGAGGTCGTCGATTCCCTTACCGCAGAGTTGGTCGACGCTGGCTACCGCTGTGTGAGCGGTCCGCGCACCACTGGTGACGGCTATTACGAGAGCTGCATACTCGACGATGAGGGCAACCGCATCGAGATCACGGTATAGGCTTCCAACGTGTCGGGCGTTATCACAAAAGCGTCAGAGCGGATGAAGAATTGGCAAGGAAGTTAGAAGGGCCACCCCACACCGCAGACGGTGTGGGCGCCCTTGAGCCATTTGGATGCAGCCTGCTGCTCACTCCAAGCCGAGGCAAACCCTCCTGTCGTCTATCCCTCGATCAGCCCAAAGTGCACGAAGGCGTTGTACAGGCCGTCGTCGTCCACGTCGCTGGTCACGAAGCTAGCGGCCTCCTTCGCCGCATCGCCGCCGGAACCCATGCAGCAGCTCTGGCCGCACGCTTCAAACATGGGGATGTCCACGTTGGCATCACCGAACGCGATACAGTCGGCAGAATCGGCGCCCAGGAACTCGCAGAGCTTGTTCACTGCGAAGGCCTTGGTGATGTCCTGGACGCCAAGGTCACCAAAGAGCGCCTTCTCGCCCGCGCCGCCCCAGGTCCCCGCCTTGAGCTCGGGGAAGGCCTCGACAGAGTCGAGGTGATCCTGATAGCTCTTGAGCACGAAGGAGCACTTGTTGATGTCGTCACGGTAGAGATCCTCCAAGGGTAGGTCGAAGACCATGCCGTGGAAGAGGCCCGCCACGCTGGTGAACTCGCGTCCCTTGCCCTCGTTGTAGGCGCGTGCTGCCGGTACGGCCTCGGTCTCGAAAGTCGGGCTTGCGAAGAGGCCGTTGTTGGACTCAAGATAGAAGCAAAGGCCGCGCTCGGTAAGCCAGTCCACCATGCGGCGCTCGACGTCGGCGGGGATGAGCTGGTGGAAGACCACGGTGTCGCCGCTCTTGATGAAGCAGCCGTTGCCACCGATCATGCCATCGAGCCCGATGTCCAGAATGAACTGAGGCATCTCCGCCTCGGAGCGACCCGTGCAGGCGTAGAACTTGTGACCCGCGGCCTGAGCCTTGTGAATGGCGTCGACGGCGCTTGCGGGGAGATTGTTGTCGTAGTCAACGAGTGTGCCGTCGATGTCGCACAAGATGATCTTCTTCTCTGCCATGGTGGGTTCCTTCCTCTCGGTCATGATAAGAAAAGCATTCCACCATCCGCGCCGGAATGATAGCAATTGAGCGACGTTCGCTATAACAAAAGCGCCACCTACTCTATGATGAAAATGCTTCTTGTCGCAATTCCGTCAGGATTTTGAGGGCATTTGCGTGATTACGTACAACGGTCCCATATTGGTCAACGCGTCGGGCGTGGAGCTGTACAGCCACGGCACCGCCGCCTTCCCCTGCGGGTGCTACTTCAACGATCCGAGGAGCAACGAGGTACCCTTCCACTGGCACGACGAGTACGAGGTCGTGGTGGTGCAGGAGGGCGAACTGCTCTACTTGGCGGGTGGCGAGCGCTACGTGCTTCGCAAGGGAGACGCCGTGTTCGTGAACGGAGGCGTGCTCCATGCGGAGCAGGCCCTGAATGACAAGAGCGCCATAGAGGGCGACCTCGTCTTCCATCCGCGCCTGCTCTATGGCGACAAGACCACGGCCTTGTGGATCAACTACTTCCGCCACCTCGCGCAACCGGGCGCGGTGCAGTCGTGCGCCCTGCGCGCGGACGGTGAGCCTTGGGAGCGGGAGGCGGCGCAGCTTTACGCCAAGGCCTTTGAGGTGATTGCCTACGAGAAGCGGTTCTTCGAGGCGTTGGCTCGCGACTACCTCACCCACGCCACGTTGCTCGTTCTCGCCAACCATCCCTTGCAGGAGGAGACCGCCAGCGAGGTCTCATACATGCGCAGCGTAGACCGCCTCAAAGGAATGATCAGCTTCATCGAAGAGCACTACGCCGAGGACCTTACGATTGACCAGATCGCCCGAGCAGGCGGCGTGAGCCAGCGCGAGGCGCAGCGCGAGTTCCAAAGCGTGCTGGGGGTACGGCCGATGGAATACCTCACCAACCACCGGCTCTTCGTGGCGTCGCAGATGCTCAAGAGCACCGACGCGAGCGTCGGCGAGGTAGCGCGCAGCTGCGGCTTCGGCAGCCAGAGCTACTTTACAAAGCGCTTCCGCGAGCGCTACGGCCACACCCCCAGCCAGCACCGCAGCGAGGGGTAAGGTATCGCAAGGGACCGCCTCCCCGGTGGGCATCTACCAAACGCGAGGCTCCGTTTCAC
>JAUMWN010000065.1 GCA_030529625.1 Coriobacteriales bacterium
AGACAGTGGGGCACAAGGCGGTTCGATATTGCATATCCGCAGGTCATTGCAGGAGAGATGGTTTTTGTGCCCCACTAAGTATTCAAATTAGTTTGACTCGGGCACGGATTACGCCGTTCCGTCTGCCAAAACCGCTCGCCGAGGCCCAGTGCTGGCTCCCCTCGAATCAACCAAAGCGACGGACAAAGGTGACGGGGACGTTTGTCCCACTTGGTCGGACGCAAGCGGCCATTCCCCACCTGTGGGTCCGAGTTCCTAGGACAAACGCCCCCGTCACCTTTGTCCGGGGCAGGGTGGGTGCGACCGCGCCGAGTACGGTGACAAGACGCTAAAAAAGCTCTCACGACGCCTCACCGATCGCATGGGGCGCGGCTTCTCGGTCACGAACCTCCAGTACATGCGCCGCTTCTATCTTGTGCACCAAAACAACAGACGCTGTCTGTTAAATTGACCTGGTCCCACTACTGTGAGCTGCTTGACCTGACCGACGACGCAAAACGTTCCTTTTACGAGCGCGAGGCGGCGAACTCAGGCTAGAGCGTGCGCGAGCTGCGGTGACAGATGAACAGCATGCTTTTCGAGCGAACGCTCAACGCGAGAGACGATGCGCGCCGTGAGCACGTGTTGGCGCTCGCCAACGAGGGTGTAAGGTGCCAGGACGAACTCAAGGCCGACCAGCTGACCTCATCTGCCGTGGGACAGATCAACGAGTATCTCAACTACTTCGCCGCCGAGGTCAACGACGAGTACGACAATCCTCCCATCGGCATCATCCTATGTACCGACAAGAACAACGTCCGCGCGCAGTATGCACTGGGCGGTCTGGACAACGCCATATTTGCCTCCACGTACACGTTGCGACTGCCCAACGTGGAGCAGCTCGAGGACCAGGTGCGCCGCACCATCGAGGCCAACGAGCGTTTGATCCTGGCAGAGGGTACTGACGACGAGCCGGTTGCAATGTAGCAGGGAGGTGCCCATGCCCACGTGCGAAGCTGAACGGTCCACATTGCCATCCGTCCTAAGCACATGAAGGGCTGAACCGTTGTCAGAGTCGATTCTCGCCGAGGTTTTTGAGAAGGACGAATCATCTGGCCAAAAAGACGGCTCGGCCTCAAAACCCGTGGGCCGAGCCAAAAAAGCGCCCCCGACGAAAGCGGGGGCGCCAGGTTATCCTATCCCGTTGGCGTCAGTGACTACTTGGTCCTCATCGCATTGTCGGTGGAGCCGGGGGCAGCGGCACCCTTGGGAAGAATCATCACGTCTATGGCCTCGGCGCGACGGGAGAGTCCGGAGGTGCCGGCGTCGGCGCCGTCCTTGGTCCATCCGCCCCAGCCGTAGGTCTGGGAGTGGACGCGGTACCACACGCTAAAGTGATCCTTGAGGTCGCCGGTAAGCTGGATCCTCACGGCCTCGATGCGCTTGGACTTGCCCTGCGTGCCGCTCATGCCGCCGTTGGAGGCCCACCCGGTCTCCCAGCCCTTGCCCTGAACGTGGGACTGGTACTCGATGCCGCCGCCGAAGGGCTGGTTGGGCAGGGTGATCCTCAGGCTCTCCAGGCGCTTGCCTTTGCCGGTGGAGCCGATGATGGAGTTGGTGGCCTTTGTGGTGCCGGTGCCCTGAACGTGCGCGACGCCGGTGGCGCGGCCTACGTAGGCAGCCTTGGTGGCGTCGTAGTCCTTGGGCGTCTGGCCCTTAGGCAGCACCAAGACCTCGACTGCCTCGGCACGCTTAGCTTGGCCCGCAGTGCCGGCGGGCTCGCCGTTAGTGGCCCAGCCCAGCCAGCCAAAGCTCTGGGAGTGCACGCGGTAGAACACGTCGTAGTCCTTGGCCTTGGCGCCGGTGAGCTGCATCTGAACAGCCTCAAGGCGCTTGGACTCGCCGGTAGTGCCGGAGACCTCGCCGTCCTTGGCCGACTGCTTCTCCCAACCTATGCCCTGGACGTGGGAGCGGTACTCGATGCCCAGTTCCTCGGGCTTGGTGCCCAGCTCGATGGAGATGGACTCCATGCGCTTGGACTCGCCGGTGGTTCCAAACACGGCGCCCTCGGTCTCCTCCACGGCCTTCTTGTCGCCGTCCTTCTGCACGTGCGCCTTGCCCTTGACCTGGATTTCCTCGGAGGGCTTGATGGTGAAGTCCTTGGTAACGGAGCCGGTTGTGTTATTGCCAACGGCGCTTATCTTGACCTTGGCGGTGCCGACCTCAACGTTGGACTCATAGGTTACCTTGTAGTCTGCGGCGGGAATCACCTTTCCGTCGTAGGTGACGGTAACAGTGGGCTCCTTGGCCTTGCCGTCGTAGGTGTACTCTGCAGGATCAACCGTCACGGTCGCCTTGGCAAGGTCGAGCTTGGCGATGGAGAAGGTCTTGGTTATTGTTGCGGACTCGTAGAGTTTGCTCGCGGTCTGATTCTGGATGTTGCCGCTTCCCTTCGCCTCCTTTACGGAGTAGTAACCGCCGGTGTAGATGGCGACCATCGCGGTGGCAGTGCCGGCGTTGACGTTGTTCTCATACGTCTTGGGGTATATTGGGGACTCAGGAGCGAACGTCTTGTCATTTACGTTGATGAGTTTTGCCACTGCGGGTTTCTGCTCGGCTCCGTTGTAGGTGAAGCCTCCTTCGGGAACGTCGAGCACTACGTCTTTGATGAGGTTATCCGTGCTAGCGACACGGTACGACGTGTCCGAGTAGCGAATTGTGCCATAACCATCCGCGACGTACTCGCTTGGGTTTACGGTGTACGTTCCGCCAGTGATAGATATCGAGCTTCCCTGTTTATTGTCTACAGCTAACTCACCACTAAACTACCGGTCCCCACGTTCAGTAAGCCACCATCCTCGACGAAGAGTGCCTTCTCGGTGCCGCCAATTGAAGTCCGGTCACCTGTGATGGAGACGGTGTTCCAGTCTGCCTCAACACCAATGCCTGTATAGTTAACGTATACATTGTTGAGCGTCACGTTGCCTTGGCTCCAGGACACGATGCCGATGCCTGGATACGGCAGGTTGGAGCCGCCACCAGTTACTGAGGTGCCGTCGATGGTGCCGGAGCCGCCGCGAATCTCGATGCCCTGCTGGAAGTGGTCTTTTCCCGTGTTAGTTGCGTTGCCGTCAATCATGCCGCCAGTGATGGCGAAAGTGCCGCCATTGATGCAGATTGCTTGGCGGTTGAACTTATCAATGTTCACGTTGCTCAGCGTCAGAGTACCCGTGTAGTCTGTGGAGGTGAGGATGGGCACACAGCCGAACTTGTTGACGTAGCCCTTGTCACCGAACTCTGTCATCGTGAGGTTGTTGATGGTAACGTTGCCAGACTTGATATAGAAGCCGTGGACATTGTCGTCTGTGACTTTGTCCATGGATGCCACATTGCCCTCGCCGGCGCCCGAGTTGCCCCTTATTGTCTTACCGTTGCCGTCGATGGTGAGATCCTTTTCAATCACGATGCCGCTGGTTGCAAAACTTGTTGTATCGTCGGCCAAGAGCGTGATTATGGAACCAGACGTGGCATCATTTATTGCCTCTCGGAGAGAACCGTAGGTAGTTTCACCAACTTGTGCCACTGGCCCAACCGTTTGTGTCTCCAGCACAAGATCGTCGATTGTGTAGGATGGTGTAACTTCACGGCTCTCAAAGTTCTCGAATTCGATCACTTGCCCCTGTTCTTCGGCATTGACCTCAACCTCATCGGCCAGCGCCTGGGCGATGGGTAGGATTGGCGTCGAGCCAAAGACGAGCAGGCCGCTCATCACTGCCGCGGCGGCCTTGCGGCCGAGCGAACGTTTACCTTGATTACTCGCCATGCGTTCTCCTCTCCATAATGGCATTCCCCAAAGGCATTCTTCGCGGAACGCGCATGTGTAGATAATTACAAGATAGCTGAACCAATAGGTAACTTTTCTTTAAAAACGACAGGTGTATCTGAAGACTCTTTCAGTGGCATTAAATCTTAAAGGATATACTTAAGGGAGTGCACACGCTCAGGTTGCATGGCCTCTCATACCATTAATGGAATACGTGTATGTATTAATATGGGTGATATCGTTACGACGTGGTGCTGGATTGGCCCGTTATTTCAGCCGGCTGGGTGGTTTGGGGCTTTGTGGCTATGTGGTCAACAAGCCGCTTGAGCTCATGCACGACGAGCGTGCGTCAATTGGCTACCGAGTCATGACACCTGACTTTTCGCTTGAGGGACACAACGCGGTGATGGAGTACTTGGGCGTCGTGCGCAATCGAGCAGGTGGATAGCCCAAAGTGAGGAGGCGCTTTTCTCAGCTTGCCAACGATTCCGCCTTCCAGCAGCGGCAACGAGTGTTCATGGAAGTCTTTATTCCCTGTAAGTATCGGCAGATCTTAACCAGGATGGGCTGGTAGCGGCGTGGATGTTTGTGAGGTGCCTCTTCCCTTTCGGAGATCCCTGCCTGGGGCTTACTTCTGCACGAAGGCCCTATCATAGTTTTGTCCACGATGTCGAGGTTCTTGGTGGTTCCGTCGTCGCGACGCAGCGAGTAGCGGGGGTTGCGCTGGAACTTCTCAGCCTTCTGCGCAAAGCCGTCTGTGCCACGAGCTAGGTATTCGTGTAGGAATGCTTTCCACTCCCGGTCGCTGAGCGTAATGCCGTTGAGTTCGTTCATGCACTGACGGATGTTGGCGAGCAGCTGTTCCTCAGAGGTGATGGGCAAGTGCGTGATGTCCTGTGTGCTCAAAACCTCAATGAGCCGTTTCTCCAACGCTGCCTCACTCTGGTACGCGGAGCTTCACTGCGGCACCGGCTCGTAGGACGAGAGCACTGTCATGTCATCGGCATCTACGAGGACTTGGTAGGTGGATCTTTGCGTCTCGTTTGGCATCGGCTAACCTTCCAGTTCGCTCTCAATCTCCTCGATGGTCGGTAGGGAGCCCTTATACTCCTCGGGAATCAGCTTGGAGAGTTCGTAGCCTGATATGCCAATTGGCTGGCTGCTTGCCTCCAGAGCATACTGCGCCTCCACTTTGTCGAGACCCTTGCACACGAGAAGACCAATCGTCGGGGCGTCTACTTCGGATTTCAACAGGTGGTTGACGGTGACGACATATGTGCCAAGCTGCCCCATGTCCGATGAGTCGAAATCCCTCGCCTTAACCTCCAACACTACGTAGCAATGGAGTCGGGTGTGGTAAAAGAGCATGTCAATGAATTTCTCCCTTGCACCCACTATCACGCGGTATTCACGTCCAAGAAATGCGAATCCCGTCCCCAGCTCGAGGAGAAACCGCTGAACGTTGTCCATCAGGGCGTTCTTGAGTTCGAGCTCATCGTAGTCCTCGCGTATGGCCAAAAAGTCGAACTGGTAGGGGTCCTTGGTGATTTCCTGTGCAAGATCGCTCTGCGAGCTCGGTAACAGACGCGAGAAGTTTGTGGCGGCCTTGCCCTGCCGCTCATAGAGGTTTGCCTCGACCTGATGCGCAAGGACCGCACGCGACCAGCCATTCTCCATTGTCTTGCGAACGTAGAAGAGCGCCTTGTCGCGGTCGCCCTTGCACTTGTCGACGAGGAGTCGAATATGTCCCCAGGGAATCGAGAAGAATTCTCGGGACTCCAGACCTCCGACACGGAAATCAGAATCTGCCGCAAGTTGTGGCAAAATCTGACCACCGTTACTCCCGTCAGTATCTGCCACAGCTGGTAGCGCCCGTCCTTGGTGCGATGCTCGTATCCGCCCGCCCTCACGAAGGAGACGAATCGGTCGAAGTACGCGCGGTCGAACGCCTCGGCAAGCACGACGAGGTCGATGTCCTTGGTGGCCCGCTCCGGCGCGCCATACTGCGCGTAGACGAGGTTGCAGGCCGTGCCGCCTATGATCACGTGCCTCCCGTGGTAGTTCTCGAACCAGTCCCCGAAGACGCTCAGTCCCGGTACCATGCGCACCCTCCCAACGCCTCTCGCAGGGCGATCCGCACGCGCTCGTCGCTGCGGTCGGCACTCGGTATCGTCACCAGCATCGTGAACGGATCCACCCGGTTCCCCTGCGCGAAGGGCGTCGGGTCGTAGTTGAGTATCTGGATGGCGTGCCGGAACCCCCTCGCGGGGTCCGGTTCGGTGAGGACGACGCTGCTGGCGTGGCTCGGGGAGATGGCCCACACCTCCCTGTCTGGAGCGAGCAGGTCGCTCGTTTGGGCAAGGGCGCAGAGCCCGCTGACGAGTGGCATCGCGTCCCGGGGGAGGGCATTGGTGAGGGCGGTCGTGCGCACGGCGTCCCCAAAGAGCTCGACGCCAGCCTGGTAGTAGGCATGGTCGTCCGTCCTGAAGTACGTCTTCTTACGCCCCGTCTTTCCCGCCACCTCGAAGTCGATCACCCGCGCCGCGACGAGGTTGGCGAGCGCCCTGGAGACGCTGCCCACCGAGAGGCCTGTCCCGCGCATGACGTCCTCCTGGGCGAAGCCTTCCTCGGCGTACAGGCCGAAGAGGAAGACGCTCTGGTCGGAGCTCCTGAATCTCCTCAGCGTGGGCAGCAGCCGCTGGCGGCTCGCGTTGATCCTAAAGGAGAGGAAGGGCACGTAGATGTCGCCGTCGGCGGTGGCGAAGGGGGTGCCGGACTCCAGGAATGAGCGGCGCACGTTGGGCGGGAGCGAGTCGGCGTAGAGGACCACCCGCTCGCCGTGGGGGATCCCGAGCCCTTTCGTCAGCTGGTCGAGGCGCCTTCCCAGGGCCCCGTAGTCGTCGGTGCCGTCCGTGCGCTCGGCGAAGAACACCTCCCTGCCGAGCACCTCGGCCCGGTAGATCGAGAAGGACCCGGAGAGGAACGGGCTCAGCGCGTCCCGTACGTCGTACTCCTCCACCCGTCCGGCGGAGTCCACGTACTGCCGAAGCAGCCTTTCGATTGCCTGTGCCACGCTTCGCATGCTCGTTCAACCGTTCTGTAATGTTACAAGACTATGTAATATTACATGTAATATTAATCAAATGCAACCAGTTGCGCGCCGATTATTATGCGCTGAACCGGTTTTCGCGCTTGGGATTTGCCGAACCTTAAGGGTATAACTCCTGCATGATTCTTTCCACGCGCAAGGAGTCATCACGCAAACGAATGGACGAACCCGATAGGAGGCGAACGACCGTACTTGTCTAGCATGTTGTGCCGCACTGTTGACGCGTGGAACGATAGGCTGGTGGTGCGTGGAATCGTGACTGGACAAGCTTGTAATACGCACCAATTTGGGGTACGTGCGCTAGCGGTGCTCCATCGACCGTTCACGTGCCCCAAAAATGCGCGGCTAATCTCTCGCTCAACAGGCATTTTGTCACTTGTTCAAGGAAAATTTGGGGCACGTGAATTGGAAGTTCGCCCCATCAGTTCACGTGCCCCAAAACACTCTAATACCGAATCGCGGTCAACTGGGATTATAATAAATACGGATTGATTCTTTGGGGCACGTGCGTCAGCGACGTCTCGCCAACCGTTCACGCGCCCCAAAACAGCGCGGACACGCTGAGCTCACGCCTACCGCATAAGGCTCTTTGCCGCCTGCCTGCGCTGCTGGCGCTCCTCGTACTTGTCGAGAGCCATTTGCAGGAGCCTGGACATAACCAGGTAGGTCAGCGCAACCGCCAGCAGCGTGGGAAGCGCCTCGGTGGTTCTGGATCGGATAAGGTCGCTCACGCGTGTGATGTCGTTGACCGCAATGAGGCCCACCACCGACGAGTCAAACACCGTTTGGACGATGGCCGCCCTAATCGCCGGGCTCATGTGGTTTCGCGCGAGCGGCAGAATCACGTGGGAGACAGACTGCCGAGGCGTGTAGCCCATGGAAGCGGCCGCCTCCCAGGGGTCGATACCCACCGCCTCCACGCCTTCGCGCATCGCGCATGACACCTTCGCGGCCAGCGCGACGCTCAGGCCAAGAACGGCTATGGCGTCGCCCGATGATCCGCGCAGCCCAAACACCAAGAACTTCGCGGCCATGAGCACGATCACCACCGGCACCTCGAGCACGATGGCCTCGACGGCACGAATGGCCTTGTGTATCGTAAATCTCATGCCGCGTGAAAGCCCATGGGGCCGAATGCCATACGCGTGGTAGATGGGCAAGGTCCTCACGGAGACCTCGCCCATGCCCATGCCCACGACCAGTCCCAGCATGACGCTTGCCACCACGATTTGGAGGGTTGTGATCATGCCTCGCAGATACATGCCCGCATGCTCCGGCTTGAGGAACGTGCCAATCAGGCTATCGTAGAACTCGAGAATGGGATTCGTGACCCTGTTCGAGACGTCTCGTACCAGCAGCACGACCTTGGCGGAGCGGTAGGCAGGGGAGAGGTCGTACTCCTCGGCGCGCTCGTCGGTTATGGAGATGCCCGCGATCGCCATGTCTATGCTGTTCGAGTCCAGCGCGGTGGTGATGGCGTCAAAGGGCATGGGTACGAGCTCCACCTGCATGTCGAGCTCCTGGGCAATGCGCTTGGCCAGCGTCACCTCCAGCCCCACGAGCTCGCCGTCGGCATCGCGATACGACATGGGCTCGGTGGCGTCGTCCACGGCGCACACGATTGTGCCCTTGGTGCCATACGACTCGTACCCCTGCGTGTCGCGAGCAGACTCAGGCAGCCCGGTCCATTCGTACTCAAGGTCGTCCATGGTTCCATCGCTCACGAATTTCGCCACTATGTTGCGTACCCGATTCGTGAGCGAACTGTCCTTTGGCATGGCGACGGCGTTGGCGTCCAAGCCTGCGTCCTGAGGCATGATAGCCAGGCCGCTGTTGCGCTCCATCGCGATCTGGGCGACGGGCAGATCAAGACAGCACGCGTCGATGCGTCCCATCTTGAGCGCGATTATCATCTCGGTCATCTCCGAGAAGTACACGAAGTCGTCGGCATCGGGCACGATGCTTTGTACGTCGTCGTCGTAGGTAGTTCCCAGCACCGTGCCAATGCGCTTGCCCTCGAGCTCCTTGAGTCGTGTGTACTGGGGGGTGGCGTACGCGTCCGCGTTGGCGCTCTCTATGGCGCTGGAAACTGGCGAGCTGGAGAGCGCGACGGTGGGGAACAGCAGGCAGATAGCCATAACCATGGCCAAGGCCACGTAGACGAGCCTGCGCATGCGTCCCTCCCTTCGCGGAGTGTGGAGTCCGAATGCGGGTGGTCAAAGGAACGGCACGCTCCCTTGCAACCCTTATTTGCGTTACTGTTCTTTACTATGGTATGTCAAATTGCTTCCCATTTTCCATCCCAATTAGAATCATGAAAGAATATGGCGTAAAATACGAATGTTTGCGCAGTGGCACGAATGGGGTACAAACACTCATGTGACCGCTGCGGCACATCGTGCCTAGGGCACCACGTGGTGCCCCCTGTGAACGGAGGTCGAATGAGCACCCCTACATACGACCAATACAACGAGCAGCTGATCCTGGATGGTTCCTGCGCGCCCGGTGGCGTGCTGGTGCACTATGCCGACGGGGCCCAGGAGATCGTGCACATAAACGCCTATGTCGTCAACCTGTTGGGATGCGGCTCGGTGGCCGAGGCCCTCGACTGCATGGGCGGATGTCTCTCGGGCTTCGTGAGCGCCGAGGACCTTGGCACCGTGCAGAGCACCCTGCAGATGCAGGCCGCGCGTGAGGAGGGCATGCGTCACCTTCGCTATCGCATCCACACGACTACAGGTGACCCCGTTACCGTGGACGACTATGGCCGTTTGGTGAAGCGCGAGGGAGAGCGGCCGGTGCGCTACGCATCCATATATGCGGCAGTACAGGAGCACCCAACCGACTGGCTCACCGGCCTGCCCAGCATGTCTCACTTCCACGAGCTCGCCCAAACCGCGTGCGCAGAGATGGAGGCGTCTGGTGGTCAGCCCATCGCGCTGGCACTCAATCTCATGGGCATGAAGGCGTTCAACGCCCGGCATGGCCGTGAGAAGGGCGACGAGGTGCTGCGCACGTTTGCCGACGCGCTGCTTCGCCACTTTGGCAGCGGCTGTTGCTCCCGCTTTGCCGAGGACCACTTCTACGCCTACTGCGAGATGGGGGAGCTCTGGCTGAGGGTCAACGGCCTGTTCGACGATTTCGCCCAAAACGAGGCGCACGTGTCCATGCCGGTGCGCGTGGGCGCCTATGCCTGCGAGGAGGGCGACGACATCGTGGCCATTGGCTTCGACCGCGCCAAGCTGGCCTGCGACTTGGACCGCAAGACCTGGAAGTCGCACGTCACGTGGTTTACCAACGAGATGCGCGAGGGCCAGCGCCGTCGCATCTACCTGCTCAGCAACCTGGACAGGGCCATGCGAGAGGGTTGGGTGCGCCCACACTACCAGTCCATCGTGCGCGCCGCGACCGGCGACGTGTGCGGTGAGGAGGCTCTTGCACGCTGGAGCGATCCCACGTACGGCGACCTGCTCCCCAGGGAGTTCTTCTCGGTAATTGATGAGGCAGGCCTGTCGTTTCAGCTGGACATGCATATCGTGGACTGCGTCCTGGAGGACATTGCCGAGAAGAGACGCCAGGGCGTGTCGGTGGTCCCGGTGTCGGTGAACATCTCCACGCAGGACCTGCGTCAGATAGACGTGCCCGCGCAGCTCTCCTCGCGCCTCGACGCCCTGGGCATAGACCACAATCTCGTTCGCGTGGAGCTCAGCGAGTCCACGTCTACCTTTAATATCTCGTTCGTGAAGCGCCAAATCGAGTTGCTGCACCGCGAGGGGTTCGAGGTGTGGATGGATGACTTTGGGTCGGGCTACTCTCCCATCAACGTGCTTCATGAGCTGGACTTCGACCTAATCAAGCTCGACACGAGCCTGCTGCGGGAGCAGGGCGGCAGTCGGCTGCATCCCATTATTGAGGGCATCGTGCAAACGGCGGGCAAGATGGGCATTGGCACCATTGCCGAGGGTGTGGAAACCAAGGAGCAGGCCGTGTTCCTGGAGCAGGTTGGCTGTGACATGCTGCAGGGCTACTACTTCGACGGTCCGCAGTCCCTGTCGGAGGTGGTGGAGAAGGCGCACACATCGGCAGACGCGCATCGCGAGGCTGTTGGTGAGGCGGACTACTGGGAGAGCGTGAGCCTGCTCAACCTGGTGGGTTTCTCCACCATGATGGACTCCCAGAGCGTGGACGGCATTCCCACAGCGGAGTTTCCCGCGGGCGTGTTGGAACGGCGCCAGGGTGCCTGGCGTGCGATTCGCACCAACCGATCCATGCGCGACCTGCTGGTGAGGGAGGGCATGCTGCCCAAGGGCCAGTCCAGCTTGGAGGCTGCCGCGATCACGGTTGCGGAGGACTTTGCAGAGTTTGGCCCGGCGGTGGAACGCTGCATGGAGTCACAGGCTTGGGAGCGCATACCCGGCGGCCTGGAGTACGGCACGGGCTTCCAGTTTTACGTGCGCCCCATTGCCTCGTCGAGACAGGCAAACGCATTTATGGTGATGGGCATTCCCACCCTGTTGGGCACCGCGCTGGGCGCATATGGTGACGTGCCCGTGGCCTACGCCGTCTTTAGGGTCATCCTGAGTGACGCGGGTGACGAGGTCCTGGACACCCAGTACGTGTACGCAAACGCCATGTACTGCGACTGGGGCGGATACGACCAAAAGGAGATCGTGGGCAAATCGTCGAAGGCGATGTCAAACACGGAGAACGATGACTGGTTCTCGTACTGCTATCGGGCGGCCGTCTTGGGCGAGCACGTGCACGACGTGGTGTACAGCCCAACGATCAAGCACTGGCTCAGCTTCTACATCGCCCCGTCATCCATCCCTGGCTACTGCGTGTACGCGTTTGCCATGGCCGATGACGAGCACCGTGAGCGCGCGGAGATGATCGTGAGTCGCAACACCTCCGACCTCATCATCGACATCGCCAACGACATGTACGGCGAGCCCAAGTACCAGAAGGCCATGGGCCAGCTCCTCGAGCGCATGAGTCAGATTATCCATCCCGACCGTCTGTACATTTTTGAGCGGGGCGAGACCACCACGAGCAACACCTTTGAGTGGTGTGCACCCGGAGTCGCGTCGGGCATGGCGGGCAGGCAGGACATCCCCAACGAGGACTTTGACTCGTGGAGCGATATCCTGGCAAGAGACTCCATGGCGCTCGTGCCCGATGTCTCCAAGTTGCGAGACGTGGACCTGCATCTGCACAAGCGCCTGGATGACAAGGGCGTGCATCGCATGGTGGTCGTGCCCTGCTACGGCGACGGCGGTACCGTGGGCTACCTTGGTGCGGACAACTATGCGTTTGACGAGGACCTGGACACGCGCAGGCTGCTCAAGACCATTGCCTCGTTCGTGGGGTCCAAGATCGCCAACCACAAGCTGGTTGACACGCTGGAGGCGGCGAGCATGCGCGACGGCCTTACCGGACTGCTCAACCGTCGTGGTGTGGATACTGCGGTGGCCGAGCATCTTGCCAGCGCTCCGGGAGAGCCCTACGCCTTGGCGCTCATCGACATCGATGACTTTAAGACTGTCAACGACCTGTATGGCCACAACGTGGGCGACGAGGCGCTGCGAGAGCTTGCGCACATTATCGTGCGGATGTTCCCCGAGGGGACCATCATGGGCCGCAACGGCGGCGACGAGTTCCTGGCAATGGTCGTGGGAGACGACGTGCGCGATGCCCATCGCATTCTGAGCGAGTTCTCCAGCTCCGAGAAGTACTGCGGGCTCGACGGCAAGCGCTATCCCTTGTCAACATCCATTGGCTATGCGTGCTATCCGCAGGATGCCGACTCGCTGCAGCTCGCCTACAGCAGAGCTGATGCCGCGCTGTACTCGGTCAAGCTGTCGGGCAAGTCCGGTTGCCAGCAATACGCGCCGCAGATGGAGACGCAGTACCGCTCGCAGCTCGGGTTTACCCCGCGCGACATTGCCGAAAGCGTCCCCGGCGCGATCGTGGTGCACAAGTCAGCGGGCGATGGCGAGATACTGTTTGCCAACGAGGAGCTGGTGCGGCTGTTTGAGTGCGACGACCTTGGCGACTTCATGGCGTACGTTAAGGGGTCCTACAAGAACGTGATTCATCCGGATGACCGTGACCGCGTGAAATCTGAGCTCATGCAACAGCGGGCGTTTGACGAGGTGGGTCGCAAGGATTTCGTGGACTTCCGCATCCTCACCAAGCGGGGCAACGTGCGCCACGTGGGCAACAACGGCCGCCTGATGGAGATCGAGGGTATGGGCAAGGTGCTCTACGAGCTTATCATCGACTACGACGAGCGAAAGTGAAACCGGGGGAAGTATCCCTCCAGTGACAAAGGTTTATACTGCTGCCATTGCGCATTCATACGTGTGAGGAGTGATTGCTATGTCCATTCGTTCCGGTGCGGCCATCGCGCTGTGCAAGGGAATTCACAAGGTCATGCGCCTTATGGGTCGCACGGCCCGCGCCCTTCCGGGTATGGTGGCGCTCGTGGTGGACCCAAAGATCATCGCCGAGCTCTCGCAAGGTCACAAGACCATCGTGACCACGGGCACCAACGGCAAGACCACGACCACGCACATCGTGCAGCAGGCCGTGATAAACACCTTCGGCAACGCGGCGTACGACCCCTCTTCCACCAACCTGGAGCAGGGGATTGCCACCACGCTGTGCCTGGACAGCTCCGTGCGTGGCGAGCGCAAGAGCGACTGGGGCGTGATTGAATGCGACGAGGGCGCTACCAAGTTCGTGCTGCCCGCCACCAACCCGCAGGTGCTAGTAGTCACCAACCTCTATCGCGACCAGGTGGACCGCTACACGAGCTGGACCACGGCGCGCGACTACATCGTGGAGGCGGCCAAGAGCTCGCCCAACACGGTACTGGTGTTGGACGCCGACTGTCAGGTGACCTCGTCCATCGCCGAGCTCGTGGACAACGAGGTCGTGTGGTTTGGCGTGGAGTGCCCCGTGTACGAGGAGGGCATCGCGGACTACGACAAGTCTGTCACCTGCGTGTCGTGCGGCGCGGAACTGGAGTTTGGCAACCGCACCTTCGCGCACCTGGGCGACTGGACCTGCCCCTCCTGCGGGCGCAATCATCATACACCCAGCATTGCCTGCACCAGGATCGAGAGTCGCGGCGAGAAGCACTGCACGCTCGCGTTGCGCATAGACGGACAGGAGCACGTGGTGGAAGCCAACGTGCGCGCAGGATACGACGTGTACAACGCCGTGGCCGCCGTGGCGGGGTTGCTCACCACGGGCATGGCCCCCGACGACGTCTTCCAGGCGCTGGCGCACTTCACCCACGCGGCGCATCGGTTCGAGATCTTCGACGTGGACGGGACGCCCACGCGCCTGCTGCTCATGAAGAACACGGCTGGGTGCAACCAGCTCATCAACATGCTCGTCTCGGAAGGTCAGCTGCCCAAACACTTGGTGTGTCTGCTGGGCGCCGAAATCATGGACGGCATCTCCACCGAGTGGATCCAGGACGTGCGCTGGGAGGAGCTGGTGAGTGAGGACACGCAGGTCATAGTGGGTGGTCCCAAGCGAGACGACATGCGCGAGCGTCTGCTGCGCGCGGGCGTGCAACCCCAAAACATGCGCGAGGAGAAGAGCTACTCGGCGCTGGTGGACGACATCGCGGCCATCGGCGAGCCAGTTACGGTGATTGCGAACTGCTCCACCATCGAGGCGCTGCGCCTGGTTCTGGTAAAGCAGTACCAGCCTCTGGACTACTGGGCGGACTAGCTGGGGCACATCTACAGGTGAGGCACTGGGGGGGTATCCCCATAGGTTCACTTTGACACTGGGGGATACTCCCTCAGTGTCATTTTGTTACATGAGGCTTCATGGTCGAAATGTGGCAAAAACTGGGACGTGCCCAAAACTGAGCTACCATAGGGGGCCAAAAGATTGCTTGGAGGTGAGAATCATGCCAACTTCGCATGATAACCGAGGCAGCAGGCGGTCGCGTGGCGCCCACGCGGCACGCCCCAGGGCGACGCGTCGCAGCGATGCCACGAATCCCAACGGCGGCAACATGTGGGTGTACGTGGTGGCGCTGGCCATCGCGGCCGTAGTGGTAGTCGCGATTGTGGCGAACGTGCGCCCGGGAGCCAACAAACAGGCTGCGGGGCAGAATGCCACGACGGAGAATGTCGCGGCAACGGCCGAGAAGGACGACGCGGCCAAGACGGACGATGCAGCTGAGAAGGACGCGAACGACAAGACGGCGTCCGACGAGAAAAAGACCGACGGCAAAACCGACGACAAGAAGGATGCCGCAAGCGACAAGAAGTCAGGTGACGACAAGTCTGCCAGCGGTGACGCTGCGTCGTCTGCCACGATACAGAACAACTACTCGCAGGATCAGGGCGCCTCTCAGGGCAATGCCAGCGGGTCCACGTCGGGAGGCGACGCAGTCTCTGCCAGCGGCAGCTCGGCGGGTTCCGGCACCAGCGGTAATGAGGAGGGCTCGGGTTCGACCGGTGCGAGCACACAGAGTGCCTCTGGCTCGGACACATCAGGCGGCTGGACGCAGTGCACCGCATGGGCGGGCAGCGTTGCCGAGTGTGGCACGGTAACGGCTTCGGGCATCGCCTACAACGACGATACTCCGCAGGTGGGCTTGGGTACCGAGCTCAGCCCGTTTGCACACTTTGGCGACTACGTCGACGTGCAGTACGGTGACAAGACCGTGCGCGCCCAGGTCGTGGACTATGGGTACTTTGGAACCGGCATTCTGGTGAATCCCGCGGTGTTCGAGCAGTTTGGCGTGGACAGCACCTACGACTGGGGTGCTAGGACCGTCTCATATCAGTTCGTGCAAAAGTAGGGGAGACGTGTCGTGACGTACGAAATTCGAATAGTTGTGGCCGTGCTGGCAATTGCCGTGCTCGCCATTATGGCTGGCAACTACCTTCGTAGCTTTACGGGTAACCCCGTGCGTGGCGTGATGCGGGTGCCTCAAGGCAAGGTGCGCGTACCAGTTGTGGTGTGCGACGGTAATCCGCTCAAGCCCTACAAGTTCAACCAGGTGTTTGAGGTGGCTGTGGCGGCGGGCCAGACGACCCTTGAGAACATCTACACGGGCACGGAACAAAGCGGGGTGGGGGTCCTTGAGTTCAAGGGCACACCCGTTGGCTTTGCCGATGGCACGGACCTGTACGACAAGGCGCTGGACAGGCTGGCCGGAAAGCACAAACGCGTGACCGCCCAGGCAGTGCTCGTGGGTACCGACAACGACGAGCGTCCCATCATGCAGCTGTTGCTTCCGCCCGCGCAATGGTTCGCCAAGGCGCTTACCAAGGCCCCGCGGCGCACTTGATCGGCGGCGGTCCTTGGGGCGAGGATTGGGCGGCGTTTGTGGAGAAGTCTTCACAGACTTGACCACAGGTGTGAACAAGCCTATATTGTTGCTTCGCGCTGAGGCGCACACATATATTGCGGGGTGGAGCAGTTTGGTAGCTCGCCGGGCTCATAACCCGGAGGTCGTAGGTTCAAATCCTGCCCCCGCGACCAACTTTGACGCAGGTCAGCTCACTAATTGGACGAGCTGGCCTGTTTTCGTATGCTCCCTTCGAGCCTTCTGCCGTGACTTTGCCGTGACTTTGGGAAGGTTCTCGTGAGGGAGCAACCGGAATGATTCTTCTTGGGTCTGAGCAGCGTTTTCCTGCGGGTCTTTCGGTTCGTCTTCCCCTTGCTTGCTGTTGAGCAGGTTGCCGAGCATCGTCGCCGCCGCGTGGTCGTTCTGCGGGATGGCGTGGGCGTACCAGTCGAGCGTGATGCTCGCGCTGGCGTGGCCGAGCCTGGTCTGGACGGTCTTGACGTCGACGCCGTTGGCGAGGAGCAATGTGGCCTGTGTGTGCCGGAGCTCGTGGAACTTGAGCCCGTCGAAGCCGTGCTCCTTGCGCCAGATTCCCCACCAGTGGCTGAAGTTGTCGATGCGGATGCGCCCACCCGTGCTCGAACAGCACACCGGTGTCTCGTCGGTCTGCTTGACGCCCCATTGTAGCAGGGGCGGGCGTCAGCATGCACAAAACCAAGACGCAGCAGTC
>JAUMWN010000066.1 GCA_030529625.1 Coriobacteriales bacterium
CTCGATGATGCCGATGACGTCGCCCATACCCAGGATGCGCCTGGCCATGCGGTCGGGGTGGAAGACCTCCAGCGAGTCGGGCTTCTCGCCCTGGCTCACGAACATGATGGGCTTGCCGGTAACCTCGCGCACCGACAAGGCGCCACCACCGCGCGCGTCGCCATCGAGCTTGGACATGATCACGCCGTCGAAGTCCATGCGCTCGTTGAACTCGTTGACCACGTTTACGATGTCTTGTCCGGTCATGGCGTCCACGACCATGAGGATCTGATCCGGACGGACCGCGTCGCGAATGTTGACGGCCTCCTGCATCATCTCCTCGTCAATTTGCAGGCGACCGGCGGTATCCACGATCACGACGTCACACGAGCGCTCCTTGGCGACCGTGTTGACTGCCTCAGCGGCAATCGCGACGGCATCTGCGCCGTCGCCGCGCCACACGCTTACGCCTATCTCGCCACCCAGCGTCTCCAGCTGGTCGGCAGCGGCGGGACGGTGCACGTCGCATGCCGCGAGCAGGGGCTTGCGGCCCTTACCCTTGAGCAGGTAGGCGAGCTTGGCGGCTGCGGTCGTCTTGCCCGAGCCCTGAAGGCCCACGAGCATGATCACGTTGGGCGTGCGCTCCTTGGGCAGCAGCAGCTCGGTGTCCTCCGAACCCAGCAGCTTGGTGAGCTCGTCCAGGACGATGCGCACAACGTTTTGCGTGGGGTTGAGCGATGTGAGCACCTCGGCGTCGAGGCACTGCTCCTTGCAGCGGGCGACGAACGCACGCACCACGCGGAAGTTGACGTCGGCCTCGAGCAGGGCGAGACGAATCTCTCGCATGGCGACGTTGATGTCGTCCTCGGTGAGCCTTCCCTTGCCGCGGAGCTTGTCAAAGGTGTCCTGAAGTCGATCGGATAGGTTGTTGAAAACAGCCATGGATTACTTCCCTTCTCCCTCGCCCACCAGCGCGCGGGCAAAGTCGTTAGCGTCGAACTTTTGCAGGTCGTCGATGCCCTCTCCCACGCCAATGCGCAAAATGGGCAGCTTGAGCTCGTGGGAGATGGCCACGGCGATGCCGCCCTTGGCCGTTCCGTCGAGCTTGGTGATAATCACGCCGTTGAGGTCGAGGGCATCGTTGAACTCCTTGGCCTGGTTGAGGCCGTTCTGGCCCGTGGTGGCATCAACCACCAGGATCACGTGCACGGGCATCTTGGAGCGCTTGCGGGTGACGCGCACCACCTTGCCAAGCTCGCCCATGAGGTCTGCCGAGGTGTGCAACCTGCCGGCAGTGTCTATGAGGACGAGCTGGGCCCCCGTGGACTCCGCGCGCTCCAGCACCTCAAAGCACACGCTTGCGGGGTCGGCACCGCGTTCGCGGGTTACCATCTCAATGCCCGCACGCTCCGCCCAGATGTCGAGCTGCTCGATGGCCGCGGCACGAAACGTGTCGGCGCCGCCGATGAGGCACTTCGTGCCCTGCCTGTGGGCGACGTTGGCCAGCTTGCCCACCGTCGTGGTCTTTCCCGCACCGTTGATGCCCACGAACAGCACGCACGAGGGCAGGTACACGAACGGGTCCCACGTCTTGGGGGTAAACTCGCTCGCGATGCGCTTGGCGAGCGCATCGCGAATCTGGTTGGAGCGCGTGAGGTTCTCGCGCGCGGCCTGCTCGCGCAGGTCGTCTGTTATGGAGAACGCCACCTCGGCGCCCATGTCGCCCATAACGAGTGTGTCCTCGAGGTCCTCCCAAAACTCGTCGTCCACCTCACCGCCGAGGTAGAAGATCTCGTTCATAGTGGCGCGGGACTTTGAGAGTCCCTCCTTGAGCTTATCAAAAAGTGCCATTAGCCCTTTACCACCTTTCCTGTCTTGTCCAATCGCTGCGAGACCACATGGCTCACGCCATCGGCCTGCATGGAAACGCCATACAGTACGTCAGCCTGCTCCATCGTCCTACGTTGGTGCGAGATCACGATGAGCTGCGTCGTCTGCCTGAGCTGCTCGATGGCAAACAGCAGCTTGCCCAGGTTCGCGTCGTCCAGGGCGGCCTCCACCTCGTCGAACACGTAGAACGGAACCGTGCGCGTCTTGTACACGGCAAACAGGAGCGCCAGGGCCGTGAGGCTCTTCTCGCCACCGCTCATGAGCATCATCTTTTGCAGCTTCTTGCCACGTGGCTGTGCGATGATCTCGATGCCCGTTTGGGAGAGATGATCGGGGTCGGTCATCTCCAGATGCGCTTGGCCACCAGGGAAGAGCAGACCAAACACCTCGGTGAAGTTCGCGTTCACCTGGTCGAACACGATGAGGAACTGGCGACGCATCTTGCGCTCGATGGCCGCCGTAATCTTTGCCAAAGACTTCCGCGCGCTCTCCAGGTCGCTCACCTGCTCGGCAATGTAGTCCGCACGCTGCTTGAGGCGCGTGTACTCCTCCATCGCCACCTCGTTTACCGGGCCAAGGGCGCCAAGGCGCTCCTTGATCTGCACGACCTCCACCTCGAGCGCACGCCTGTCCTGGGGCTCGGGGATGGCGAGCGCCTCTGCGACCTGGGCACCGGACTCCTCGATGGCCGCAACGGCCTGTTCCACCTGGACCTCGATCTTGCCCTGCTCCACCAAGAGCTCGTTGAGCGCCGACTGCGCCTGCTCCAGCGTCCCGCGCGCCTTGCTCACCGCACCCCTGGCCTCGCCAATGGTGTCCTTGAGCGACGCAGAGTCCGCCTCGGCCAGAGACGCGCGGTCGTCGAGCCGGCGCTGCCACGCGCGCGCACGCTCACTCAGGGACGCATACGCCTGGTCGAGCGGGCCGATTCGGCGAATCTTGAGGCTGAGCTCATTCGCGTCCTGCGTGGCGACCTCAACCGTGCGCGCCAGTCTTGCCAGGCGCGCCGTGAGCTCGTCCTCGCGAACGATAAGGTGGTTCTTGCGCTCTTGGACCGTGGCAAGTTTGAGGCGTGCATCCGACAGGGCCCGCTCCGCCTCACCCTCCGCACGAGATGCCTCCGAGCGCTCGTCCATGAGCGAGTCTACCAACGTGCCAAGCTCGTCTGCCTCCAGGCTCGCGCGCTCCGCGGCCTCCCGGTGCTCCTCGATGGCCTTGCGCGCGTCTGCGGCCTTGGATGCAGCCTCCTGGCGCTGGCGCTCCACACGGGAGCGCTCCGCCGTGGCGGAGCTGCGCTGGCTCTCGAGCCTGCCCATCTCGGAGGTGACCGACGAGAGCTCGCCCTGGAGCCGCGCCGCCTCACCCTTGGCCCGGGCGCTCTTGTCACGTGCCGCTGCAATTTGTCCGTCGCAACGTGCAACCCGCTCCGACGCCTCCTCGAGCCTGTTCTCCAAGTCGCCCATGCCAGCCTGCAGCGCGCGCATGCGACGCTTGCGCTCCAGGGACCCGCGCTCCTGGCCGGCGTCGCTGCCCACCACCACGCGGCCGTCGGGCAGCGACACGACGCATGGGGGGGTGAGGGAGGTCAAGGCGGGGTTTGCGTCGTGGGCGCGCATGGCATCGGCCGCCGAGTCCACCAGCCGCACGTCGCCGAGCAGCGCCTGCACCAGCGCCTCGGCACCCGGCCGTGCACTGATTTTGGACAGCAGGGGCTCACCGCAGACGTCGGGCTCATCGAGCGTGCGCGCCGGCACGTCCCTGCGCAGCATGGTTGCCTTGCCACTGGACTTGGTCTCTTGCAAGGCGACGTCCACGATGTCGCTCGCGTCGTCTGCGGTTCGCACGACCAGCGCCATGAGGTCGTCGCCCAGCAGCCGTTCCACGAGCGACTCCAGCTCCTTGGGTGCCTCTATCACGTCGGCCAGACGGCAGTCGACCTTGTCCGAGACACTCATGTGCCGCATGAGCGTCGCGACCATGGGACTTGACTGCTCCGCCTGCTCGTCCACCGACTTGAGCGCCGACAGGGATGCGCGCTGGGCGGTAAGCCGCTCGCGCGCCTGCTGCTCATCCGCACGGGCCTGCCTGAGCGCTTGCTCCAGCGAGCGGACCTCGTCTCGAGCGGCGTTGGCCTCCCCCATCGCAGTCTCAATACTTGCCGAGAGCTCCTGCTTGCGAGCGCGACGCTCCAACAGGCGCTCCTCGCAGGTCTCCACCTGATCGTCGAGCTGACGCAGCCTGTTGGCGAACAGCTCGTCCTCCACCTGGGCGTTGCCCACCTGGTCGCGCAGCTTGGCGTGCGCGAGGGTCTCCTGGTCTGCCCTCCTCTGGGCGGCACGCTGGTCTGCCTGTGCCTGCGCAAGCCTGCGCCCCAGATCCTTGCGCATGCCCTTGGTCTTGCGCGCGCGGGGAACGAGCTCGTCCACCTGACGCTTGAGCTCCTCCCACTTGGCGCGGGCATCCTGCAGCTCCAGGCTCACGCGCTCCAGCTCATCCTTTACCTGGGCATGGTCACGCTCGGCCGCGGCGGCGTTGTTCCGCTGGTCGGCCATGCGAGCCTGCATGCCACGGCCCTTCTCGCCCAGCAGCCTCCAGTCGGCCTCGATGCGGGCCAGCTGGTCCTGAAGCCTCGTGCGCTGGGCGCCCAGGTCACCTACGAAGATGCCCTTCTCCTCGAGCAGGCTTTGGTAGCGCTCCAGCTCACCAGTTCGCTCGTCGAGCTTGAGGCGCGACAGCGACACCGCCGCCTGGGCCTCGTTTACCTGCGTGGCCAGCGTCCCGTGCCGCACCTGCAGCCTGCGCAGGTCGTCCACCGCCAGCGTGAGCGATGCCTCCCGCAGGCGCTCCTGCAGCTCGCGGGCCTCTCGCGCCTTGCCCACCTGCCGCTCGAGCGGGCGCAGCTGGCGCTGAATCTCGCGGTTGATGTCCTTGGCGCGGGTGAGGTTCTCGTCCATGCTCCTCAGCTTGCGCTCGGAGCGGATCTTGCGACGCCGGTGCTTGGAGATGCCGGCGGCCTCCTCGATGAGCTCGCGACGCTCCTCGGGGCGGCTGGAGAGGATGGAATCCAAATTGCCCTGGCTTATGATGGAGTGCATCTCGCGACCCAGGCCCGAGTCGTGCAGAATCTCGGTCACGTCCATCAGGCGACACGTCGTCCCGTTGATGAGGTACTCCGACTCGCCCGACCGGTACATGCGGCGGGTGACCGAGACCTCCTCGTAGTCCACGGGCAGCGTGCCGTCAGAGTTGTCGAGCACGATGGTCACCTCGGCCATGCCCACTGGCTGGCGCGCCGACGACCCCGAGAAGATCACGTCCTCCATCGCCTGTCCGCGCAGCATCTTGGCGCTCTGCTCGCCCAGCACCCACAGGATGGCGTCCGATATGTTGGACTTGCCCGAGCCGTTGGGACCCACCACGACCGTGAGACCAGGGTCGAACAGCATGTAGGTCTTGTCGGCGAACGACTTGAAGCCGCGCAGCGAGAGCGACTTAAGATACATCCTCGCCCCCTCCGGCCTCGGGCGTCGCATCCGGCAGGTCCGTTGCGTGCTCGTTGGCACCATCGATCTGCCTGGCTCCCACATATCCCAGGTTCTGCAGCGCGTCGAGCGCCGCGGCGGCCTCGGACTCCTTCTTGGACGGTCCCTTGCCCCTTCCCACACGGCGCCCCTCTATGAGGGCGACCGAGGTAAACGTGGGCGTGTGGGCAGGGCCCTCCTCGTGCACCAGCTTGTAGCTGGGCCCGCACTTGTAGTCGCGCTGGGCGACCTCCTGCAGCCGTGACTTGGGCGAGAGCGGGCGTTCCGCGAGCGTGGGCGTGGCATAGCACAGCACCGTTCGCGTGACGAACTCGGTTGCCGCCTCGAGCCCGCCGTCTATGTAGATCGCGCCCACCAGCGCCTCATACACGTCCTCCAGCGCCTTGCGCATGCCACGAGCGCCACTGCCCCGCTCCGAGGTGCCAAACCGGATGAGCGAGCCATAGCCCAGCTCTTCGCCAACCCGCGCGAGCGTCTTGCCCGACACGAGCGAGGTCTTGATCCTGCTCAGCCCGCCCTCGTCCATGCTGGGAAACCGCGCGAAGAGGGCCGAGGCCACGATCGCCCCCAGCAGGGAGTCCCCTAGGAACTCCAGCCGCTCGTACGACGCCGACACCGGCTTGCCCTCCACCGCAGACGGATGGGTGAGTGCCGAGAGGGCCAAGTCTTCGCGCTCAAAGTGGTAGTCGCAGATGCGCTCTATTTCCTTAACCCGAGTATGTGGCTTCATCTAACCTCCGTACCCACGAGCATGCGCGGGTGTCTGTATGCTACTGGGCGTCCTCTATGGCGCTCACGGCATCGGAGACCGTTTGAATCTGGGCAAGCGACTCGTCGTCCATCGTAAGGCCAAACTCATCCTCAAAGGCGGTAACCAGCTCGAGCAGGTCGAACGAGTCGGCGCCCAGATCCGCAAAGCGCGTATCCTCGGTGATGGCGCTTCCATCGCACTCCAGCGTGTCCTCGACCAGGTCGCACACCTTGTCAAAAATCTCAGCCCTTGTCATGTTCTTCTCCCAACCATGCCGCGCATGCCATGTGCATACGGCGTATAGTCCGTCCTTTACTTATTGTACCTGTTGCTCCTGGCTCGCGAGGTTGGCCGCAATCTTGTCCACAAGCCCCCCGCGAACCGCTGCGGCACAGGCGGCAGCCCCTGAGGCGACCGCTTGGGCGCTCGTCGCGCCATGGCCAACAAACACGGGCGCCTTGAGGCCAACCAGTACGGCACCGCCGTACTCATCACCCGAGAGCATGCCCTTCATGTCCATGAGCGCGGGCTTGATGAGCCCGGCACCGAGCTTGTAGCGCACAGAGCTCGCCACGGCCTCCTTGAGCGTGCCTAGGATGAACTTGGCCGTTCCCTCAAGCGTCTTGAGCGCGACGTTGCCCGTAAAGCCATCGCACACGATTACGTCGAAGTCACCCAGCAGCAGGTCGCTTCCCTCGGCGTTGCCCACAAAGCCGCAGTCGCCCTGCTTGAGGGCCGCGTGGTAGGCAAGCGCCATCTCGGAGCCCTTGGTCTCCTCCTCGCCGTTGGAGAGAAGACCCACGCGCGGCTGCTCCACGCCAAGCGCGACGCGCGCGTAGGCCGCGCCCATCTGCGCAAATTGCACTATCATCTCGGGCCGCACGTCGGCGTTGGCGCCAAGGTCAAGCATCACCGTGTGGTGTCCGCCAAGACCAGGAAGCGGGGTTGCCAGGGCCGGGCGCTTTATGCCCCGTATCCTGCCAACGCCCATGGTGGCCGCGGCAAAGATGGCGCCGGTGGAGCCTGCCGAGAAGAAGCCCTGGGCCTCGCCCGCGCGTACGGCCGCGCAGCCGCGCACGATGCTGGAATCTTTCTTCTGGCGCACGGCGGTCGCCGGATGTTCGTCCATCCCAATTACCTCGCTGCATACCAACGATATGGTGCGGTCGGTTTGGGCGCAGAACGGCGTGACGACCTCGTCGGTGCCCGCAACCACGATGGTTAGGTCCTCGTCGAGCTCCAGTGCCCGTGCGATTCCCTCGCATACCACCTCGGGGCTCTCGTCTCCTCCCATGGCGTCTACGCAAATGGTCGTCATGGCATGCTCCTCTCTGTAAGCAAAGGGAGGCCGATCCCAGAAGGGAACGGCCTCCCAGGCGTTCTCTAACGGCGCCGACTACTCGGTAACAAGAATCTCGCGGTCCTTGTAGTAGCCACAGCTGGGGCACACGTGATGCGGAAGCTTGGGTGCACCACAGCGCGGGCACTCGGAACGTGCCGGCGTGGCGAGCTTGCTGTTGGCCGAACGGCGAGTGTGCGTGGCGCCGCGGCCCTTCTTTTGCTTGGGTACTGCCATCGTAAGACCTCTCTTAACGTCCTTAACGTTCGCCGAGGGCGAACGGTCTTGCCATTCACATGCGACGAGTTACTATAGCACAACGTCTGTGACCTTGCACAGCCATCTTGCGCGTTTCATCACAAACGTATGACCGACGCGCGATGTGTGACCCATTTTGTAAGCTGTTCCTTTGGGAAGAGGTACCTGTGGGACATGGGCGTGCCCATGTCCCACAGGTACCTCTTCCCAAAGGAACAGCCATGCCTTGATTAAGCGTCGTCGTTAGTCCAGCTTAAGGTCGCGCAGGGCGGCAAAGGGGCTCGACGCCAGGCGATCCTGCTCGGCCTCCTGCTCAAGCTGCTCCGCATGGCCGCAGTCCACCTTGTTGAGGTTCTCGCCGCACACCGGGCAAAGCCCAGCGCAGTCCTCCTGACACAGCACGACGTAGGGGATGTCCATCACGAATGCCGTGGACAGCGCGTCGGACAGGTCGATGGTCGCGTCCGGCGAGACCAGCGTGTAGTCCGGTCCCTCCTCCTCGTCCTCCTCCAGCACGCCCACGTCAGGCTCGCTAAACAGGTAGTACTCGTCCACCTCGGCAGCCACGTCCAGGACGGCCTCGTCCAGGCAGCGGTCGCAGGTGCCAACCGCCTTGGCGCGCAGGATGCCGGTGGCCAGTATGCCCTCGCCCACGTTGGAGAGCACCACGTCGTAGTCCATTCCCTGAGGAAGCGCGAAGGAGCGCTCGCTCAGGTCGAAGCGCTCCATGTCCAAGTGGCCCACGAGCGACACCGTGTCGCCCACGTTGGCGAGTCTGTCATTAACAGAGACGATTATGGGATCCATGGCAATACGCTGTGCCTTACCAGTTCACGTTGTTGGACTGGTTGCTCGAACCGGAGTTCTCGTTGAGCGTTTGGCGCACGCGCGTGACCGTGCCGGTGAGCGAGCGGAGGTTGTCCTCCAGATGCGCCAGCACCGTGTCGGCGTACTCCTCGGCATTGTAGCGGGTATCGCGCTCGTACTGCTGCGCGGCGTCGCGGATGTCTTCCGCCTGCTGCACGGCGTGGCGCACGATCTCCTGGTCGCTCGCAATCACCATGGCCTGCTGCTGCGCATCGGCAATGATGGCATCCGCCTGCTTTTGAGCCCGGTCGAGCATCTCGCCTTCCTCGCGCAGGATGCGACGTGCATCCTGAAACTCCTGGGGAAAGACGCGACGCATCTCGTCAAGAATCTCGTAGATGTCCTGTGCATCGACTATCTTACGCTGGCCACCGCCGCCAAACGGCGACTTGGCGTCGGCAACAATCTGCTCGAGCTCGTCGACTAGGGCCTCAATCTCCTCTCCTGGCTCCATCCAGGGCTCCTTTCGTGATGGCGCGCAAGAACTGCACGTGCCAAGCTATAGCAGTCACATGGTAACAGATTCTACGTTTATGCGCAGTTCGTATCTTTAAACGGCTCTGCATGAGTACCGACAGGAGCGCACGGAGGGCAAAGGTGAAGAGTCCCTTGTCCGTCTACGACGCGAAGTGGCTGGCAAGACGACTGGCCACGCACTGGGGTACGAGGGTATCCACACCCGAGCCCAGAGATGCCAGCTCCCGCACGATGGATGACGAAACGTAGCCAAACTCCGGGCTTGCCATCACGAAGACGCTCTCGATGTCGGGGGCCAAGTGCGCGTTGAGGTCTGCCTGCTGCAGCTCGAACTCAAAGTCGGTCATGGCGCGCAGGCCCTTTACCACGCCGCCCGCGCCCACCTCGCGGCAAAAGTCCACAAGCAGCCCGTCGAACGCGCGAACGTTCACGCCCTCGATTCCCAATTCCTCGAGCGATTCCTCGATCATGCACACGCGCTCCTCCTGCGAGAAGGCCGTGCCCACGCCACGCTTTGCGCGCGACGCTGCGACGCCCACGGTAACCTGGGGAAAGAGCCGTGTGGCGCGGCGGATTACGTCCAGGTGCCCAAGCGTCACCGGGTCGTAGGTCCCGGGCAGAACCACGTGCAAAACGCTGTTATCCATTTTGGGAGTCCATTCTCATAAGGTCGATGCAGGTGCCGCCATGGCTGCGCGAACGCAGGGCATAGGCGCCCTCCACGAGCAGGCCCGGGGCCTTGGCCGCACGCTCGTACACGAACAGACACCCGCGCGCGAGGTGGCCGCCTACAGCGAGGTTGGCAACGATTGCCGACACGTCCCGTGCAGACATGGCATAGGGCGGGTCCAGAAAGACGAGGTCGAACGGCGAGCCCGGCAGACGGGGTTTGGTGGCAAGACGGACCATGTCGCCTGTGAGCACGTCCCATGTGCCTTGCGTAAGCAGGGTCTGGCAGTTGCGCCGCACAACCCGTGCCGCGCGGCCGTTACGCTCGACGAACGTGCACCGCTCAGCACCTCGGGAGCACAGCTCCAGGCCCATGGCCCCAGATCCCGCGAACGCGTCGAGCACCGAGCAGTTGGAGAGATCCAGGTCGCAGGCCGAAAGTACCATGGACGCTATGCTCTCGCGCATTCTGTCGGTGGTGGGACGCGTGTCCCTTCCCTCGGGCGCCTCAAACGCGCGACCCCGAAGCGTGCCACCCACGATTCTCATGCCTGGCCGACCTCCTCGAAATAGGCGCCAAACCGGTCCACGCACTCGTGCGCCAGAGGCACGTGCGCCTCGTGGGTAAGCCTGGGGTCGTCACGCGCGATCGCGCGGGCGTCCTGGTGTGCCGCTTCCACGAGGTCGGCATCCGTCGCGAGGTCACATATGGAGAGCGTAACCCCACCATGCTGGCGATATCCCAGGACCTCGCCCTCCCGGCGCAACCGCAGGTCGAGCTCGGCCAGCTCGAATCCGTCGCTGGTCGCCTCCAGTGCCGACAGGCGCTGCCGGGCAGGGCTCTGCGGCTTGGCGGCACACTCCAGGAACACGGTTCCCGCCACGTCGCCGCGACCCACGCGCCCACGCAGCTGATGCAGCGTGGCCAGGCCAAAGCGGTCGGCGTCAAAGACGAGCATCACGGTGGCGTTGGGCACGTCCACACCCACCTCAACCACCGTCGTGGAAACGAGCACGTCCACCTCGCCGTTCCCAAAGCGTGCCATCACGTCGTCCTTGTCATCGGCGCTCATCCGCCCCGTGAGGACCTCCACGCGCAGGCCGCGCAGCGCCGAGCGTGCGAGGTCGGCGGCCGTGGACACGGCCGAGTGCAGATTGGCGACAGCGGACTGGGTGCGCTGGGGCACGTCGTCCAGCGCGCTGCCGTCGTCTCGGTCGTCCACAAGCGGGCAGATGACGTAGGCCTGCTGGCCGCGCGCGACGGCCTCGCGAATGGACCCGTAGGCAATATCGGCATTCTCGGGCGGTATAACCGTGGTGGTGATGCCGGCGCCCGCGCGCGGGCGATGCGTGATGCGCGAGCAGGCGATGTCGCCATACACCGAGAGCGCGAGCGTTCGCGGTATGGGGGTCGCCGACATGGTGAGCAAATCTGCGCCCAGCCCCTTCTGCCTCAGCGCCAGGCGCTGGTTCACGCCAAACCGATGCTGCTCGTCAATCACCACCAGAGAGAGGTGCGCGAACTCGATGTCGTTGGAAAGCAGGGCCGTGGTCCCAAATACGCACGTGGTGTGCCCCTGGGCGATGGACTGGGCGACGGGGGCGCGCTCGGCGGGAGGCGTGGCACCCGTGACCAGGGCCCACGAAATCCCCACTGCGTCCAAAAGCGGTCCCAGCTTCTCGGCATACTGCCGTGCCAGCACCGACGTGGGTGCCATCATGGCCGCCTGCGTCCCCGAGTCGGCAACCGCGCCAAGCGCGACCAACGCAACGGCAGTCTTGCCCGTGCCCACATCACCAAGCAACAGGCGGTTCATAACCTGAGGAGCGGCCATGTCGGCCAGTATCTCGTTCGCCGCCGTCTGCTGCTCGCCCGTGAGGGCAAAGGGCAGCGCCCCGAGCAGGGCCTGGACGTACGGCCCGTCCGTCCTGTGCGAGAAGGGCGTGACTCCTTCGAGCTCCATGCCGCGCCGCACGAGCAGCGCGAGCTGCAGCGTGAGCAGCTCGTCGTAGGCCAGCCTGCGACGTGCCTCCTCCGCCTGGGCAAGCGATGCGGGAAAGTGCACCGCGCGCAACGCACGTCCCAGGGAGAGCAGGCGCCTGCGCGCCACGAGCTCGGTGGGCAGCGGGTCGCACACGTCACCTGCGTCTTCGAGCGCCGCAGAGACGATGCGACGCATCCAGGAGGTGCTTATGCCCTCCCCCACCGGATGCACCGGGAGGATGCGTGCATAGCTGGATCGTGCACCAGCATCCCCCAGCTTCTCGTAGAAGGGTGCCTTGAGCTGCTTGAACCCGTACCCAAAGGTCACCTTGCCCGACAGGGCCACGACGTCGCCCTGGCTGAGCTGCTCGGCAATCCAGGGCTGCCTAAAGAACGTCGCCACGAGCACGCCCGTCTCGTCCACCACGTAGACCTCCACGATCTGCATGCGGGGACGGGGACGCTTGAGCACGACCCTGTCCACGGTGCCAACCACGGTGGCGTCGGTGCCCACGTCGGCATAGCCAATCATCGTTACTTGCGAGAAGTCTAGATAGCGATGGGGCAAGTTGAGCAGCACGTCTCGAACGCGATGCAGGCCCAGGCGCTCGATCGCCTGCTGCCTGCGACCGCTCACGTACCGCAGACTTCCCACGCCGTCCGCAAGACGGCACGTTCTGGCAACTCGATCGCTAGCCTCGCTCACGACCACGGGCGTCTCACCCCACGCAAGCGGCGGCTACTCGATTGAGAAGACGATGGGATACAGGGGCTGCTCGCCTCGGTGCGCGTCGATCTCCAGGTCGGGCTGCGCCTCCAGGATGGCGTCCTGGATGGCCTGGAAGTCCTCGTCGGTCAGGTCCTCACCGGCCAGGATGGTGAGCGTGTCGCCCTCCTCCTCGTCCTGCATGCGGTTGACCAGCCGAAGCGTTACGTCTGCCACGTCGTTGCCAACCACCGTGATGGCGTCTCCCTCAATGCCCATCACGTCTCCGGCGTGGATGGGAGACCCGTCGGCAGCCTGCGAGTCACGCACGGCCGAGGTAACCTCACCGTCGCGAACATCGGTAAGCGCATCCATCATGGCCTCCACGTTCTCGGAGGCCGGCAGCTCCATGTCCACCACAAACATGGCGGCAAACGCCTGCAGCACCGAGCGCGTGGGCACCACGAATGCAGCGCAGGACTCGCAGGCGCTCGCGGCGGCCTCGGCGGCCATGCGGATGTTGCCGTTGTTGGGAAGCACCACGACCTCGTCGGCATTGCAGGACTCAACCGCCTCCAGGATGTCGGCGGTGGACGGGTTCATGGTCTGCCCACCCGAGACAATGACGTCCACACCCAGCGACGAGAGGATCTCGGCTTGGCCAGACCCTGCCGCCACCGCCACGAAGCCAAGTGCCTTGTGCTCGCGCGGCGCCTCCTTGTCGGCACGGATGCCCTCGGTGCGCTCCTGCGCCTCCAGGTCCATGTTGTGCACGAACACGTTGAACACCTGGCCGCGATGCAGCATGTGGCGAATCACGCGGTCGGGGCGGTTGGTGTGCACGTGGCACTTGAAGTCGGGGTTGGAGCCCACGAGTAGCTCGCAGTCGCCCATCGTGGAGAAGTACCTCAGGCAGGCCTCCTCGTCAAAGTGCGGGGAGTCGGCGTGGAAGAGGAACTCGGTGCAGTACCTGAACTCCGAGCCCTCCCAGTCCTCGTTGATCTCGATGTCCACCACGTTGGCCACGTGATCCTTGGCGTCACCGGCGTCGATGGTGGTTTGGAACTCGGTGAGCTCGCCTGCACGGCCGTTGTAGGCGTTGACGAAGCCCTCTATAAAGGTGGCCAGACCATACGCGCCAGAGTCCACCACGCCATTCTCCTTGAGGACGGGCAGCAGGTCGGGCGTGCGCGCAACCGACTCGTAGGCCTCCACCACGATCTGGTCGAGCATCTCGTCCACGGTCATCTCGCGCACGCGGGCAAGCTGGTCCGCCTTGGTGGAGACGTCTCGCAACACGGTGAGAATCGTGCCCTCAACGGGCTTGCGCACCGCCTTGAACGCGACAGCCACGCCGTTGCGCAGCGCCGCCGCAACCTCCGCGCAAGAGGCATGCTCGCCCTTGGCGGGAATGAGGCCCTCCACGACACCACGCAGGATCTGGCTGGTAATGACGCCGGAGTTTCCGCGCGCACCCATCAGCGACCCATGGGTCACGGCCTTGGCGATCTCCTCTATGGAGGCACTGTCGGCAAGTGACTCGATCTCGTGCACGACCGTCGCCAGCGTGAGCGACATGTTGGTTCCGGTGTCGCCGTCAGGCACGGGGAACACGTTGAGCTTGTTAATCTCGTCGGCCTTGTCGGCGACAACTTGCGCCGCAGCCGGGAAGCAGGTGCGAATAACGGTGGAAATCATGGAGCGGGGACCTCGGTTCCTATTTGCCTTACAGATACGGACCGCAAACGCTAGTGCGTTCGCATGCCCTCCACGTGAACGCGCACCTCCACGTCGGAGAGTTCCGCGATATGGTTGAGGATAAACTTGACGGTGCTCTCGAGGTTGGCGGCAACCGAAGCCATGTTGACGCCCTGCTCAAGGACCACATGCAAGTCCACGACGATGAGTCCGTCCTCCAACGACACCTCTATGCCCTTGCGAAGCCGGTAGATGGGAAGGAGTCGCGCGACCCCCTGCTCCTCGTCGGTCACGGCCATGCCAACGACCCCATAGCACTCCAGGGCCGCATAGCCAGCAAGATCGGCAATCACGTCGTTCGAAACCCTGAGAGACCCAGGTATTGCTTGCGACATAGTAGGCTCCTCTCGGTTGATGAATCACGCTGCATTATATCAGCATTGGGGACGTTGTGAGCGCATACACTAAAACCCAAAAAAGACTGCCCACGTGCGGGCAGTCAAAGAGATGTTGCTATGTCTGAGCTACGGTAAGGGGGATGCGCTACTAGCTGCGCGCGATGTTGCCCTTCTTGAGGCAACGCGTGCACACGTTCATCTTGCGCTTGTGGCCGTCCATGACCACGGTTACACGCTGGATATTGGGACGGAACTTGCGGTTGACCGTACGGAACGAGTGCGAAATGGAACGACCCGCAACGGGATGCTTACCGCAGATCTCACATACCTTAGACATGACTCAGACCTCCATCGGCGGCGCCTTGGCGTAGTGGTGGCCATAGGCGCTCGAACTCACGAAACATTGGAACTATAGCATAACGACAAGAATGCGCAACTCATTTTGCGCAAGACTTGTGGTCGTTTCGTTTGGAAATGAGCCTTACGGCCAAAAATCCGGGCGCAATCCGCCCGTTTGGCAGACGTCTGGCGTCGCGAGTACGAACGCCGCGACGACGCCTGAGTGGCAGGTTATACGCGCCCGCTCCTCCAGGAGGCAATTTGAGACGCCCCTTTCGCTGACCAACTCAAGCGGCGCGTGGTCGAGGTTCCACTGCATGCCCTCAAGCGACACCACGGCATCCGGCCGAAGCGCCACCACCGAGAACGTGGCGCCCGCCTGGCCCTCGAGCTGCCACGAGTCGCTCCCCTCCGCAGACAGCACCCTACACGTGAACTCGTCCTCTACCAGGGCGGGCGCGAGGCTTGCGTTGCGTGCTAGCACACCCCATACGCCCAGCATGTGATCGGGTCGCCCACCCGAGGCGCTCGTCACCACCAGGTGCAGCCCGGTCCCACGCGCACGGGCCTCCTCGCGCGCGCAGTTGACGGCAAGTCCCAAGTCCGTGTCGTCCTTCTCGCGGGGAAAGCGCTCCACCCGCGACGCCACCTTGTGAGCCCAGCGCAGGGCCTCCTCGCCTGCCGAGTCCTCGTCGCCACACAGGATGTCGGGACTCACACCGGCGGCCATAAGCGCGGCGGCACCGGAGTCGGCCGCCACCACCAGACCTGCCTCGGCAGCAAGGTTGGCCACGAGCGCAGGTGATGCCATCTGCGGCGAGCCCGCGACGACCAGCGCGCGCAGGGTCCCCGGTCCGAGCGCATCGAGTGCTTTGGGGTCAAGACCCTCGTACCCATGCGAGACGACCGTCGCCCACCGCCTGAGGAAGGCGGGGTCACGATCGTCGTGGTCGTTGGCGATGGCCACGGTGGGAAAGCCGGCACGCGCGGCAGACCTCACGCCAAACGGCGCGTCCTCAAACACCCACGTCTCGCCAACGGACGTCCCCAGCCGCTGGCAGGCAGCCAGATACACGTCGGGATACTCCTTGCTGCGGCCCACGTCGCCGGCAAAGACCACCTCACCAAAGTAGCCCAGCAAGCCATGGGCCGAAAGCGCTACCTCGAGCAACTCTGGGGGCGTGGAGCTGGCAATCGCCATGGGCACCCCGCGGCGAGCGAGCGACTCCAAAAAGGCCTCACATCCCGGGAAGGGGCGCACGGTCGTCTTATACGCATGCGCGACGCAGTCCCAAAGCTCCCGGTAGAGCTGCTCGGAGCTCTGCCCAATGCCCAGGTTCTCGTGGTACCACGCGCACTTCTTGTCCATGTCCAGCGACTCGTGCTCCAAGAAGACGCGCAGCGCGTCATCCACCCCGTAACGCTCGAGCAGCCCAACACACGACTGCGTCCACATGGGCATCGAGTCGAGCAGGGTACCATCACAGTCGAATATCGCACCTTGCATGGGTGTCTCTCCCTCCCGCGTCTGGCTCTATGGTAACCGCAAACCACACCGGCTGGCCACCACCGTTTTGCTCAGAGACAGGGCAGCGCCGCGTGGGGGCTGTCCGTTTGGAAGGTGTCGTGGTAAAGTGTGGAAGGCAAAGCGGAGCCGCGGGCGCGGCACAGAGTACGGAGGATTTGGCAACATGGCTCGTTACGATTACCGATGCCCCAAGTGCGACACGCAGTTTGAGGTCGAGCACCCCATGGCCGAGCATCCGGTGGTCACCTGTCCCAACTGCGGCGAGGTGGCAAGCCAGGTGTTTGGCGCGTCAAGCATCGTGTTCAAGGGGTCGGGCTTCTACAACACCGACCAGCGCGGGGCGAAGGGCGCCACGCCCGCAACCAGCTCGTCCGGGTCGGGAAATTCGGACGGAAGCTCGGGTGGCAGCTCTGACAGCTCGTCGTAGTCCAGCACCGTCTGCCCCACGGTGAGCCGGTGCTCGTTG
>JAUMWN010000067.1 GCA_030529625.1 Coriobacteriales bacterium
CCGTGTTCGTGCTCAAGCCCGTGTCGGTGTCGGTGTCTGTGGTCGTCCCAGTGCTCGTGCCCGTGCCGGTGGACGTGGTACCGCTTGCGTTCTTCTCAAGTGCGGCGATCGCCTCGTCCGAGAGTGTGATCGAGTAGAGGTTGCTGCTTGCTCCGGCAATGGTGTCGAGCCCCCACGTCTTGTTGGAGACTTCGGTGGAGGTGGGGTCGAACACGGTGAGCATGCCGTCCTCGTTTATGTTGACCAACAGCGCCCAGTGGGCCTCGTCGGTGAGGGTGTTGGGCTTGAGCTCGACGGCAAAGACGGTGTTGTCACCAAGCGAGTACAGGATCGTCTCTGCGGAGGGATCGTGCTGCTCGGACTTGAGCCCCATGGAAGTGGCCAGCTTGGCGAACAGCTCGCCCTTGCTGCCCGACTCGTCGTTGGTGTAGTTGCTCTTGCTCGCCTGCTGGGCGATCTCGGTGGGGGAGAAGTCGGTCTTGCCAGTGAGCCCCATGTAGGCCATGGCAAGAGTGGTGGGACCAGATCCCGTAATGGCCAGAGGACCGTTGCCGTAGGTAACCGCACCCCAGCGAGAGTCCCAGTCAAAGAGCCGAGGAACCTCACCCTGCTTTATCGTGTCGGTGTAGGGCCTGCTGGACTTGTCGGACGAGGGATAGTCGGCAACGAACTGCCTGGATGTTGGCTCGCGCAGAGAGAGGTCCAACAGACGCTCGTCATCGTACTCGTTGGCCTGCTGGGCGATCTTTTCTAGGAGCTCGTTTTGGTCGAGGACCTCGGTAAACTTGGACGTCGTGGCAGCCGAGACGCCCGCGGCAACGCGCGAATCCTGCTCGTTTACCGGCTTTGCCTGCTCAGCCGCCTGCGTGGCACGCTCCTTGTTGCCTCGCACGCAACTGGAGACGCCCACCACGAGTGCCACGATTACCAGGACCAGAATGGCAATGAGTAGCAGGACGCGCGGGCGCAGCAAGAACGAGAGCGGGCTTCCACTGCCGTTTGGGTACGAGACACGTCGTGAGTGCAGGCGGTATCCCGTATCCGGCTGCGTGAGCGTGCCCCTTCGGCTTTGTTGGCGACCCGATCCTCTGGAGGGGCGGGAACCCCTTGAGGCATCCGCGCGACCGCGCGTGCGCGACGATCCGCTGCCGTTTCTCGATGAGCCTCGTTGGCCACCCTGCATATCGCGAGCCATTATGTGTCCTTCCAATCACAGGTCGTTTGCCTGCAATGTACCGATAGTCCGTTTGATAATACAGAACAGGTCGCCGTGGTGCTAGCGTTGGCAGGCTGCACGGCCCATATAGTCGGTCGATAACGTCTTTCCTCCATCCTCCTGCCGTTTGCGAGCGACTTCGACGATGGCATATTGACAACGATACATGTTCTGATATTTTTATGCAGGAAAATTAAGAGAGGCGTATAGCGAGTGGGGGTACTGCATGGCCAGGATGCGCAACAGTCGTCAGGAAGCCATACGATGGATCGTGCGAAACAAGCCAATTCGCACGCAGCGCGACTTGGTTAACGAGCTGCAGGCTGAAGGGTACAGCTGCACGCAGGCGACGGCGAGCAGGGACATTGCCGACATGGGGCTGAGGAAGCTGCCAGAGGGCATCTACGTACTGGCTGAGGACCTGCATCTTCAGCGTATGGTTGCAGAGTTCGTGACAAGCGTTGAGTGCGCGAACAACCTCGTGGTTATACGGACGCAACCCGGCACGGCGCCAGGTGTTGCCGCAGCCGTTGACGCGGCGGACTTTACCGAGGTGATGGGCTCGATTGCCGGCAACGACACGGTGCTTGCCATCAGCCGCAGCAACGGAAGCGCCGCCATGACATGCGAGCTCATGAACAAACTCCGCGCGGTAAAGCGCGTGTAGCGTTACGGTCGAGTAAGGCAAGGTTGTACGAGAGGGACAGTCTCCCGTGTTCGGGGGACTGTCCCTCTCGTGCGTCTCGTTTGATTATTTGATGTCTGGCCTCGCTAGTAGCCAGTTGCGGTGCCGGTACCGTAGGTGCCTGTGCCAGTGTAGTCGGTGCCGTAGTTGCCGCCCGTGCCCGTGCCCGTGCCGGTGTAGTCGGTGCCATAGTTGCCGCCGGTGCCGGTGTAGTCGGTTCCGTAGTTACCACCGGTGCCCGTGCCCGTGCCGGTGTAGTCGGTGCCGTTGTACTGGTTGTACTGCGAGTAGTCGGTGCCGGTGCCGTCTGTGGTACCCGTGCCGTTGTAGTCGGTCCCGGTACCGGAGTAGTCGTAGTTGTTGTAGTAGTCGTAGTTGCTGTTGGAGTTGTAGTCGTACCAACCGCCCTCGCTAGAGCTCACGGACTTGTCGGTGTTGGAGAACTCCCACTCGGAGTTGGGCTTGTACTCGGGCTGCTGGTCGGTTGAGGGGAACTCAACGCGGTCCATGCCCTCCAGGTAGCTGTTCACGAAGCTTGCCCAGATGGGGCAGGCGGTATCGCTGGGATGTGCGATGTTGCGGCCCAGGTACACGGTGGACTCGGTGCGGTAGCCACACCACACCGCCACCGAGATCTGGGGCGTGAAGCCGCAGAACCAGAGATCGCGGTAGTTCTCGGACGTGCCCGTCTTTCCCGCCACGGGCTGGTCAACCTGGAGCATGTTTTGCATGTCGTGCGCAGTGCCGTAGCCTTGGCTGATGACGCCTTCGAGCACCTCGGTCTCTGCTTGGGCAATCTCGGGCTCGAGTGCCTGCTCGGGCGTGTCCTCGTGCTGGTATACTACGTTGCCGTTGCGGTCCTCGATGCGGGTGATGACGACGGAGTCACGGTGCAGTCCGCCGGCTGCCAGCGTGGCATAGGCCTCGGCCATCTGCACGGGAGGGATGCCCACCGTGCCCAGTGTGATGGAGGCGTAGGCGGGAAGCTCCTCGTCTATGCCCATGCGCTTGGCGTAGTCAACGATGTTCTCGGGGTCGACGGTCTCGGCGACCTGCACGAACCCGGTGTTGGAGGATCGTGCCGTGGCCTCGGCCAGGGTGATGTTGCCGTAGCTGTAGTTGTCAAAGTTCTGCACCTGCCACGTGGGCGTAAACTGGATGGGCGAGTTGCAGTTTACGTAGATGCTGGGGTTCATGCCCTCCGACATTGCTGTGGCCAGCGTAAACGTCTTGAAGCTCGACCCCGGCTGCCTGCGCGCCATGGTAGCCAAATTAAACTGGTCTGTGTTGTAATCGCGTCCGCCTACCATGGCCTTTACGTAGCCCGTTGAGGGGTCGATGGCCACGAGCGCCGCCTCGAGCTCGTCGTTGCCAAACTCTTCCAGGCGGGTGTTCACCGCCTCGTCGGCCTTGGCCTGCACGGCGGGGTCGAGCGTGGTGTACACCTGCAGGCCGCCCTGGAACACGGTGCTCTGGTCGAAGTCCTGCAGCAGGAGCTGCTTGACGTAGTCGGTAAAGTACGGGTAGTCTCCCTGCTCCTCCATGACCTGGCCCTCGTTGAGGGTGAGCGGCTCGGCCTGGGCCTCGTCGTGCTCCTCCTGCGTGATGTCGCCGGCGGTGAGCATGCGGTCCAACACGGTGTTGCGGCGCGCGATGGCCGACTCGGGGTTCTCGAAGGGGTCATAGTAGGACGGGGACTGCGGCAGGCCAACGAGCAGCGCAGCCTCGGCGAGCGTGAGGTTCTTGGCGTTCTTGTTAAAGTACGTGATAGCTGCCGCCTCAATGCCGTAGGCCGCGTGGCCATAATAGATGGTGTTGATGTACATGAGTAGGATTTGGTCCTTGGAGTACTTCTTCTCCATCTGGATGGCGATGTAGGCCTCGCGAACCTTGCGCTTGAGCGTTTGCTCAAACTGCTCGCCCGAGAGCACGGTGTTGCGCACCAGCTGCTGCGTGATGGTGGACGCGCCCTCGGAGCCGCCGGTAAACTGCACGAGCACGGCACGGGCGATGCCCTGCGGGTCGATGCCGTTGTGCTGATAAAAGCGGATGTCCTCGGTGTCCACCGTGCCCCAGAGCACGTAGGGGGAGACCTGGTCCTTGTTTACGATGCGGCGGTTTTGCAGGTAGTACGTCGCAATCACGTTGTCGTCGGCGTCAAACACCTTGGTGGGCTCGGCCACAAGATACGCGTCTGCCGACTGGTAGTCGGGCAGCTCGATGAGCCACGAGTTCACGAGTGCCCCCGCCGAGATGGCAAGTGCAATAAAGAGCAGGGCCAAGAAGCCCAAGACTCCAGCAAATCCGAAGCCCACGATGTGGGTGCGCGCGTGCTTGTGTGCCCTACGATTGCGAACGCCCATAATGCCTCCTTGTAGACAACTGCACCACATTATACATGGCACGCTTTCCTTCGCTCATATGGATGTCGCCTTGGAACAAAACCCACAGTGATGGGCATACCCTAGGAATACCCAAATGGCGCTGGGTCCCGACCCATTCGCGCAGGCTGTGACGTGCAGGTGTGGCAAGCACACATCCTTTAAGGTCGGCTGAACGAAGTGGGAAAAGGGGTTTGGCCCCTTTTCCCACTTTGCGGCTGAAGTCGCATCTGGTGGCTTGGCTCGCATGGGAATTGTGGGCGACGCGCCCGTTTGGTTGCGCTATGCTAGGAGGCTGCGAAGATTGTCTACCTAATGGAGGTCAGTGCAGTGCTGCCAGTTGACGAGCAGATGAAGGTAATCACATCCGGCACCATGCAGATCGTGCCGCGCGACGAGCTTAAGGCAAAGCTCGAGAAGGGCACCCCGCTCAACATAAAGCTGGGCGTCGACCCCACGAGTCCCGACCTGCACCTGGGCCATGCGGTGCCGCTGCGCAAGATGCGCCAGTTCCAGGACCTGGGGCATCGCGTCACGCTCATCATTGGCAACGGCACGGCCCTCATCGGCGACCCGTCCGGACGCGACAGCACCCGTCCCCCGCTCACCGAGGAGCAGGTGGAGGCAAATGCCAAGACCTACGTCGAGCAGGCTGCCAAGGTTCTGGACATGGACAAGACCACCATCGTGCACAACGGCGACTGGCTCAAGCCGCTCGACCTGCAAAAGATGCTGCACCTTATGGCGCAGTTCAACGTGGCGCGCATCCTGGAGCGCGAGGACTTCCACAACCGCTACGTGGGCCAGCAGTCCATCGCCCTGCACGAGTTTATCTACCCCGTGCTGCAGGCATACGACTCGGTGGTCATCGACGCCGACCTGGAGATGGGCGGCAACGACCAGATCTTCAACCTGCTCGCCGGCCGCGACCTCATGCGTGCCGAGGGTATGGAGCCGCAGGTCGCGCTTACCATGCCGCTTCTGGTGGGCCTGGACGGCCACAAGAAGATGAGCAAGTCGTACGGCAACTACGTGGGCCTTACCGACGCGCCCAACGACATGTACGGCAAGCTCATGTCCATTGCCGACGAGATCGTGCCCATGTACTTCCGCCTGTGCTCCACGCTGTCCATCGAGGAGATCGACGCCATCGAGGCCGCCTTCAAGGACGGCACGGCCGACCCCTACGTGCAAAAGCGCGCGCTTGCCCGCAACATCGTGGACCTGTATCACGGCAATGGCGCTGGCGCTGCGGCCGAGGCGGCCTTCGACGCGCAGTTTAAGCGGGCCGAGATTCCCGATGACATCCCCGAGTACCCGGTGTCCAACATCGCGCTCAACGACCAGGGCAAGGTGTACCTGGCAAAGCTCATGGCCGACGTGAAGCTGGCCGCTTCGGTTGGCGAGGCGCGCCGCTTTATTGACGGCGGTGGGGTAAAAATCAACGGCGAGACCGTTGCCCCCAAGGCGTACAACGTGGACCCCGCGCTGCTTGCCGCCGGTACCGTCGTGCAGCACGGCAAGCGCAAGTTCGTGCGCCTGGTGTAGTGAAGCGGGACATCCCAGAGCTGTTGGCACCAGCGGGCGGGCCGGACGAGTTCAACGCGGCGCTCGCCGCCGGTGCCGACGCCATCTACTGCGGCTTTGGCCAAACCTTCAACGCGCGTCGCGGGGCGCAAAGCTTTACCTCGGCCACCTTTGCCGAGGCGTGTCGGCGCGCGCACGTGGTGGGCGCGCAGGTGTACGTGACGGTAAACGTCGCCATCCGTGACGACGAGATGCCCGTGGTGCTCGCCCTGGTGAGAAGGGCGTGGCTGCTGGGCGCCGACGCCTTTATCATCCAGGACTGGGGCCTGCTCCACGAGGTGAGCAGGCGCTGGTCCCAGATCGTGTGTCACGTGTCCACGCAGGCCAACGTGCACGACGAGCGCGGGGTCCTGTGGAGCCGCGACGCCGGGACACAGCGTGTGACCGTCTCCAGAGAGCTGTCTCTGGAGGAGCTGGGGCAGCTGGCCGGGACGGGCGTGCCCATAGAGTGCTTTTGCCATGGGGCCATATGCGTGTGCTACTCGGGCGTGTGCCAGATGAGCTCGGCGGCCGGCGAGCGCTCGGCCAACCGCGGCATGTGCGCGCAGCCGTGTCGGTTGCCCTACGAGCTGGTGGACGAGCGCGGAACGGTCCTGTCCAAGCCGGGATGGGGCAGGCCGCTGTGTCCCAAGGACTACTATTCGTTTGACGCGCTGAGCGAGCTGGCAGACGCCGGCGTCGCGTCCCTTAAGGTGGAGGGGCGACTCAAGGGGTCGGACTACGTGCACGCCGTGGTGAGCGCCTACCGCGCCCAGCTCGACGACCTCGCTGCGGGCGATTTGCCTGAGGAGGATGACCCGGTGGCACAAGGGCGGCGCAGGCAGCTCAAGCGCGCGTTTAACCGAGACTTTACTAACGCGTACCTGCGCGGTACCTCGGGAAGCGAGCTCATGAGCTACGAGCGCTCCAACAACCGCGGCGAGCTGGTGGGCGAGGTGGTCGCGTCGCGCGACCTGGGCACCTACAAGCAACGTCGCGGGGGAGGCAAAGGCGGACGGGCGCGCCTGCGCACCAAGGCCGTGGTGGACGTGGATGTGCGGCTGGACGCGCCGGTGGGCAAGGGAGACCTGCTCGAGCTTCGGCCCATAACCGACCCCAGCCAGTTCGTTACCGCGCATGCGCCCCAGGATGCCGAGGCGGGAAGCGTCATGGTGTGCCGCACGTCTCGCACCATGGAGGTGGGCTCACTGGTGCGCGTGATACGCAGCCAAGAGGCCATGGCCCAAGGCGCGCGTGCGGCCGAGGCAGCCGTTGCGCGACGGCGGGCGGTCCACGTGCACATTCGCGCACGCTTGGGTGAGCCGTTTGAGGTAACACTTGCCACGGTCGATGGCAGGGCGTCGGCGACGGCACGGGGATTTGTGGTGGAGGCCGCAAGAACCAGATCGGTTGGGCGGGACGACCTCGTTGCGCATGTGGGGCGGATGGGTGCCACCTGGTTTGAGCCCCGCTCGTTTGAGGTGGAGCTCGACCAAGGGTGCGGTATGGGCTTCTCGGCCGTGCACAAGGTGCGCGACGAGGCGTGCGCGCTGCTCGAGGCAGCTATTCTGGCACCGTATGAGAAGCGCACCGCCGCCAAGGCGCCCTCGTACGACCGCGTCGTGGCAGACCTTGGGCCAAGCGATGGCGTGCGCCAGGCCGTATGCGTGGCAGCGCTGGTGACAAGCCCGGAGGCGGCGCACGCGGCACGCGAGGCCGGCGCCGACCTCGTGTATGCTGCGGCCGACGAGCTGTGCACCACGGATTGGCCCGATTGGGTGGTCCCCGTGCTTGGTGAGGTGTGCCGCGAGCAGGACCACGAGCGGGACGACCGATGGGTGGTACGCAAGCGTCCCGTTGCGGTGGGCAACGTGTCGCAGCTCGCCCTTGCGCGGCAGCAGGGCGCTCGAGCGGAGATACGCGGTTGCATTCCCGTGCACAACGCGTCCTGCCTGCGCGTACTGGAGCGCGCCGGGGCTGCGGCCGTGTGGCTTTCTCCCGAGCTCTCCCTCAAGGAGATCCAAACGCTGGCGTCGTTTGCTAACGTGCCAGTTGGCGTGATGGTTGCCGGCAGGGTGCGGGCGATGACGTGCGAGCACTGCGTGTTGCAGGTGGCCGATGCGTGCTGCGGCGACTGCGCGCGGTGTGGCCTTCGCGTGCGGCGCGCGTTTCTCAAAGACGACAAGGGGAGGCTCTTTCCCGTGCGCAGCAACGCCTTTGGCAGGTCGCGCGTGTATGCGTCTCGTCCGATCGATCTGGTCCCACACGTGCGAGAGCTCGTGGATGCGGGCGTATCCCGGCTGCTGGTGGATGCCACGCTCATGGACGTCGACGAGCTCGTGCGCCAGGTGCACAGGGTCGTGCAGGCCACCCAGGGCGTTGCGGTGGAGGCCTTGCCGCACACCACCACGGGACACCTCTTCTCTCCCATCGCGTGAGGACGAACGCCTAAGTTGCGGATTCTTGGCATATCGCCCTGCGGGTGGGGTAATATGCTCAATTGTGCAAACAAGCTCTTGGGCGCAGGGCGCCCGTAACGAACGAGGTGATGGACATGGCTGAAGAAGAGAAGCAGACCATAAACCACGAGCTGCTTGAGGCGACCCTCGACGTGATTCGCCAGAGCCTGCAGGCTGATGGCGGAGACGTTGCGCTGGTGGATGTGGACGACGAGTCGGGTACGGTCACCCTCGAGATGCAGGGCGCCTGCGCGGGCTGCCCCCTTTCCTCCTTTGACATGAGCGAGGGCATCGAGCGCATTCTGCGCGAGCACGTGCCTGGCGTCAAGCGCGTGCAGCCAGCGGTGTTCTAGGACCTTGGAAGGCGAGAATCGCATAGCGGTCCCAACGGCGTCGGCGCGTCGCCTCGCATGGGGGCGTGAGCTGGGGTGGGTCTTGGCATGCCTGTGCGTACCCATTGCCATGCTGTGCGCGGTGTGCGCGTGGAGTGGTGTGTATCCGTTTGGCCCCGAGTCGTTCTTGGACGACGATCTGCTCTACCAGTACATAGACTTCTTTGGCTGGTTCCGTCGCGTGCTCACCGGCGACGGGTCGCTGTTCTACTCGTTCTCGCAAACGCTGGGCACGGGGACGTGGAGCCAGTACAGCTACTACCTGGGCAGTCCGCTCAACCTGCTGGTCGTGCTCTTCGATCCCGCGCGCCTCACGGATGCCGTGGTGCTTATCTGTGCTGCCAAGCTGTCGCTCATGCAGCTGTCGTGGGGCGTCTTCCTGCGCAGGCGGCTGTCCCTGGGCAGGTTGGACTCGTTTGTGCTGGCGCTCTCGCTTGCCTGGTGCGCCTGGGTGGCGACCAACCTCATGAACCCGCTGTGGCTGGACATGATGTACCTGCTGCCGCTCGTCATGCTTGGCTGTCATGCGCTTATTGACCGTGGCCGCATGGGCCTGCTTGTGGCGGCCACCACGTGCTCCATTGTGTTTTGCTGGTACATGGGCTACATGACCTGCTTGTTTGCCGTGTGCTACGTGCTGTTTGAGGCCTATCTCGCCCATGTGGGCGACAGGGGCGCGAGCGCCCGGTTCCTGCTGCGTCGCGCCGGGCTCTTTGCGCTGGCGATGGTCGTCTCGCTTGCCCTGTCGGCCTGGACGTTTTTGCCCACCATCCTGGGCATGATGGGCTCAGGCAAGGCATGGCCCCTCGACCCGCTCAGGCTGCGGTGCAACGGGCTGGACCTGCTGGCGTCGTTCTTTGTGGGGACGTTTCGCACCGAGGAGACCCCACAGGTCTTTGTGGCCACGCTGCCGCTCGTGCTGTTTGTGCTGTTCTTGCTCGACGGGCGCGTGAGCGTGCGCATGCGCCTGGCCGTCGTGGCGCTGCTGCTCGTGGGCTGTGCCAGCGTCGTGTTTGCGGCGGTGGAGTTCGTGTGGTGTGGGTTTAGGGTACCCAACGCCTTCTACAGCAGGACCGCGTTCCTGATTCCCGTGGCTTTGGTGTGGGGGGCCGGCTTCGAGCTCAAGAACCTGCGCCGCCACGGCGCAAACGTGCGTAAGGTGGCTGCGGTGGGGCTGGTGCTGGTGGCGTTTGTGGTGGCGTGTTATGTGTGCCATAAGTTCGCCCATGCCATAAATGCGGCTGCCTCACTCGCCGCGATCGTGGTCGTGTGCCTTGTGGTGTGTGTGCTCGGACGCGCGACCACAGACACCGCGCGTGCACTGGGTCGCGTGCTCGTGGCGGCGCTCGCGTTGGTAACGTGCTTTGAGCTCGTGCGCTCCGCGCACGTGCAGTGGACGCAGCTGTATGTGGGCGTCTTGCAACAGCAGCAGGACACCTACATCGAGGAGTCCATAGCGCAGTACGACGCAATGCAGGCGCTTGACGATGGCGCCTGGCGTGCCGACAAGACCTACACGCGGGCGCTTTCGGCCGCCCTCAACGAGGGGCTTGCCCGTGGCTACTACGCGCTGTCGTCCTACACCTCTACCACGGACATGCGATCGGTGGACCTGCTGTGTGCCTTGGGCTACTGCAAGCCTGGGGAGTTCTCGCTGCGCTACGGTGGTTCCATCCAGCCAAGCGACTCGCTGCTGGGTGTTAAGTTCGTCTCGTCGGCAGGTGGCTTTGCGCTGCTTGAGCAGACCGACATACCGCCCACGACAGATGGTGGGATGGTGTTTGCCAACGACCGCGCTTTGGGGCTAGGCTATGGCGTGTCGCGAGACGTCTTGGACGCTGAGTTGCCGCAGGGCAACCCGTTCGAGGCGCAAAACGCCTTCGTGAGCGCGATGCTGGGCAGGGAGCTGCGCCTGTATCAGCCGCTTGTCGCGTCGCAGGAGGAGCAGGGCGAGACCGTTCGCCAGTGGGAGGTGACGATTCCTGCCAACGTGCTGGGCTGTGCCTACGTGACGGGGGACCGCATGCCGGACCAAGTAATGGTTGAGATCGAAGGGCCCGATGGTGGTAACGCCTTCGTGCAAGGCAGTCGCTTTAACTACCATGTGCTGGAGCTTGGCCCAGTGAAGGTGCGGGAGGACCGCCGTACGGTACGTCTTTCATCGACGTTTAAAAGCAAGTGGGAGATTGACGACGAGGAAGTGGCCAATTATCTGAATAGCGTCGAGAACGAAGCTGACCTTTCGCTTGATCCAAGCGCAGCATGCTTGTTCTATGGGCTGGACGCGCGCGAGCTGGACCAGGCGCTCGACGAGCTGCGTGCGCACGAGTTCGTGCCCCAGACCTTTGAGGACGGGCATGTGGCGGGAACCTACGAGGCGCCCCAGGACGGATGGCTGCTGCTCACGTTCCCCACCGATCCGGGCTGGGACGTGCGGGTAAACGGCAGCAAGGTCGAACCTCAGGACGCTTTTGGCGGCGCATGCACCGCGATTCCCATGCGTGCCGGAACCAATGCGATTGAGATGACCTTTGTTCCTCGCGGCTTTGTCCTGGGCTGTGGCATAAGCGTCGTGGCGCTGCTGAGCACAGGCGCGTTCGCGCTCTGGCGCAAGCATCGCGCCGCGTGATTCGTACCTCCCCTGCGCTGGGGGGACAGTCCCCTAAACTCAGGGGACTGTCCCCCCAGTGCAGCTTGGACTTCCGCATGTCCTGCGTTTTTGTGCATCGATGGCGCCTTGTGGCCTAAACTACCTATAATGAGAACGCAAAACCATTGCCAAATAACATTGGGGGTAAACATGAAGGGCATCATCCTGGCGGGCGGTAGCGGCACGCGCCTGTACCCGCTCACCACCGTAACGAGCAAGCAGCTGCTGCCGATCTACGACAAGCCCATGATCTACTATCCGCTTGCCACGCTCATGCTGGCCGGCATTCGCGACATCCTGGTTATTTCCACGCCGCGTGACCTGCCGGGCTTCAAGGCGCTGCTGGGCGATGGCAGCGACTTTGGCGTAAAGCTCACCTATGCCGAGCAGCCAAGCCCCGACGGCCTGGCGCAGGCCTTCGTAATAGGTCGCGAGTTCTGTGGCGGAGAGCCTGCGGCCCTGGTGCTGGGCGACAACATCTTTTACGGCAACGGGCTTGCCAAGCGTCTGCGCGCGGCGGTGTCGGCCGCGAGCGAGGGGCGTGCCACGGTGTTTGGCTACCACGTGGACGACCCCGAGCGCTTTGGCGTGGTGGAGTTCGACGAGGACTACAACGCCGTCTCAATCGAGGAGAAGCCCGCCCACCCCAAGAGCAGCTACGCCGTCACCGGCCTGTACTTCTACCCGGCCGACGTGTGCGAGCGCGCGGCGCTCATCAAGCCCTCCCCGCGCGGCGAGTACGAGATCACCGACCTCAACCGCACCTACCTCGACGACGGTCTGCTCAACGTAACCACGCTGGGCCGCGGATTCGCGTGGCTGGACACCGGCACCATGGAGAGCCTGTTCGAGGCGTCTGTGTTCGTGCGCACCGTGGAGCGTGCCCAGGGCCTGCCCGTGAGCGTGCCCGAGGAGATTGCCTACGAGAACGGCTGGATCGACCGCGAGCGTCTGCTGGAGTGCGCCGAGCGCTACGGCAAGAGCGACTACGGCGCACACCTGCGCGGGGTCGCAAGCGGCAAGCTCGTGCCCAATGACAAGAGGGGATAGCATGCGCGCGCTCATTACCGGCGCAAACGGCCAGCTGGGACGTGCCTTGGGCGATGCGCTCGCGTCCACCTACGCGCTGGTGGACGCCGTCGACCTTCCCGAGCTCGACATCTCCAGCATGGATTGCGTGTCGTCGTGGTTTGACTCCCGCGGGCCCTACGACGTGGTGTTCAACTGCGCGGCCTTCACCAACGTGGACGGCTGCGAGCAGGACTTTGCCGGCGCTTTTGCGGCAAACGCGCTTGGCCCCATGAACCTCGCGCGCGCCTGCGCCGCGTGCGAGGCTACGCTGGTGCACGTGTCGACGGACTACGTGTTTCCCGGCACCATGCCAGGTGCCCGCACGGAGGACGACGTTCCCTCACCCATCTCGGCCTACGGGCGCTCAAAGCTTGCGGGCGAGGGGCTTGCGCTTGCGCACAACCCCCGCACGCACGTGGTGCGCACGGCATGGCTGTACGGAGACGGGCGCAACTTCGTGCGCACCATGCTCTCGCTTGCCGACCGCTTTGACCAGATAACCGTGGTGGATGACCAGCTGGGCAACCCCACGTATGCGGTCGATCTTGCCCATGAGCTCGTGCGCATTGCCGAGACCGACCACTACGGCGTGTGGCACTGCACCAACGAGGGCACCTGTTCCTGGGCCGACCTCGCGCAGGAGACCTTTGCGCTCGCCGGTCGCAGCACGCAGGTGGTGCGATGCACATCGGCTGATTGGAAGTCCATGCATCCCGAGAGTGCCGACCGACCCGCCTTCTCATCCTTGAAGAACGGACGGCTTGCGGCCACCATCGGCAATGAGATGCGACCCTGGAAAGAGGCGCTGGCCGCCTATCTTGCCAAAGAGGACCTGCGGGAGGGCACGGCTTGAGCGAGCGCATGAGGCAGCGGCTGCTCGTAGGCCTTCCCCTTGTGCTCTTGGGCGCGTTCTATGCGTTCCTCACCACGCGCATCGGCGTGGGGGTGGCAGACGGCGGTCCCGACGAGACGGCACGCCTGCTCGTGCCCAAGGCCATGCTGCTGGGAGACCTGCTGCCCTCCGGATACAACCCGGTCACCGTGATGAATTGGCCCGAGTATCCCTACTCGGGCAACTACTCGTATGCGTTCTATCCCCAGCTGCTGGGTGCGTATGTCACGGCCCTGTTCATGTTCGTGGCGCGTGTGCTGGGGGCCGCGCCGGTATGGCAGCTCGTGGCCGCGCGCCTCTCGAGCGCAGCGTGGGGCGTGGCCGGTGCGTACTTCGTGGGCAGGACGGTGAGGGAGTGCCTGGGTGAGGCGCGCAACGGGTATGCGTATGGCGCCTTTGCCACCCTCTTGGTTGGCTTTTGGCCCCAGTATGCGTTTATCAGCTCCTACGTGAACAACGACGTGGTGGGCACGGCCGGCGTGGCCATGCTGGTGTGCGCGCTGGTGCTGGGCATTCGCAACGGCTGGAACACGAGGCCGTGCGCCCTGCTCGCCGTGGGCATCGTGGTGTGCGCGCTAGGGTACCTTAACACCTATGGCTTTATCCTGGCCGCAATCGTCACGTTCGTGTGGACCTGCGTGGCGCAGCACGAGAGCGACTGGCGCGCCGCCGCTCGTCCCATAGGGCTCACGGCGCTGGCCTGCGCGGCGTGCACGTTTCCGTTCTTTGGTGTAAACCTCGTGCGCTACGGCGATGTTATTGGTTCGCGCGTGTTCGAGGAGCAGCATCTCGCCTGGGTCGCGCAGGGCAACGAGCCGCTTATGCGCCCGTATGGCGAGAGCTTCTGGTCGCTCGTCCTGCTCGACCCGTTTGTCTCGTCCACGCTGCAGTCGTTTGTGGGGACATTCGGGTACATGTCCGTGACGCTGCCCGACGCGGTGCGCTATTTCTACTGGGGCACGCTGCTGTTGGGTTCAGGCGCGTTCGTGGGCTCAGCATGGCTACGTCGCAGGTGTTGCTCGGCCAGGTGGCGCATCCTCGTGCTCTCGCTTTTGGCTGGCGCGGCCATTACCGTGGCGCTGCACGTGTGGCGCACGTTGAATGCCGACTACCAGGCGCAGGGACGTTATATCATTGGGCTTCTCATGCCATGGTGCGTGCTTGCGGCTCTGGGCATCCAACGAATCTTTGGGCGCCACTCGGTTGCGCTGGTCCTTTTTGCGGCCCTGTATGCGGTAATCTGCGTGGCGACGTTTGCCTACCTCATGTGGCACTTTGCCTGGCCCGGCATCTTTGTGGGGTCTCAGGACTACCTCGCCATGGTAATCCCGTAAGTGAGAAAAGGGGTCTGACCCCCTTTCTCACCCGACTACGAGAGCTCCTCGGCTACGATGTAGCGCGGGCGGTGCTTGCTCTCTAGGTAGATGCGGCCAACGTACTCGCCCACGATGCCAATGGACACCATGAGCGCCCCGCCTACGAACCAGATGGAGATGAGCAGGCTCGTCCAGCCGCCCACCGTGGTTCCCATGGCAAGCGAGATGAGCGCATAGGCGAGCGCGAGCAGCGAGATGACTACGAACACGGCGCCGGCCGCCGTCACCATGCGCAGTGGTGTGACCGAGAAGGACGTGATGCCGTCCACGGCCAGCGACAGCATCTTGGAAAGCGGGTACTTGGACTCTCCGGCAAAGCGCTCGGCGCGGCGATAGTAGACCTCGGCGGTCTCGAAGCCCAACGACGGGACGATGCCGCGTAAAAAGAGGTTCGTCTCGCCGTAGAGCGAGAGTGCCTCCAGCGCGCGGGCGTCCATCAGGCGGAAGTCGGCGGAGTTGGGCACGGTCTCGGTGCCCATGCGGCGCATCACGTTGTAGAACGCCTCGGCGGTACCGCGCTTAAAGCGCGAATCGGTTTGTCGGTCGTTGCGCACGCCGTACACGATGTCGGCCCCGCCCAGGTAGGCGTCCACCATCTGGTCGATGGCGTCGACGTCGTCCTGCAGGTCGGCGTCCATGGAGACCGAGATGTCGCAGCCGCGCTCGAGGGCGGCCATGAGTCCGGCAAAGAGCACGTTTTGGTGGCCACGGTTGTGTGCGAGCGAGATGCCGGTAAAGATGCCGTCGTGCGACGGGTCGTCGTGCAGCTCGCAGATGAGCTCCCAGGTGCGATCGCGGCTTCCGTCGTTGGCCAGCAGCACGCGGCTGTCGCGCGCAATCTTGTCTGCGTCCATAAGCGAGCGCAGCTTCGCCTCCAGGCGTCGGGAGGTCTCGGGCAGTACCTCCTCCTCGTTGTAGCAGGGCACCACGACGTACAGGATGGGCCTCTGGTGCATGTGCTCGTGTTGGCTCACTGTGTAATACCTCCATATATTGCGTGGCAGTAGGATAGCACAGATGAAAAACGCGACGTGGGTCTTGTATCATGCTTATGGCTTTAACCATCTTGCCACTCAGGGAGTTTTTTTATGAAAACGTATCTCGTAACCGGCGGCGCCGGCTTTATTGGCTCCAACTTCGTGCTGTACATGCTGCGCAAGTACGACGACGTGCGCATCGTGAACCTCGACGCCCTCACCTACGCGGGCAACCTGGAGAACCTGGCCTCGGTCGAGGACGACCCGCGCTACGTCTTCGTGCATGCCGACATCCGCGACGCCAAGGCCGTTGCGGCCGCGATCGCCGAGCATGACCCCGACTACGTTATTAACTTTGCGGCCGAGAGTCACGTGGACCGCTCCATCGAGAACCCCGGCATCTTTGCCGACACCAACGTTATGGGCACGGTCAACATGCTCAACTGCTGCCGCGCGGCGTGGGACGACGGCAAGGGCGGCTTCGGCGCGCACCGCTACCTGCAGGTGGGCACCGACGAGGTGTATGGCACGCTGGCCATCCCGGAGGCGCTCAACGCGGACGGGTCGCCCGCCGATCCCGAGCACACCGACTACTTCCGCGAGGACACGCCCCTCTCGCCGCACAGCCCCTACAGCGCCTCGAAGACCTCCGCGGACCTCTTCGTGAAGGCCTACCACGACACCTACGGATTCCCCTCGGTCATCACGCGCTGCTCCAACAACTACGGCCCCTACCAGTTCCCCGAGAAGCTCATCCCGCTGATGATCAACAACGCCCGTCACCACAAGTCGCTGCCCGTGTATGGCGACGGCCTCAACGTGCGCGACTGGCTGTACGTGGACGACCACTGCAAGGCCATCGACATGGTGGCGCGCGAGGGACGTCTGGGCGAGGTGTACAACGTGGGTGGCCACAACGAGCGCGCCAACATCTACATCGTGAAGACCATCATCGCCGAGGTCGCCCGCGCCACGGGCGACGACGCCGTGACCGAGGACCTCATCACCTACGTCCAGGACCGCGCCGGCCACGATCGCCGCTACGGCATGGCCCCCGACAAGATCCGCGCCGAGTTGGGCTGGTACCCCGAGACCCCCTACGAGGAGGGCATCGTAAAGACCATCCGCTG
>JAUMWN010000068.1 GCA_030529625.1 Coriobacteriales bacterium
CTATCGAGGCCTCGTTCTGGGCAGAGCTGGAATACCTGTAGTAGGCAATGGCGAGGTTGTTGTCGTTGCGTACGAAATTGCGGATTGCCATCCCTCTCCATTCTCGCGATCGTTGGTCGTATTGATTGTACCCATTAGATCAATATTCAAACAATAGTGCCGAGCTGGGCTCGCTGAAGCCCTGGCCTTGGCGCACGTGAGGCAGTGCCGCCCTCGCGTGAGTGCCGTCCGTATGCGGCCGAGGGTCGATCTGGGCGAACGTGACCCGAGCCGACGCAGGCGGCTATCCCAATGAGAGCCAGGCAGCAATGGATGCGATGGCGGGCATGTTGGGTGACGCGCATGACGATGGAACCCATGAAATGCGGCCTAGGTTCAGTTGGCGCCACCGAGGGAATCACTACCACCCGCATAGCGGGTGGTTTGCACAAAGGGTATAACCCTATGGCCCCGGGCCAGGGACTCAAGTCCCTGGCCCTCACTGCGTTCAGGCCACATCGCCCTTGACTCGTAGCGCGCCGGTCAAACCGGCACCATCCTCACCCTACCTCGCGAACGGGTCCTCGTACTCCTTGACGCTCAGCCTGTCCTGGGCTATGTCCGCGCGCTCCTGCTCGCGTATGTACTTCGCGATCGTCTTCTCGTTAAGCCCGACGGTGCTCACGTAGTAGCCCTCCGCCCAGAACTTCCTGTTGCCGAACTTGTACTTGAGGTTCGCGTGCCGGTCGAACATCAGCAGGGAGCTCTTCCCCTTCAGGTACCCCATAAAGCTGGACACGCTTATCTTGGGCGGTATGCTGACCAGCATGTGCACGCGGTCGGGCATCAGGTGCCCCTCTATAATCTCGACCCCCTTCCACTGGCAGAGCTGCCTCAGTATCTGGCCGAGGTCCCTTCTGTACTGGTTGTAGATGATTTTCCTCCTATACTTAGGTGCGAACACGATGTGGTACTTGCAGAGCCACTTCGTGTGCGACAGGCTGTTGGCCTTCTGGGCCATGGCAATCACCCTCCCTCCAGGGCAGGCGACCTGAACAATCACCATGCTAGGGGGGAGGGTGCGTCGTTGCATAGCATCTTTGCCATCCACCCGCACAGCGGGTGGTTTACTGCGGCGCGCGGCGCGCGCCGCAGGCTAAAGCCGCGAAAGATAGGAGTGGGGTCGGACACTTCTGTCCGACCCCACTCCTTCGATGCAGGCGCAGTCCCTTAGTTCAGCTCCTCGACCATCTGCTCCAGGCGACTGATCTCACCCTCGACGCCCGCCTCCTCGGGCGGCCATACGACCTCCCCGTCAGCGGCGACGCGCTCCAACTCGCGCATCCTCTCGGCTGACAGGATGCGGATCCTGCCCGCCGACCCCCTCGTGACCTGGACGCCCAGGTTGCGCCGCGCGTCCTCGTTGACGCAGATCCTGCGCGAGAGGAAGACCCCGCTCTCGCGCACCTGAAGGGTCTCGACCACGTCGGTCAGCACGTCCAGGTCCGTCGTGACCACGTCGGTACGCTTCTCGCCGCCCTCGCGCCTCGTGACCGTTCGCCCCGAGTACTCGGGGAGCACGTGCGACTCGAGGTCGCCGTTCTTGAAGAATAGCTTGATCTCCATCGTCTCTCCTTCCACTGGCTTCCTACTTGCTGAGTCCGCCACTTACAGAAACGTGGCGTCCTCGTGCGGGTGCGTAGGGTCGCTTTCTCCTTGCCCTACGTCGCTGCGCGGCTTTGCGCTGCGCGGCCCGCTTGGTCTTCTCGCTCTTCGCGCGCTCAAGGCGCGAGAGCACGATCTCCCGGATCTCTTCCATAAGCCTCATCAGCCTTCTGTTGATCCTGCGCCGCCTTTCGTTGATGCGACGCCTCTCCGTGACCGGGACGTATTCCCGGCCCTCCTCCGCTTCCTTCCTTGCACGCTCCTCGATGGCACGTACTGCGTAGCCCTCGTGGATGGTCGGCAGCAGGCCCGTGCCACGCTCTGCGTTCGAGCGGTGGTCTATGCGCTCCTCGATCCCGCGCGCCTCCAGGTACGCATTGCAGACGTCCGCCCATCTCTTGCGCCACTCGACGAGCTTCTCCTCGTCCCTACCCGCGAAGTCTGCGAGGTAGCGCGTGCGCTGCACGGGCGCCTTGCTCCTGCGGTCCTTGGTCGGGTGGAGTCCAATGGCCCCCGCCTCGGACTTGGTGAGCATGAGCGGTTTGCCGACCGCATCCTTGCGCTTGTACCTGTAGGCCTTCTGCCAAGTGCTGCCGAGCTCTTTGAGCTCCGCCGCCGTCGCGTAGCGCTCCTCGCCCGCGTCGTTGCGGACGAGGTACTCGGTGCAGCTGCGGGGCAGGAAGCCGCTCTCATCGCACGGCGCCAGCGTTAGCATCATGTGAGCGTGCGGATTGATGCCGTGGCCGAGGTGGATCGCGAGATCCACGCACATTCCCTCGCGTGCGAACGACCTTGCGTACTCGTGCGCGAGCTCGATCTGATCGTCGAGGCTCAGCTCGCGCGGCAGCGCGAAGTTGGCCTCGCGGCAGAGCGCTACCTCGCCCCTTCTAGCGCCACGACCACCGAGGGACGACCTTTCGACCGCGTTCCAGAGCTCGGAACGGTCTTGCCATTCCGAAGGCGCGTGCTCGGGCAGCAGGACATCGGCGAAGGCCACGTCGCCGCGCCTTCTTGGGCCTGCCCGTCGGCGTGCGCCCGTCCCACACGTGGCCGTGCCTGCCGAGCAGGGCCACGACGCGCTGGCGGGCGCGCCTGAGCTGGTCGGCGAGGTCGTCGAGCGCGTGGACGAGGTCGCGCAGGCCCTCGACCTCCTCGTCGGGGACCCACACCTCCCTCAGCTCGCCGGCCAGCGCGAGCCTCGCGAGCCTCGCCGCGTCGGCGCGGTCGTTCTTCCTGCTCCTCGACTCCTGCGACGTCGGCATCTTCGAGGGCGCGATCGGCACGACCCTCACGCCGCCGCCGGTGAGCAGGCGGGCCGGGACGAACCCCGTGCAGCCCGCCTCGTAGACGCCGTAGGACGGCTGCGGCCGGGCCGACATCCAGCGGGCCATCTCGCCGTAGTCGTTGCCGCGAAACGTCCTGGTCTCGGTCTCGCCCGTCGCGACGTCGAGCGCGCAGACGGTCGTCGTCCTCATGTGACTGTCGATGCCGAAGATGGTAGAGTTGTTCATGGTGGGCCTCCCGCCCCTCGTGGCGCCGCGCGCCGTCGTCTGTGGAAAGAGACATTGTGCGGCATGGGAGGCCCCTTTTCAACCAACACCCGGCAGGACCTCCCTGGTCCGTCCGTTCGTGTCATATCGTCTGTCACGGGGGTGACGGTGACAGCAGGGGACGGGGGAAGCGTCACGGTGACAGAACCCCCGTCCCCCCGTCACGGGGGTGACGGTCACGGTGACAGAACCCCCGTCCCCGTGACACGCCCCGTGGCACGCCCTATGCGGCGTTGGCCAGCTCTTCGGCCTCGACCTTGCTCACACCGTCGCCGTATATGGTGGCCCAGTCCTTGTCGCTCATGTGGAACAGCGTCCAGCCGTTCTTGGTGGCTTCCTCCGTTTGCTCCGCGGCGCGCTTCTCGTCGCCGTACTCGCGCGTAACGTCATCGCACAGCACCAGTACGCCCATGCCCTTGTGCTCGGGGTTGGATTGCGCAAAGTTGAGCATGGCGTAGTCGCCCGAACTGTTGCCAAAGGCGAGGACGGGACGCTTGCCGATTTCGCGCATGATGGCGATGGACTTGCCCGTCTCGCCCGTCTCCTGGCCAAGGGGCTCTCCTAGCAGGATGTCCTCGCCTAGCTCCATGCTGTATTCGTCGTATGCCTTGTCGCCCTGCTTGGTGGAGTTGTAGGCCACATCGGTGCCGATGATGTGGTCGGCGGGAATGTCGAGCACGGTCGGCACGGCCGCACGCACGAACTCGCGCTCGCAGGCACTCACCATCCACACGTCGAAGTCGTTTGCCTGGAGGTAGTTTATAACCTCGATCATGGGCTTGTAGAAGCTCTCGCCATAGGTCATTCCCTCGAAGCCAACTGCGTCAACCGACTTGAGGAACGACTGCACGTACTTGTGGAACTCCGCGGGCGTCATTCCCGCAAACTCGGAGGCGATCAGGTGCGCCTTGCCCTCCGACTGCTCTTCGGAGCGCGACTCTCGCGCGAGGACGGTCTTGCGCAGCCCCTCGCAGAACCTAACGGTTTCCTCCGAGGGCTTGTACCCCTCCTCGTTGTACTCGGGGTTGTCGAGCACGCGGTTGAGCAGGAGCATGTAGTCCACGTACGTGGGCGCCTTCTCGCAAATAATCGTGCCGTCCATGTCAAACGTCGCAATGCGGTCCTCGGGAGCAACATATGCGTCACTCGACTCGTCTGTTGCGCTCTTCACGAACTCCACGAGCGCCTTGAGGGATTCGCTCTTGGGGTTCCAGGAGGGGAACGTTTTGGCGTAGTCCAAATTGTTGTTGTCGACGGCGGCCGTCGCCTCTTGGCTGCCGGTGGACTGCTCTTCAACGCTAGCGCTGGTGGAGGCGCTGGCACTGGCGTTCGACTGGCTCGCCGTGTTCGCACAGCCCGTCATGAGTATGGAAAAGGCCATCCCTAACGTAAGGATGTATGCGAATGCACCTTTTGCGGAAAAACGTCTGACATGCTTGAACATGGCTTTCCTTTCGAACGGTTGGCAGAGATGACATTAGCATACGTGCGGCATGCCAGCTCGCTTCGCTTGTTCGGTAAGTGGCCTCTAATCGCGCAGCCATACGGAGGGTTGCACGTAGGAAAAGCCCTCGATGCTGGTCGCGATTTCGGCATGTCCCAAAAACAGATACCCACCCAGCCTAGTCAGCCTCTTGAACTCCTTGAGCAGAGAATCGATAACGGTTTGGTCGAAGTAGATAATTACGTTTCGGCACCATATTATGTCGAAGGTGCCGCCTGGCCTCGGATTGAGTATGTTCTCGTGGCGAAACGCTATGCCCCTTCGCAGCTCGGCACGCATTTCGCAGCCATCGTGTGTGCGCAGACAATACCTGTCGCGCCAGGCAAGGGGCAGCCGGGCAACGTCGGCGGTGCTGTAGTGGCCCGCCTTGGCCACGGCGAGGGCCTTTGTGGATATGTCGCTCGCAACTATCCTGTAGCCCGACGAAAGGCGACCTTCTCGCCGCATGTCCTCAAGCACCATGGCTATGTTGTACGGCTCTTCTCCCGTGGCGCATCCCGCGCTCCAAATTCGCAGGGGCTTGGGCCCAGTGCCAATCGCCCCGTTGCGCACAAGCTCCTTTAGCAGCGCGAAGTGACGGGATTCTCTATGGAAGTACGAGTAGCTGGTGGTGAGGGTGTCTATTACCTGCTGCCTCAGTTCGGCACCGGCGATGGTGTCCTCGGAGGCATCGACCCAAAAGTCGCGAAAGCGCCTGTATCCCAATCGGTCGCAGAGAATGCCCACGAGAGAAGACACGAGGTATTCTCGCTGGCTTAGGTCGTTGCCGCACTCGTCGTGCATAAAGGCGCGGACCGACTCAATTTCGAGGGGCGTGAGCTCAATCATCTAACCGATTTACTCTCCGGCGGCACCCGAATCCAAAAGCGCCGCGAAATCCTTTGCGGGTTGCGGGCGGGCGTAGTAGAAGCCCTGGGCCAAGTGGCACCCTACGCGCCGCAGGAACTCGACGTGCTCGACGGTCTCCACGCCCTCGGCCACCACCTTGAGCCCAAGGTCGTGCGCCATGCCCACGATGTGCTCGATGATGCAGTTCGAGCGATCGTTGGGGTCGAAGTTGCGCAGGAAGCGCATGTCGAGCTTGAGGATGTCGAGCGGCATGTCCTTTAGTGTGTTGAGCGAGGAGTATCCGCTGCCAAAGTCGTCGAGCATGAGGGTGAGGCCAAGCGATCGCAACTTTCCCACGGCATCGATTATGCGCGAGGGGTCGTCGGAGTATGCCGACTCGGTTACCTCCACGCGACAAAGCCCCAAGGGCAAATGATGCCTGGTTACGATTTCGTCTAGGTCCTCGACCAGGGAGGTGGTAAAAAAGTCCACACGCGAGACATTTACCGAGATGGGCACGACGGGCTTGCCCGCCCGAAGTCGCTCCTCCAAAAAAACTGCTGCTTGGTCCCATATTGCCCGATCGAGCCCGGTGATCATGCCGTTGCCCTCGAACAAGGGAATAAATCGACCAGGGGGTATGAGCCCGCGCGTGGGGTGTATCCAGCGCGTAAGCGCCTCTGCCGAGGCGACCTTGCCTGTGGAGAGGTCGTAGATGGGTTGGAAATATGCCACCATCTGTCCCTCGGCAAGTGCGTACGAAAGCTGGGAGGTAAGCTCCGTGTCTTCCTTGGACCGCCTGTACATCTCGTCGTCAAAGACGGCATGGCACACTCCGGCCACAAGATCTGGTTCGCCAATGGTGCTCTGCGCCATTGCCGCCCGCTCGCACATGGTTTCCACGGGGACGGTGCGGTCGGTTATGTTATAGACGCCGTACGTGGACTTGAAGGTGTAGACGGCGGTGTCCGAGATGAGCGTGACTTCGGAGTGGTTGCGCAGCCAGTCGGACTCAAGGTACGACGAGGGTACGCAAAAGACAAAGCGGTCGTCGCCAAGCCTGCCGGCGACGCCGCTGCTGTTGACGAGAGAGCGAATGGAGTCGGCAATCCCACGTAGCACCATGTCGCCCGTGGCTGGGTTGAACACGCGGTTTACGGTGGAGAAGCGCAAGACGTCCCAGTACACGAGGGTGTAGCTTTCGTTGGGGTTGTGGTCTATGAGGCGCCGTGCCTCGGAATAGAAGCGGCTGCGCTCATAGAGCCCGGTGAGGTCGTCGATGCCCATGGTGGTACCGCGCTCACCCTCGGGCCGAACGACCTCAAGAATGCCCATCGCGTTTCCCAGTCGATCGCAAAGGTATTCCGCCGTGCAGACGTAGCTTTTATCGTCTAATTGGAAGTAAGTGCTGCTCTCCCCATTTGACAGCCGCTCGAGCACTTCATTGCCCGCATGCCAGGCGAGCCCTGCCTTGCTTATGTGAACCCCGATGATATCCTTGGCCCTGCGTATGCCAGTGAGCTTGCGGGCGGCCTGGTTGGCGAACTTGAGAATGCCGTTAACGTCGAGAACCGCCATGGGAGCAGCGTGGCTGTCTAGCGCCATGCGATATGCTGCAAGTACTTGCTCGTCCGCGTCGGCCTCGAGCAGCGATAGGGCAATCTCCATAGTTGCTGGATTCACAAATCTCCCTCCCTGGTCTATGGTTCAACATTCTACACCTCAAAACGACGATGTTGAGCGAAGTTCGACAATGTAAGGTCGAGGGCATTGACAAGGTCGTGAGGGGCGACCGAACTATGGCGTGCCGATGAGATGCGACACGGCATTTGCCGCCGCGGCCTCGGGGCTGAAGTCCACAACGTAAAGCGCGGTCAGGATGGCATAGAACGAAAACACGCCCACGCAAATGGTGTTCATCAGCTCGTTGGGCACGCGCGCAATCAGCCGCTCGATGGTGGGGTATATGACGTATTCCACGATGGTGGCCGCAAAGCCAAAGCCCAACGCGTTCTGCAGGCAAATCTGGCCCATGAAACTAAAGGGAAGGTCCGAATAATTCCAGTTCTGCAGGTTGGCGTTGAACATGAGTCCGCCCACGAACTCGATGCCCGTGCAAATCACCATGTTGACAACGAACATCACCGCAATGGTGGGAATCGCATCGAGCCGACTGCGCACCTTCTCCTTGAGGGGATACAGGATCACCACGATGAGCACCACGGCAATCCCGTGCATGGGGAATGGATAAAGCCAGTCGCGCCACAGCATGGTGTTGTCGTAGCCGGGGTCGCCCGCGAACACGCCGAGGTCTATGAGCTTGCAAAACCCTGCCTCCATCCAATGTCCCAGCGTGGAAAACACGCAGTAGTACAGCAGCAGGTTGCGGAAGTAAGGCCAGCCATGGCGATTGAGCTCGACCGCGTTCTTGCGAACCGTGAGGTCGAGTTCGCGCACCATGAGCAACTCGACACGCTTGGAGCGCAGGAAGTACAGGAACACGACCACGTCCCAACCGGCGCTGAGAAGCTGAAGCGCAATCGCGCTGGCGAAGTCCCCGCCTGTAAGACGACCCGAAAACAGGTTGTAGGCCGTTACGACCACAATGTTGAACAGGGCTCCCGCAATGGCCCAATACTTGGTGAAGCGATAGCGACGCACTATCAAAAGAGGCACACCCCGTCAAGCACGACGTCAATGAAGGAGAGTACCGTGCCAAAGTCGTAAACGATCGAATTGCGCGACATGAACACGAGGCTGACGACCGTGGACACGATGCCAACCACATAGACGAACTCGATGAACCTGAGAAACCCGAGGTGCTCGTTGTCGGCAAGACGCTCCTCGCGTGTCCTGTTCTTGCGCGCCTCCATGCGTGCATGGACATCTGGACTTGCCTCGGCGTGTATTCGCAGGCTCAAATAGAGGGAGCCGACTTCGAGCAAGAGCAGTGCGACGTACAGCAGGAAGTCCGTCCAGCCAACGACCCCGCCAAAAATCCCCCACAAGAGTCCCGCCAGGCACAGGGCTATGCAGAACACGGCCACCCTGCTCGTAATCTTCGCCTTGTCCTCCCTGCGAAAACTGAGCCACGAGAATACCGACATCACGAGCAGGGATATGCTCACAAACAGGGAGTAAATGCCAAAGTTCATAATAAGGGTGCCAAAGTGCTCGGCTTGCGCCGCCGTGACGGCCTGCCCATCCACGTTCATGCCAATTAGTGACGAGCGCATCTCCGGGCCGCTGGCATAGATGCTAAGGATTGCCAAAACCCCTGCGATAAGGCCAGCCAGAAACTCGATGAAGCCAATCGCGAGCATTGGTTTTTGCAACCTTGACTTAGGCCCCTTACTCATGTTGACTGCCTCTCTGGATTGCGGTGGGATAGAACCATCATACCCGATGCGCTCTCGTGGCACGTCTGGACCGTTTGCGGAGTATCCTGAGAAAAAAGTTAGGACAGACTAACAACTAATGTTAGATATGGTAAACTCTCCGCAAGTTTCATTGCCAAAAGAAAGGATCTTCGCATGTCTAAGATTTCCAACGTATACGGTCGTGAGGTACTCGACTCTCGTGGCAACCCCACGGTAGAGGTTGAGATTACCCTTGAGGATGGCACCTTCGCATCGGCCCTCGTTCCCTCCGGCGCATCGACTGGCGACTTCGAGGCTGTCGAGCTTCGCGATGGCGACAAGGCCCGTTACGGCGGCAAGGGCACCCTCACGGCCGTTGGCCACGTCAACAAGGAGATCAAGGAGGCCATCGTAGGCCTCGAGGCTTCCGACCAGCGTCTTGTCGATGAGACCATGATCGCTGCCGACGGCACCGAGAACAAGGGCAACTTTGGTGCCAACGCCATCTTGGGCGCTTCCCTTGCTACTGCACGTGCAGCCGCTGCCTCTGCGGGTCTCCCCCTCTACTCCTACATTGGCGGCGCTGGCGGGCACACCCTTCCCGTCCCCATGATGAACATTATGAACGGTGGAGTTCACGCCACCAATACCGTAGACTTCCAAGAGTTCATGATCATGCCCGTCGGCGCCCCCACCTTTGCCGAGGCCCTGCGTTGGTGCTGCGAGGTTTACGCTGTGCTGAAGAGCGAGCTGGCCAAGGCCGGCCTGTCCACGGGCGTGGGCGACGAAGGTGGCTTCGCTCCCGACCTCAAGACCAACAAGGATCCTCTGAAGTTCATGAGCCAGGCCGTCGTGGACGCTGGCTTCGAGCTGGGCAAGGACTTCCGCTTCGCCATGGACCCGGCCGTCTCCGAGCTTTACAACAAGGAGACCGGCATGTATGAGCTCAAGGGCGAGGGACTCACCCTTTCCGCTTCCGAGCTCATCGACTACTGGGATGCCCTCACCGACGAGTTCCCCATCATCTCCATCGAGGACGGCCTGGACCAGGACGACTGGGCTGGCTGGAAGGAGCTCACCGAGCGCCTGGGCAAGAAGATCCAGCTCGTGGGCGACGACTTCTTCGTCACCAACACCAAGCGCCTTTCCAAGGGCATCGAGCAGAGCTCGGCCAACGCCATTCTCATCAAGGTAAACCAGATTGGCTCGCTCACCGAGACCATGGACGCCATCGAGATGGCCAAGCGCGCCGGCTACACCGCCGTCGTGTCGCACCGCTCCGGCGAGACCGAGGATGCCACGATTGCCGACATCGCAGTTGGCCTGAACACCGGCCAGATCAAGACCGGCGCTCCGTGCCGTACCGACCGCGTTGCCAAGTACAACCAGCTCCTCCGCATCGAGGACCGTTTGGGCGCCAATGCCGTGTACGGCGGAATCGACGCCTTCTACAACCTGCGGTAACTAGTTTTGGTAATGGGGGAGCACGGGCAACCGTGCTCCCTTTATGCATGCGTGCAGTATGAAAGGATTAGCATGAGCAAGGTAGCAGTAGTTTATTGGTCCCAAACTGGCAACACCCAGGCCATGGCCGAGGCCATTGCCGAGGCAGCCTCAACCGAGGCCATCGATTGCGCGGACTTCTCGGCTGACGACGTTGCCGATTACGATGCGTTTGCCTTTGGTTGCCCCGCAATGGGCGACGAGGAGCTCGATCCCGACTTCGAGGAAGTATGGGACGCATGCGCGGGCGAGTTTGGCGACAAGCCCGTGGCCCTCTTCGGCAGCTACGACTGGGGCACCGGCGAGTGGATGGAAACCTGGAAGTCCAACGCCGAGGACGCCGGCGTTAACGTCGCCGACACACTCATTGCCAACAACGAGCCCGACGACGAGGCCGTTGAGGCATGCAATGCCTTGGGAGCGAAGCTCGCAGAGTAGATGCCGGCACATGGCACGTTGAGCCCTGGATCCTTCCAGGGCTTTTTTGCGTAAGGGCAACGCTGGCGCGGGGCTAGTTGGGTAGGTTCTCCACAAGGGTGACGACTGGCTCCTTGGGGGCAAGCTGAAGCGCGGTTGTTGCCTGGAGGCCGCAGGCGAGCTCGCGCGGGGCTGGTTGCTCGTCGGCTGGCTCGGGTGCGTCCGACTGCCTCACGCCCACGACAGAGCTCACTGCGAGGGCGACAAGCTCCTTGTTGCGGTCCTCCATAACGACCAGGTGGGGGTAGTCGCCAACGCGGGCGGCATCTCTGGCTCCGCTGGCGGCTCCCACAAGGTCGAATATGGGAACGACGTGGTTGCGATGGCCAATGAGGCCCAAGAGCCATGGCAGGCCCTTGGGAACGGCAGAGCATTCTGCGGCGGGAACGATACGCTTCACCCTTCTCACGTCAACGGCATACGGGCGCTTGCCAAGTTCGAACACAAGGAGCTGGTTTGGTATATTTCCCGAGGCGCCCAGCGAAGCGCCGCCCTTCGTCTCTGCCTCGGGACCATGGGTGGTTTCGGTGGGCTCTGCCGCATTCCACACTTGCTGGACGAGCTTTTCGAGCAATGCGGTGTTTAGCGCATAGCCCACCGAGCCGTCCTCGCACATCACTGCGTTTCGAATGCCAACGCTCATCTGCCACTCGTCGTTAAGGCATGATGGTAGGTGCTTGGTGGCCACCTCGAGCTCGCCTGTGATTTTGTCCATGCAGATCACGAACTGATTGTTGAGGTTGTGGCAAATAACGTAGTTTTTGGGCGTGCCCTCGCAACCGAACACATCAAACATGTTTAGCACGGGCAGCAGCCTCTCGTCGTACTCGAGGAGCAGGCCCTCTTCGTGTTGCACGAGCTGACCCTCCACCTCCTGTGCCGTAAGTACCTTGTCGAGGTTGGTCAGTGGGATAAAGCAAGAGTGGCAGCCGATTAGAACAGAAAGGCAATGCACTGAGGTCGCAGAGACGGGCATGAACAGCATGAAGCTCGTACCCTTGCCGGGTTCGCTCGAAATCTCGAGACGGCCTCCAAAGTCCTGTACCACCTTGCTCACCACGTCCATTCCCACGCCGCGCCCCGAATATGCGGAAACGGACTCTGTCGTCGAGAAGCCCGGCAACAGGATGAGCTGCAGCGCCTCGTTTTGGGAATAGTGACTGGCTGGCTTGGTGAGCAGGCCCTTCTCCCGTGCCTTTGCGAGGATCGCCTTTGGGTCCATGCCGCGACCGTCGTCCTGTACCCTGAACAGGACACGGCCTCCAAGGTCCTCGATGGTGAGGGTTATGTTGCCCCGGGGGCTCTTTCCTGCGGCAACGCGCTCGTCGGGCGGCTCGATGCCATGGTCCACGGCGTTGCGCATAATGTGGAGCAGCGGTTCCGAAATGGAGCTGTAGAGGTTTCGGTCCACTTCGATTTCGCCGCCATGAACCGTAAACTGCACCTTCTTCCCCGACTTGCGGCACATGTCGCGCACAAGGCGAGAGAGCTTTGGGGCAAGTGTCGCGGCATTCATCATGGCCATGGAGTCCACTTTAAAAACAAGGTCGTCCACCAGGTGAGAAAGTCGCGTTACCCCCATCCTCACGTTTGAGGATGAGTCGGCGCATGCGTCCTTGAGACGTGCCATTTCGAGCAGGAACTCACCGGCAAGGTCCTGGAGCTCGTGTATGGATGTCCACCGGGTCGACACGAGGCCCGCGCCCGAGGAGCTGGGGGCATCCTTGGTCGAGGCATCGCCAGCTGCCTCGCCTGGTGAGGCTTGGTCTTTGTTGGACAGCATGGTTACGTTTCGGACGAAGGAGTTTCGGCCCAAAAGCTCCTTTGCCACCTCGACGTCCTCGTAGGGAAGCGAAAGCAGCAGGCCCTCGGTGGCAACGGCCTGCTCCGCATCTGGCGCGCTAAGGTCGGTGGGAACGTACGACGCAAGTCCCGTACGTGCGCTCACCTGCCGAACTATGACCATGGCGCGCACGTTTACCATGGGGACATTCGCCTTGAAGTCAACGCGCATGGTGGCAAGGCCTGCCGCCGCCTCGGCCTCCGTAGGCGCCTCGGCATCGGACTGAGGGGGCTCCTCTAGGCTCGCGCCGTCTGTCTCGGCCTGCACGGCATAACCACTCGTAACCTTTGCTATGTCGCTCGTAAAGACGTCGACGAGCGGAGATGCGTCTTTGGGCCGATAGTCGTCCTCTGGCATGAGGACGAGCTCGTCGCCTACGAAGTCGCAAAACTCGTACAGGTGGTCTATGAGGTCGGCCACGTGGCCGTCGGCAAGGCTGGAGTCTCCGCGCAGCGTATCAAAGAGATCCTCCACGCGGTGGGTGAGCGTGGAAAGTCCCTCGAGTCCCATCATGGCGCTAGAGCCCTTGGTGGTGTGGGCATAGCGAAAGAGCGCGCCAATGTCGTCGTCGCCAAAGCGATCGTTTTGTTCGACGCGCGCTAGCACTTCGCCAAAGCTTCCCATCAGCTCGCTTGTCTCGGAAGTGAAGACCTCGAGCATGGGCGCCATTTCGCTGCTGAAGAAGCCCATGTGCCGCCTTCCTAGAAGCTAATGCGCTCGAGAATGTTCGCGAGGGTTTTCTCTGCGGGTCCAAGCAGCATGTAGCTGTCGAGGCACAGCTCGTCGGTGCGGAAGGAGCTGTTCACGAACAGCATGTTGTCGCCATGCGTGGGTTGCCTGTCGATAAACGTTTGGAGAACTTCGCTCCCCGTGCCTACAACCATGCTTGGAACCGAGGTTTCCACCTTTAGGTCGAGCAGTTCCGACACGGCGGTTATGTAGCTGTTGCCCATTATGTTGCCCACCTCGCAGAGGGCAGACCTCTGCATTTCGGTAAGGGATTCTATCTTGAGCTCGGACGAGCCTTCGCCGAGCGCGTCGATAACCAGCTTGGTGAACTCCTTGTTGAGAAGCAGCGTAAGGGTACACTCCATGGTCCCGCTTATGGTCGTGGCCACGCCCGCATAAAGCGCGTCGGGGTTGTCCAACAGGCTTCCCACGTCCTTGCGGTTTATCACGCGGCATACGGGTACGCTGAGGGTCAGAGGTTCTCCGAGCATCATGGAAAGGCTGGTAAGGGCATGGCCGCCGCCAATGTTGCCAATTTCCCTCAGGATGTCCTGCTCCTCTTCGGTATGTGCACTCATGGGGACCTCCCTCCTTGTCTACTTGCGAATCTCGAACGAATCTACCATTTGGTTGAGCATGCGCATCTGGCTGTGCAGCTCCTCGGCCGACGCTGCCGACTCCTCGGCCGTCGACGACATCGATTGAATGTTTCTGGACATCTCCGCAATGGAGCTGCGAACGCGCTCTATGGCCTCGGCCTGGTTCTTGGATGCGTCGGTGATCTTGTCTACGTTGCTGGCGGTGGTGTTGCCATCCGACAAGATGGTGTCGAGGGAGGTAATTGCCTGCAAGGTCTTGTCGGCCGACGAGTTTACCTTGGCTATCATGTCGCCTAGGAGAAGGCCGGTGTTGGTGGACGCCTGGCTCGCCTCACTTGCGAGCTCGCGAATCTCGTCGGCGATTACGGCAAAGCCGCGACCTGCCTCGCCCGCGCGCGCTGCCTCTACGGCGGCGTTGAGCGCAAGCGTGTTGGTTTGGAAACTTATCATTTCGAGGTTGCGTACGATGCCGCGAATCTTGTCGCTCATGCTGCGCGTGTCAATCATGTTGTTATTTACGTCGCGCATGAGCTGGGAGTACTGCTCGATGGAGTTGTACAACGCGTTGGCGGAATCGCGAACCGTCTCGGCTGTGGCGGCGTTGTCCGCAACGTGGCTCGATACGGAGTTTATGGTGGCCACGAGCTCTTGCACCGAGCTGGCTTGCTCGACGGCGGTTTGGCTGAGCTGCGTGCCTACGGAGCTCATTTGCTCGGCGCCTCTGTACACCTGGTCGGATGCAACGCCGATCTTGGACATGTCGTCCGAAATCGTTTGCGAAAGCTGACGGAGGGACTCGCCGATGGGCTTGAAGTCGCCCAGGAAGTCCGCCTTGCTTTCGTAGGTAAGCTTGCCCTGGTTGATGGCTTCGGCGAAGTCGGCTATTTCCTTTACGTACGTCGAGAGGATCTGGCACGAGGCGTTGAAGTTCATGCACAGGCTGCCTAGCTCGTCGTTTGACGTGTAGGTTATGTTGGAGTCCAGAAGGCCCTCACGCATGCGGCGCGATGCCTGCTCAACCTGTTGCAGAGGCTCGGTTATGCTGCGCGCGATGCGCCTTATCATGAGGACGAGCAGCGCCATGAGCACGAGGGCGGTGCCAACTATGAGGGCGATGGCGATGGCCGTTATGGCGTCCTTGTCTTGGATGTCGTTTTCGGCGGCCGTGTTGGACTTGTCGAGAATCTCAGAAATCGAGGTGCGGATGCTGGTTACAACAGGGGAGTAGTCCTGCTCGTACAGGCTCCAGGCCTCCTTGCCCTTTCCTTCCACGCAGAGGCTATGCGCCTTCTCTATCGTGTTCTTTATGCCTTCTTGCTCGGATATGGCGGTTTGGACGCTTTCCTTGTCCACAGAATCCGACTCGAGCGTCGCTAGCTTTTGGAGGCCCTCCTCCATTGTGCTGCGATACACGGAGCACTCCTTATAGGCGCTTTCCACGGCCATGCGATCGTCGTAGAGCGACGAGAGAATCATCTTGCACATCGTGCGGCCCGTACCCTCGTTGCCGCGCGTGATTTCTCCCAAGGTGCTTGCCACGGTGTATTCGTTGCTAATAAAGCTGTCGATTCGCGTGCTAAGCATGTTGAGGCATACAAGTGAGACGCTCATGCACGCGACCAGGCATACGCCCACCACGACGGTTATGCGGTTTAGGCGCCTGGCAATACCTGCTCCATTCGTGCCGGCCATATTGGGCGTCCTCCTCTCTTAGGTTTCGAGGGCGTTTAGAACCGCTTCGGTGAGCTTGTCCTTTTGGAAGGGCTTTACCACATAGTCGTAGGCGCCAAGTCCAAGGGCCTCCATGACGGTTTGCTGCTGGCCGATGGCGGTACACATGATCACGCGTGCGTCGGGGTCCAACTCCATGATCTTGCGCAGGGCGTCCAGGCCGTTCTTGTTGGCCATGGTTATGTCGAGTAGGACAAGGTCGGGATGATGTTCCTTATACTGGGAAACGGCCTCGTTGCCGTCGGTGGCCTCGACCACATTGGTAAGACCTACCTCAGAAAGTGTCATGCAAACCATCTTGCGCATGAATGCAGCGTCATCAGCTATAAGAATGAGCTTATCGTCCATCGTGGTGCCCTCTGCTCTCGTGCATATCTCCCTCAGTAAACACTTAAAGGATTTTACTCTACTTTAAGCTCATATGTTAGTTTGTGCTATGTCACTGGCTGTTATTTTTTGGCAAAGCTAACTTGAGCTGGCTGACGTTCCGCTCAATGATCTATCGACAAAACCCTAGGTTTGTGTTGGTTTGGCTTCCGGCCGCCAAAGAGCCCCTAGGTGCACAAACAAGTAACGCCACCTCAGGGGTGGCGTTTTACTCACGTGGTGCCCCCAGCGGGAGTCCCGCCTTGCCGAAGGCAAGGCTCATAGGCTTCGGCCTGCGGCCTCAGCCCGCAAGGCGCCACTGGCGCCTTGCGCCCGCGCGGGTTCGACTCCCTTACGGTTGACCTAACAAAAAAGGCTCTTCGGGAATTCTGGTGGGTAGCACAGGCTAGGCCGATGCGCAAGCGAGG
>JAUMWN010000134.1 GCA_030529625.1 Coriobacteriales bacterium
GCGGTCACGAACACGAAATCGATGAGCATGAGCTCCAGGGCGCGCCGACCTTCTCGTATGGCGTGCTGGGCGTCGACTGCCCCAGCTGCGCGACCTACGTGCAAAGCTCCGTACGTACGCTCGACTGCGTAGCCGACGCCCGGCTCGTCTACGTAACGGCAACGCTCGACGTAGTTGCCGCAGAAGGCGTCGACGTTACCGACTGCAAAAGGCAGGTGCTGCAAACGGTGCGCTCCTGCGGAGAGGACCTGGACCTCCAGCCAGAGGAGCAGGCACTGCTGGAGGCCGAGCGATCGTGGTACGCGCAAAACCGCGAGAAGGTCCTCATGCTCTTCTCGGCAGTTGCCCTCGTTGCGGGCCTCGTGACCGACCACCTCATGCATAGCGAGGCGCGCGCGGCCTTCTTCTATGTGCTGGCAGCTGTGGCCGGCCTGGTATTTGTGGCCCCCATGGCGTTTGCGGCCCTGCGCCGCAAGACGGCCGACATGAACGTGCTCATGGCCATCGCGGTAATCGGCGCGCTAGTGATTGGTTTTACCGGCGATCCCTCGGTGTTTGGCGACGCGGCCATCGTAATCTTTTTGGCCCAGGTGGGCGAGTGGCTGGAGGGTTGGTCCATGCGCAAGACCTCGGGGTCGGTGCGCGAGCTCATGGATCTGGCACCTGCCGTGGCCCATGTGGTTACGCCCGAGGGCGGCACGGTGGACGTTCAGACCAAGGGCGTGGAAGAGGGGTATACGATTCGGGTGCTTCCCGGCGAGCGCGTGCCGTTGGACGGCGTGATTGTGGAGGGCGAGAGCTCGTTTAACGAGGCGCCGGTTACCGGCGAGTCTGCCCCGCAGGACAAGGGCATGGGTGCCGAGGTGTTTGCCGGCTCGCTCAACGTACACGCGGTGGTGGACGTGCGGGTGACAGCCGACGAGGACTGCACCACGCTGGCGCGCATCGTAAGTCAGGTGCAGGGTGCGCAGGCCGCCAAGGCACCATACGAGAGCTTCGTCAACCGATTCGCCGCGGTCTACACGCCGGTCGTGGTTGCGGGCGCCATCGTGTTGGGCATCGTGATTCCTGCGGTGCTTTGGGTGGTGCAGGGTGGCTTTGATGCTGGCCTTTGGCATCGCTGGGCGTATAGGGCGTGCTCGCTTTTGGTGGTGGCGTGTCCGTGTGCGCTGGTCATCTCCACGCCCGTGTCGTTTGTCTCGGCGCTGTCCTGTGCGGCAAGGAACGGCGTGCTGGTTAAGGGCGGCGCGTTCTTCGACATCGCCACGAAGGTGAGTGCCCTGGCGTTTGACAAGACCGGCACGCTCACCACTGGAGTGATTGAGGTGAGCGAGGTGGTGCCGCTGGGCCCTGCGCTCAAGGCAGACGTGCTGAGCGTGGCCGCGGCGCTGGAGGCCGGATCCACGCATCCGCTGGCCAAGGCGGTCGTGCAGGCGGCAGGCGAGCAAGGAGCTCCCCGCCTGGACGCGGCGGGCGTGAGCGAGGTCGTGGCCAGCGGCATGCGGGGCGTGGTGGCAGGTGAGGTGTGCACGGTGGGCAAGCGTGCGTTTGCGCAGGAAAGTGCCACAATCGATGCCAGTGTGGCGCAGCGCATCGACGAGTTGGCCCAAGGTGGAGCGACGGTGCTGGTGGTAACGCGTGCGGGCAGTGCGTTTGGGCTTATCGCACTTCGCGACTGCCTGCAGGAGTCTGTGCCGCGTACGGTGGAGTCGCTGCGACAGCTGGGCCAGCTGCACACGTTGGAGATGCTCACCGGAGACAACACGCAGACGGCGCAAGCGGTTGCGCAGGCGGCCGGCATAACGCAGGTAAGCGTCGAGCTGCTGCCCGAACAAAAGCTCAATCGCATCGCCCAGCTGCAGGACGAGGGCAACGTCGTTGCCATGGTGGGCGACGGCATAAACGACGCGCCCGCGCTGGCTCAGGCGGACCTGGGCATTACCATGGGGGCCGCGGCATCCGACACGGCGCTGGAGGTGGCAGACGTCGCGCTCATGGCCAATGGGCTCGAGCAGCTGCCCACCTTCTTTGGGCTGGCGCACAAGACCATGGCGGTGGTGCGCGAGAACATCGCGTTCGCCATCGGCGTTAAGGTGCTAGTGTTCGTGCTGGTCGTGCTGGGCGTTGCGGGCATGGGCGCGGCGGTGTTCGCCGACACGGGCGTGGCGCTGCTCGTGGTTCTCAACGGCATGCGCCTCATGCGCTCCTCCAAGGTGCGCTGGTAGGAAGGGCGCGGCATCGACAACGGGCAGACAAAAGGGACTGTCCACCGAGTACGCCTCGCCACAGCTTGCAGCTCAACCGCATGCTTGCGCATGGGGTGTACTCGGGGGACTGTCCCTTTTGTCTGCTCCCTCTACCCCGCTTAGCGGGTGCGCGCATCGCATCGCCCGTCTATGCCATACTGGAGCCGAGGTGATGCATATGAGAAGGAAGCTATGGACGCTGCTTGCCGTGCTGACCTTGGTACTGGGAGTGCTGGCGTTGCCCGCGTGTGCCAAGGGTGCCGGATCCGAGCAGGCGGCAACGCAGGAGCAGGCCGCGCAGGAGCCGGAGGCGCAGGAGGAGCCGGCGCAGAAGGAATCGGCAAAGGAGCCGGCAGCCGATCAGGAGCAGCCGGCCGAGGAGCCCGAGACAACGGCCGGCGCGGCCATTGATGAGAATGGCACGTACACCTCAAAGGAGGATGTGGCCCTCTATATCCACACGTATGGTCACCTGCCATCCAACTTCGTTACCAAGGACGAGGCGGAGGATGCTGGCTGGAAGACCGAGGGGCTCAGCTTGGACGAGGCGTGTCCGGGTAAGTCCATTGGCGGTGATCGCTTTGGCAACCGCGAGGGCAAGCTGCCCAAGAAGAAGGGTCGAACGTGGTACGAATGCGACATAGACTACCACGGGCAAAGGTCGCGCGGCCCCAAGCGTATCGTGTACTCAAGTGACGGCCTCGTGTACTACACCGAGGACCACTACCAAACCTTCGAGCAGCTCTATTAGGAGGTCGTTATGGCTCGTCCACACAAGGTCGTACTTCGCGAGGACGACGTTGCAGATGCCGCGCAGGCCCATGCCATCTTGGCCCGTGAGCTGGATTTCCCCGATTACTATGGGGCAAACCTCGACGCGTTGGAGGACTGCCTGGGCGACATTGCCACGCCCACGCGTATCGTGTTGCGCCGCAGCCAGCAGGAGCCCAAGCCGTGGTTCGACGACCTCGCCCATGTCGTTCGCGACTGCGCCCAGCGCAGCTGCTACCTAGGCTGCACCATCCGCAACTGAGAAAAGGGGCCAAACCCCTTTTCTCACCCAAACGGACACGAACGAAAACGAGACGGGATTATCCTACGCGCGGTCTCCGTCGAGCGGGGTAATGTGGTGGGGCACGCCGCCCTGGTAGGTTGAGGAGACCTCGCCGTCAATGAGGGGGCGTGCGTAACGCTCAAAGGCTGCCGTCACGTTCATGCCGTCGGCGGAGATAAACTCGCGCGGTACCTTGCGCTCCTTGTTGGCCACGTCCCGGATGGGGGCCAGCGTGGTGTCATACAGATAGGGCTTGTCAAAGATGCGCTTGATGGCGCTCATCATGGCTGTCTGTCCGTCTCGTGCGGCGAGCACGCCCGCGCCGCCCAGTGCGTAGGCCTCGGCCAGGTCAGTAGCGCTGGCCACATGACTGGCACAGCGCTGCAGCGTGGACAGTTCGATGGCGCGCGTCTTGCAGCCCAGCGCCGCGCGCGTGACGCTTGCTAGGTAGCGCCCGGTACCCGACAGCGACGCCACGTGCCCAAAGGCATCCAGGCGCGTGCCGTCGGCGGCCTCGGCGGCGGCCTCGCATAGCAGCGTTCCGTCGCGATGGCGCACGCCTTCGCTTACGGCCACGACCACGGTGTTCTTGCGCTCGAGCAGCAGCGAGAGCCGGTTGAGCAGCATGTCTTGGTTGAGCGTGACCTCGGGGAGCAACACCAGGTCGGGGCAGGGGTTGCCCTGGGTGCCGGCAAGGCAGGCAGATCCGGTGAGCCAGCCGGCGTCGCGGCCCATGATCTCCACGAAGGTGACGCTCTTGAGGTCGTACACGCTGCTGTCGCGCATGATCTCGCGCATGGTGGTGGCAATAAACTTGGCGGCGCTGCCATAGCCGGGCGTGTGGTCGGTGCCTACGAGGTCGTTGTCAATGGTCTTGGGGATGCCAATAAAGCGGATGTCGCTGTCGTGGTCCGTGCCCCACTGGCTGAGCTTGTCGATGGTGTCCATGGAGTCGTTGCCGCCAATGTAGAGCACGGCCCCTACGCGGGCGGCCTCAAACTTGGCAAACGCGTCCTCAAAGAACGCGGGGTCCTGTTCGGGAGTGGGCAGCTTAAAGCGGCAGCTCCCCAAGAAGCTCGAGGGCGTGCGGCGCAGCAGCTCCACGTCCATGGGGTCGCCCAGCGTGCGGTCCAGGTGCAGGATGCGCCCGCCCAAAAAACCCTCGATGCCGTAGCGCATGCCCAGCACGTGCGCACCCAGGTCGCGCGCGGTGTCGAACACCCCCGCAAGGCTTGCGTTTATTGCGGCGGTCGGCCCGCCAGACTGCCCCACCAGCACGTTTGTGTTCCAGGCCATGGTGTCCCCTCTCTGCTCGCTTCCTCACCATGCTATCACGCAACCGTGCTGCCAGGCGCGTGCAGGCTGGGCGAAGGCACAAGTACGCCTTGCCTTGACACAACTCGCCAAAAGTGGGTAAATACATAGCAGACGGCGAAGCCCGTTGGGCTAACCGGGCCGCGCCGTTT
>JAUMWN010000069.1:0-8718 GCA_030529625.1 Coriobacteriales bacterium
CAGCACGGCACAGCACGGCACGGCACGGCGTAGGACGTAGCCGCTTCTCCCTTTCCAGAACAGATTACAACTACATACGCGACGGATGACCGCCGGACCTGGCGGGGCGAGCATGCCCCGTTGGGTTTGGCGGTTTCGTTTGTTGATGGTGGATCATGCGCGGCCACAGGGGCCGCGCGGAAGGACGGAAGAGAAAGGAAGGCTTATGAGAAGGAAGACGAGAGGCTTGCTGGCGGCGCTGCTCGGCGTCGCGCTGGCGGTCGCCGCCGCGCTCGTGGCCGCGCCGGGGAGGGCTCTGGCGGACCCTACGTACACCATCGAGGTCACGTTCACGTATGACAGCACCCAAGTATTCGAGGAAAAGAACGCGTCGCTCGGCACGAATTACTCTTTTCAAGTCGATGGGGTTTTGCCTAGTTATTCGACTCTTACCTCTGTGAATAAAAGTGGTATTGTGTCTGCGGCCTCAGTTGCGAACTATGGAAAGTCTATCCAATTCTCCGTGAACGGCGCGGGTACAGGCGAAATTGAAGGTCAATACAAAGACATAAATTACGACCCTAGTGTTCATACGTTTAACGTGTCCTGCACGCAGAATACGGACGTTACCGGCGTATCCTTCGAATCGACCCCCTCCGGCGTGACGGTGGGAGATGCGGCGTCCCTCTCCGCGGCCGTTGCCCCTGAAGAGGCAACGGACAGGACCGTGATATGGGGTGTCAGCGGGACGGGCGAGGTGCAGCTGCTCGACGCCAGCGGCAACCTGGTCCCGACGGACGGCACGGCCACAGGCGTCCTGGCTGTCAGCGTGAAGGGCGTCAAGGCGGGCCCCGTCACCATCACCTGCACCAGCAACGACAACGCAGAGGCGAAGGCGACCTGTGCGCTGACGGTGAGCGCCGCCACCCACAAGGTCACCCCCGCCGCCAGCCCCGCCGAGGGCGGCACCGCGACTGCGGACCCGGGCGAGGCCGCCGAGGGCGCGGCCGTGACCCTCACCGCGACGCCCGCCGACGGCTACGAGTTCGACAGGTGGGTGATCGAGGGCGACGGCGCCAAGCTCGACAACGCTGACAGCGCCACGACCAAGCTCACCATGGGTGCCGCAAACGTCACCGCCACCGCCAACTTCAAGAAGAAGGAGGTGGCCGTCCCCGACGCCTCCGTCACCGCCCACGTGCAGCGCATCGGCTGGATGGACCCCGTCATCGACGGCACCGCCGCGGGCACCACGGGCAAGTCCCGCCGCATGGAGGCGCTCACGCTCAGGCTTCCCGACGGCGTGTCCGGCGGCATCGAGTACCGAGGCCACGTGCAGCGCTCCGGCTGGGAGAAGGACTGGAAGGCCGACGGAGCGGAGTCCGGCACCACGGGCAAGTCCCGCCGCATGGAGGCCGTGCAGATCCAGCTCACCGGCGCGGCCAAGGACGCCTACGACGTGTACTACCGCGTGGACGTGCAGCGCTACGGATGGATGGGCTGGGCCAAGAACGGCGAGGAGGCAGGCACCCAGGGCATGAGCCGCCGCGCAGAGGCAATCCAGGTGGTCCTGGTGAAGAAGGACGCGCCCGCGCCCGACGCCACGTACAAGGGCGTCACCCAGCAGTACGACAAGGCGTTCGTGAAGAAGTAGGGCCGACGCAAACGCCAAGCCGTACTCGGGGGACACACCTCTTCGAGGTATGTCCCCCGAGTACGGCTTCCCTCTTCCCAGCGTTCACCGCGTACACTAATCGTCCGAGAAAACCCTCACCGCGTACACTATTTGGGGATTAGTGTACGCGGTGGGGGTTTTCTCGGACGATTAGTGTACGCGGTAGGGCCCCACGTGGGTATGACCCCCATGTCCCGCTTTCCCCTCCCTGGGACAAAGGCGATATACCCATCGCAGGGTCGGGGCACACGCGCAGGGAACGTTGCAAGCGCGCTCACAGAAGTGCCGCGCGTCGGGCGACCTCTACCCTGCCTGCGCAATCCTGCGCCAAGCCCTCCGCCACGCTTTCCGCGGCCACCCCGCACTCGACTTCCAGCTGATGCGCGGATTCCATGAGGGCCGGCACAACAGCGTCGGCCATGGCAGATATGCTCTCCCGTGCCTGTCGCCACGACACTCCCAGCTGCCTTGCCATCAGCGGAAAGTCCGCCGGTTCCACGTCATCGATTGCCCTATGAAGGCCAATGCCCATGCCCATGTCGCGCGAGAGGTCGCGGTACACGGTCGTGCACGTGACATCGTAAATGGGAGAGACCGTCTTGCCCTGCCAGTCGGGAGACCAAGTGAGGGAGAGGTTCTTTAGGTGGTTGTCGCAGTTGCCCACGAGGTAGTCAAACACCTGTATGTCAAAGACGTAGGACCGGTCCCCGTATCGCTCAGAGGACTCCTCCGATATGGCCGCCGCCACGGACGTCGTGTAGCCGTCTATCAGCTCGTCCGATGGCGTGTACTTAAGGGCGTCGACGGATATTCCCAGCACCTGGCAGAGGTCTGCCTGATGAAGCCGCATAACGTCATTGAGGCCCTTGGGTCGCTCGGCGCCCAAGAGCCTGTCGAAGCGCTTTGAGACGAGGATGGGGTCGCATCCGTCAATGGCGATGAGGTCGGTCTTGGCGGCGTCTTCGAACCCGCACGCCAGGGCACATCTCATGCAGAGCGCCTCGTTGAGCATCTGGTCGGCATAGGCGGGCGAGCCCGCCTTGAGGATGTGGGTCGAGGGTTCGAGGCCACGGGGCAGGAGCCACGCGCCATCGCGCCTGATGGCACCGACTTTGGATACGGCTCCGTTTAGGGATAGCCTGCTGTCGAGCATCGCTTTAAAAGCCGTTCTGTTTGGGTTTATCGCAAACTGCTCGAGAAACGCGCTGTCGACGGGCATGGGAGACGCGGTATCGACCTGCACCAGCTCCCTCTCCTCAGTAAACGTGAGCGCGCCCGTGGTCTCGTGGTTAAGGCGGGACAGCACGGGAACGATGGCGTCCCTTCCCGCCCTCAGCGCCACGCGAATGTCGTGTCCAACAGGACCCTCCGGGCCCAGTGACGAGAAGGCCGCCCGCGTGCTCTGTGCCGAATGGGGCTCTTCCTGTAGGGGAAGGACGGGATAGACGGGGACGGAGCCCCCTCGCTCAAGGTAGGAGGCATCGTACGTGAACCGCTCTCCGTCTTTGGGGCCGAACGACAGAGACCCAGCGAGGACAAACCCCTCCAGGTGCTCTGCCCACACGCAAATCGTCTGCATGCCTCACTTCCCCTCTACGTGCACGGTCATCGTCATGTTGAGCACGTCGAGCAGCGTGAGCAGCTTGTCTGCCGCCACGTGCTCCTTCCCGCGCTCGATTTCCCCCACGAGCCTCATTGAGAACCCCGTGAGGCGCGAGACGTCCGCTTGCGTCATGCCCAGCTCCTTGCGCCGTAGGCGTATGAGGCTGCCAAAGTCGCGCATGAACAGTATGCGAGTGTCCGCAGGCGTCGCGTAGCGGGGGTCGAGCGTGAGCTTTCGTCGCGGCATGGCTTCTCCAAAAAGTACGTTTGCGTAACTATTGCCAAAATATAGCAGAATATTACGTACACGTGCAATACTGGCGTCCGTGTTAGGATGATACGTCTACGTAACATCTATCTCGCGCCCGCGTAAATGGGTCAATCCACAAGGTGGACAAAGGGGGCAAACGCCTGCGCCTGGCCTGTGCACCGCGGTTTTGGACATCAATACGTGCGGGACGGAGCACGGGGACAGTTACCGGAGGCTACGAATGCTCCATGACGTAGCGGTCGAACAGCGGAAGCGCAAAGCTTACGTGCCCATAGGTAGAGCCGTCCACGACGCCCTTCTTTACGAGCCGGTCGCGGTAGGGGTTGAACTGGTTGGTGCTCATCTGCGCCACCTCCCGGACGTCTCGCACCCGGCTGCTCGGCGCCCTCGCTATCGCACTCGCAACGGCCCTGTCGCCCTCCGAGAGTTCGCTCCAGATCTTCTCGTATGCGTAGTCGTCGAGGTACTGCTTGCACTCGTCGATTGCCTGCTCGTTCAGGGAGCCGTTTTGCCAGACAAAGTAGCCAAACACCTGGAACGCGAACGGGTACCCCTTCGTCATCTGTGCCAGGCGAAGCGCCTCGTCGCCGTCCAGGCCGAGATTCTTGCGATAGTTACTGGCAATGGTGCCAATGTTGAGTGGCCTCATGTCGAGGCGCGGCGCTCGATACAGGAAGGTGAGGGTCTTCTCGTCCTGCAGCCTGCGGATGTTGTCAAAGAGCCCCGTCATGAGCAGGAATATGGGCAGGTCCTTGCGAACGAGTATTTGGAATGCGCTCGCGAACTCCCGCATGGCGGGCGTGCTGGCCGCCTCGTCCACCGTCACCAGGAGCTTCTTCCCGTGGCTGCGAAGACTGGCGAGCATCCTGTCGAGCGCGACCTCGATGTCGGATATGGGCACGGACCCTGTGACCTCCAGGCCAAAGCCAAAGAGCGAGAGGTTAATCTTTGCCGACTGGAACAGCTTGGCGAGGCTGTTCCGGCTGCTGAGGTTCGCCGCGAGTGACCGCAGCATGTCGCGCTCGGGGTTGAGTTCGACTACCACCCATTCGTCATGCATATCGAGCTGCTTCGACACCTCCGTCATGAGGACCGTCTTTCCGCTGCCGCGCACGCCCGTGATAAGAAACACCTGCTGGGATGGGGGCTCCTCGCAAAACGTCTCGATGACCTGGGTGACCATTGACGCGCGCGGGATGACCTGCAGAGGTTCACGGCCAAACACGAGGGTGTAGGGGTTTCTCTCCATGGCGGTTGCCTTTACTGGTTTGGTGAGTTTTTACTACTCTTTACTGGTTTTGCAACATTTTACTACTCTTTACTGGTCTTTACTACTTTGCATGATGTTTGGGCGTTTTTGGGAAAAGGGGTTTGGCCCCTTTTCCCAGATGCGGACGCGCTCACCTCGGGATTTGCTGCAATCTGCACTGGTGTATAGGTCGCGCCCCGGCGTTTGCTGAGAAGTGCCATGGTGCATAGGTCGTGCCACCAAATCTGCTGAAAAGTGCAGTGGCGCATAGGAAAATCTGCACACCGCTGCACTTTTCAGCAGATTCGGGCTTCTCATCTATGCACCGCTGCAGATTACGGCAAACGCCCGCGCCCCACCTATGCACCACTGCACTTCTCAGCGAATCGCTCTGGTCGACGGGACTCGGGGGACACACCTCATGCGAGGTATGTCCCCCGAGTCCCGTCTTCTCACTTCTTCGTTTGAGGTGTCTTCCCCTAGTCCTCGTTGGCGAGGCGGTTGAACAGCGCGCACAGCGCCTGGGCGCTGTTAAAGTTCTCGGGAATGATGTCCTTTGCGGGGATGGAGACGTCGAACTCCTCGTCGGCGCCGCTCACGATGGCAAGGATGTCAAAGGAGTCCAGCATGCGATCGTCAATGAGCGTGGTGCAGTTCTCGTAGTCGATGTCCTCTTGGATGTCCTCGAGCATCTCGATGACTTCGTCAAGCGTAATGTCCATGTGCAATCTCTCCTTGCTCTTGTGTCAATCCAGCTGACGTTGGATTGGGTTTACCAATAGAAAATATCGGCATGGAACGTGTACACGGCATCCTCGTGGGAGCCAACCGGCCGCGCGCTCAGGTACAGGCGCACGTCGCCACGACCGCCAACCATGGGATAATGGTACTCGGGATCGGTGCTGTAGGGGCGCACGTTTTGCAGCTGTCCCGTAATGGGGTTGTCTATGTCGAACTTGTACTCAATCTGGGTGTCTGGCTGCGCGATGCTGTGAGCTTTAATGTCCACGTAGCCCGTCTCGTAGTTGATTTTGTAGGTAAAGTAGCAGTACTCCACGCTGTCGTAGGACGCAAGGTAGGTGTCCCACTCGTCGTATGAGAAGAACTGCTGCTTGGACGAGCCCGGCTCCTTCTCATCCTGGGCAATGAGCATGCCAAGCGCGTTGGTGAGGTGGGCGCTGCCCTCGATGTCGAGGTGCTCGCTGTCGCTGAACTCGTCCTCCTCGGCGCGGTAGAAGTCGGGATGCGTCATGTTAAAGTCGTAGTAGATGCCGCCCCGCTCGGTGACGAACTGCTCCAGGCCGGCCATGAGGTCGCGATATCCGTCGTCTGCATGCTTGAGGTTGGTGAGGTCGGGACGCGGCGCGACGCCCACGTACAGCTGGATGTCGTTTTGCTCGCAATAGTCCAGCAGCTTCTCGAAGTCGCTCATGTTCTTGGGCAGGAACTTTGACGCCTTGGTAAAGTTGATCTCGTGGTCCCACAGCACCTCGCTGTTGAACTCTCCCTCGTAGCCGCCGTGGCCCTTGCCCATGTAGTGCCACGTGGGATCCACCAGGCCGGCGGTGTCGATGGGGTTGGGGTAGGTAAGGCGACGGTCGACGTTCTCCTTAATGGCCTCGGGGTCGAAGCTCACCGTGGAGTAGAACCAGGGGAAGATCCAGGTGATGGACTTGGATGAGGTGATGTTTACCTCGTCCAGCGCCAGGCGGGCGACGTTCTTGAGCACCTCAGGGATTGGCTCGCCCAGGCTCTTTGCCTGCATAAAGGTAACCTGCGCGTTGAACCAGGGCTCGTTCTGGAAGGTCTCGGGACCCACGAATAGAATGGCCCGGGAGATGTTGTGGTCACGCTTGGCGGCCTCGATGGAGGCCTGCGCGTTGCCCAGCGACTGGGCGGGCGTGGCCAGGCTAAACGAGTTGCTTCCCAGCGTGTCGTCCAGCGTAAAGGGGTCGATGTTGCGCTGCGCGTAGGAGGATCCCACGATAATGGTGTCGATCTTCTGGTCCGCCGACTGATGGTAGTCGCGCCAGGTGACCTCGGCCGCCGTGCCGTAGGGCTCCAGGCACAGGGTAATAACCACGTTTATGCCCACGCAAATGGCCACGAACAGCAGAACGCAGAGCACGCCTGCCAGAATCTTTGGGCCACGCGGCTTTTGCGCGCCCTCTGGGGCACCGTCATGCTTAGAAGAACGCATAGAGGAACACCTCCCCTTGGGTTAGGCCAAATCCCGTGGCAAAGACCCAAATGAGGCCCATGCCAAGGTAGAGCGCGCCGCGCAGGGGGAACTTCCACGAGAGGATGGCGGCGCGCACGTCGGTGCCGCGCTCGTAGAAGAAGCTGATTACGAACACGACGCAGCAGGCCGCGAGCGCCGGCGGGATAAAGCCGTAGAACTCCGGGCACACGACCCCGTAGTTGGCAAGCTGCCACTTGAGCTCGAAGGCCGAGAGGTTCACCAGCGTGTCTCGCATGCACAGCCACACCTTGCCCATGTCCTCGATGCAGTCGAAGTAGCGGCCAATGGACACGATGGTCATGGTGCGAATGATGGAGAAGATATGCCAGGGAACCGACTTGCGGTTGACCTTGAGCGCCGTGGCCCACTTGTCGAACGTGGGGGCCAGCAGGTCCGAGAGCGCGATGATGGTGCCGTTGAACAGGCCCCAGGCAATAAAGTGCCACTCCGCTCCGTGCCACAGGCCCACGATGGTAAACACGATTACGTTGGCGATGCACGCCGAGATGGTGCGGCCAATCTGCTTGCCCAGCACCTTGGTGGCGCGCCTGTTGAGGTCCTTAAACGGCTTTGCCACGGCGATGGGATAGAACACGTAGTCCTTCATCCAAGCGCCCAGCGACATGTGCCAGCGACGCCAGTACTCGGCGAGCGAGGTGGAGAAGTACGGCTGCCTAAAGTTGGGCGCCATCTCGATGCCGAACAGCTCCGAGACGCCCTCCACCATGTCGATGCCGCCCGAGAAGTCCGCGTACATGTAGGCGGTGTACAGCAGGATGCCAATGATGATCACGGGGCTGAGCGTGTGCTCGTCCGCGTTGGCAAAGATTGCCTGGTAGTTGCCCACGAGTACGTTGGCGATGGCGTACTTCTTAAAGACACCGTATCCCAGGCGCAGCAGGCCGCGACGCATGCCGTAGGCGTTGGGCGAGCGCTGCTCGTAGAGCTGGCCGCGCATGGCGTCAAACCGGTTGATGGGGCCTTGGATAATCTGCGGGAACCACGACACGAACAAGAGGAACTTGGCAAAGTTGGGCTCGATCTTGTACTTGTCGTTGTAGATGTCGATGAGGTAGCCCAGCGAGATAAACGTGTAGAACGAGATGCCCAGCGGCAACAGCAGGCCCAGGCTGTGCGTGGACTTAGCGAGGCCAAAGTTATACAGCAGCACGTTCCAGTACTTGAGGTAGCCCAGAATGCCCAGGTTTACGAGCAGAACGGCCACCAGGATTACCCTGCGCTTTTTGGTGAACTTCTGTTTAACGGCCTTCTTTGCCTCGCGGCCCTTGGCTGCCTTGCGTGCCTCCTTGGCCTGCGCGTTGTAGTCGGCCATCTTGCGCGCGCCCAGCCAGGTGGTAAAGGCGGTGCCCAGCATAAAGGCGAGCGTGGTCCATCCGCCCGATATGCCGTAGAAGATGATGCTGGCCACCAGCAGGACGATCCACTGGTATTTGGGGGCGAACCGTCCGCACCCGTAGTACACCACGAGCAGGCAGGCCAGGAAAAAGAAGAATCCAAGCGAGAAAAAAGTCATGGGCAACCTTTCGTTATAGCCCTCACATGGTAGCGCAACACGTAGCTGCACATCACACATCACACAACGTATCCACGTAGCGCCCGGTTTCGGCCGTGGGGGGGGGGGGGGGGCCCAGGGCCCCCCGGGCCGGGCCCCCCCCCCCCAGGGGGGCGGGGTGGAGGCC
>JAUMWN010000069.1:8728-16297 GCA_030529625.1 Coriobacteriales bacterium
GGTAGCGCAACAGGTCGCTGAACATCACCCCACACCCAACGTAACCAGTTCGCCCCCGGTTGCGCCGGTGGTGGGGGGACAGCCCCGTGTGCACTGGGGAGTGCCCCCCCAGCACGGATCGGGCCTTTAGTAAGCCCAAATCGCGCGTCTCCCGATGCGTTGGCGTGATTTGGGCGCCGAATCGCTACAGTAAGAACATGTATGCTCATCGTCTGTTAGGAGCCGCCATGCCCGATTCCATTCGCAAGGTCAACGTCATTGGTCACCTCAACCCCGACACCGACAGCATTTGCGCCGCCATCAGCTACGCCTACCTCAAGAACCAGCTCGACCAGAGCACCGTGTACGAGGCGCGCAGGGCCGGTGCCGTCAACCGCGAGACCGGATATGCCCTCGCGCACTTTGGATTTGAGGAGCCGCGCCTCATCACCAGCGTCGCGCCGCAAATCAAGGACCTCACGCTTGCCGAGCAGGCGGGCATCAACCCCGAGACGAGCCTCTACGTTGCGTGGAACCTCATGCGCGAGGAGGGGACGAGCACTCTTGCCATAGCGGACGCCAAGCGCAGGCTGCAAGGCGTGATTGCCGTGCAAGACGTGGCCAATGCCAACATGGACATCCTCGACCGCAGCTCGCTGGGCGCCGCGTGCACCTGCTACCTCAACATTCTGGACACGCTTAACGGCAAGATGGTGGTAGGCGACCCCAACGGGTGCATCGAGTCCGGCGACGTGTGCGTGGGTACCACGCCCGAGGCCATGGACGGCGTGGTAAAGCAGGGCGACACCGTGCTCGTGACCGATCGCGTGGAGTCCCAGCGCTTTGCGCTGGATGCCGGCGCCAGCTGCCTCATCGTGTGCTGCGAGGCTCCGGTGAGCGACGAGGTCAAGCAGCTGGCCGCCGAGAAGGGCGCGGCTATTATCGCTACCACCTACGACACCTACGCCGCCGCACGGCTGGTCTCCATGTCGGTGCCCGTGCGCGCCAAGATGCTTGAGGCGGACAAGGTGGAGTCCTTCTCGCTCAACACGTCCATGGAGGAGGCGCAGCGCGCGATGGCGAGCACTGGCCATCGCCACTTCCCCGTAACCGACGAAGAGGGCCACTACTTTACGCTGCTCAGCAGCAGTGACATGGTGAACCCGCAAAAGAAGTACGTGATCCTGGTGGACCACGCCGAGGTTTCGCAGATGGTGGACGGCATGGACCAGGCCGAGATCCTGGAGGTCATCGACCACCACCGCGTGGGCACGCTCGAGACCCCCGGACCCATCTTCTATCGTCTGCAGCCCGTGGGATGCACCTGCACCATCGTCTATGAGATGTTCCAGGAGAACGGCATCGAGATTCCGGCCAACATTGCCGGCCTCATGATGAGCGCCATCCTGAGCGACACGCTGTGCTTCCGCTCGCCCACCTGCACGCCGCGCGACGTGTACGTGGGCAAGGAGCTGGCCAAGATCTGTGGCGAGGATCCCGACACCTACAGCGACGCCATGTTCGACGCGGGCGCCAACCTTGAGGGCCGCTCGGCTGACGAGGTGTTCAACTCCGACTTCAAGATCTTTAGCCGCGGCAACGTGAGCTTTGGCGTGGGCCAGGGCTCCTACATGACCGAGAACAGCCGCAAGGCGGGCGAGGAGCTGCTCGCGCCGTACTTCGAGCAGGCGGCAAAGATCAAGGACGTTCCCATGATCTTCTACATGTTCACCGACATCAAGAGCCAGACGACCGAGATGCTGTACTGGGGCAATGGCGCTGAGAGGCTGTGCGCGCGCGCATTTGGTGCCGAGGCCAAGGACGGCATGGCCGTGCTGCCCGGCGTGGTGAGCCGCAAGAAGCAGGTTATCCCGGCCATGATGAACACCCTCGCCAAGTTCGAGGCGGAGGAGTAACGCAAGACCCAAATTGCACTCGGGGGACAGTCCCCTGTGTTTAGGGGACTGTCCCCTAAACACAGGGGACTGTCCCCCGAGTGTAGACGGCAGTGAGAGGAGCGAGCATGACACGTGCGCAAGACATGGCGTGGTGGCAGCAGACCATCGCCTACGAGGTGTATCCCAAGAGTTTCTTGGACACGCGCGGCCAGGGTACTGGCACGCTGGCGGGCATCACGCAAAAGCTGGACTACCTTGCCGCGCTGGGGGTGGGCGCGTTGTGGATTACCCCGTGCTACAAGAGCCCCATGGTGGACAACGGCTACGACGTGCAGGACTACCTGCAAATCGACCCGTCGTTTGGCACGATGGCCGACATGGACGAGCTCATCGCCCGTGGCCGCGAGCGTGGCATCCGCATGGTGATGGACCTGGTGTTTAACCACACCTCCAACGAATGCGCGTGGTTCGTGGAGTCTCGCTCGTCTCGTGCTAACCCCAAGGCCGACTGGTACATATGGCGCGATGCCAAGCCAGACGGGTCTGCGCCCACCAACTGGCGCTCCATCTTTGGTGGCAGCGCTTGGGAGTGGTGCGAGGAGCGCGGGCAGTACTACCTGCACACCTTTGCCAAGCAGCAGCCCGACCTCAACTGGGAGAACCCCCAGGTGCGCGGCGCCCTGTACGACATCGCCAACTTTTGGGTTGACAAGGGCGTGGGCGGGTTCCGCATCGACGCCATCACCTATATCAAGAAGCCGCCCGTGTTCGAAGACGGTCCCGCCGACGGCGAGGACGGCCTGTATCCCGTGCACGCCGCCACGGCTAACCGGCCGGGCATCCTTGAGTTCCTGCACGAGTTTAAGCGCGAGGTGCGCGACGGGCACGACATCTTTATGGTGGGCGAGGCCAACGGCGTCGCGGCAGACGAGCTGGACCAGTGGGTGGGCGCAAACGGCGTGTTCGACATGCTCTTTGAGTTCAGCCACACGCATGTGCCCATGGGTGCCGAGGAGATCTGGTGCCGTCCGGTAACTTGGACGCTCACCGACCTCAAGCAGGCGCTCGCGCAGAGCCAGGAGGCCACTGCGCACAACGGCTGGTATCCCGCATTCTTTGAGAACCACGACCAGCCGCGCTCAACGGTCAACTTCTTCCCGTGTGACGGCCCGCTTACCAGCAAGGCCAAGGTGCTCGCAGCCGTGCTGCTCACCACGCGCGGCACGCCGTTCGTGTATCAGGGCCAGGAGCTGGGCTACGGAAATGCCACGTGGAAGAGCATAGACGAGTTCGACGACGTGCAGACGCACGCGCAGTACGAGTTCGCACTGGGGGAGGGCTTGGACGAGAAGGCCGCGCTGGCCGCCTGCGTCCGGTTCTCCCGCGACAACGCGCGCACGCCCATGCAGTGGGACGACTCGGCCTATGCGGGCTTCTCTGGGGCAAAGCCGTGGCTGCCGGTGCACGACGACTATGCGTCCTGCAACGTGGCGGCCCAGGAGACAGACGCGGACTCGGTACTCGCGTGGTACCGTGCGCTTGCCGCGCTGCGCGCCAGCCGTCCCGAGCTGGTTGCCGGCGACTGGAGCGAACTCTTGGCCGCCGACGAGCGCGTGCTTGCCTTTGAGCGCGCGCTGGGAGACGCCCGTGCTGTGACGTTGGCTAACTTCTCGAACGAGGAGGCAACCTACGACGCCTCGCTCGTGGACGGCCTCGCGCCCCTTGCTGCGTCGCAGGGAGCGCCGATCGCAGGCATCCTGCGCCCGCTCGAGGCCGTGGTGTGGGGCTAGGGATACGCGCATGCGGGCAGACAATGGGGACAGTCCCCCTCGTTCAGTCTCTGGCGAGGCCGAACTCGGAGGACAGTCCCCATTGTCTGCTCCTAGACTCAGGGTCAAGCCCCTTTTCTCACGTGCTGCGAAGTGTCGTGGTATAATATGGCCACAAGCCATGCGAAAGGAGGAGACATGCCCGCCACAGAGACAACCAAGCCAACCGCCGTGCCGGTGCGCGACCTCAAGGATACCGCGCGCTTTTGCCGGACCGTGCGTGAGAGCGACGGTCCCATCGTCGTCACCAGGAATGGCTACGACGAGTTTTTCGTACTGACGCCTGATCTCTTCCATGAGTTCGTTATGATGCGCCGCAGACAGGAGCTTTACAACGAGGTCGACGCCGCTGAGGCGCGGCTGGCATCGGGGCAGGGTGTCTCCGCCCGCGACGCGCTCGCCCAGATCAGGCGGCACCATGGCGTATGAGGTTGTGATTGACCCAGGTGTGGCTGCGCGACTCGACGAGGCCGTGGGCTACGTAATGGAGGTTCTTGGCAGCCCTGGGGCGGCAGCCGGCATACTCGATGGCTTCGACGAGCTGATAGGCAGGCTTGAGCAGAGTCCCCTTTCCTACCCTCTTGCCCAAGACGAGCGCCTTCAGGTACGAGGCTATCGCAGGGCGCTCATTGGAAAGTACATCGTGCTCTTTCGTGTGTGGGAGGATGGCGAGCATGAGGGTACGGTCTGGGTCACTAATCTCTTCCACGGCTCACAAAACTACCAGGGACTCGTGTGAGAAAAGGGGTCAAACCCCTTTTCTCGGGACACGCGCATGCGGGTAGACTAAGGGGACAGTCCCCTTAGTCTACTTTCTTGCCTACGAATGCTCGTCCTGGTACTTTTGGATGGTGGTCATGAGGGCGGGGATTACCTGCTTCTTGCGGCTCACCACGCCAGGCAGCACCGCCATGCCGTCCTTGGCCTCCACGTTAAAGGCGCGGCTGAGCAACGCCTCGGCCTGAGGTCCGTAGTAGAGCATCTCGGTGGTCTGGCTGCGGATGTCGGTAAACATGTAGAAGATGTTGGGCACCTTCTTTGCCCTGCTGGCTGCCTCGAAGTACGGGGCGAGCAGCTCCTCGGCAGCCTTGCGGCTGTTCTTGGTCATAAAGCTGCTCTGGCCCACGCCAAAGGTGGCGTCGCCGCGGCTAAAGATCTTGAAGTCGGAGTTGAACACCTCGTCGGCGGTGCGGCCCTCCAGGCTGGCGCCCGCGTCGAACATGGCGTCGCTGTAGCGCTCGGGGTCCTCGCCGCAGAGCTTGGCAAGCGCACGGCCAATCTCTATGTCGCGCGCGGTGCAGGTGGGCGAGCGGAAGCACAGCGTGTCGCTCAGGATGGCGCTCATCATGAGGCCGGCAATGTTGGCCGGAATCTCGATTCCGTACTCCTCGAATATCTCGTAGACGATGGTGCAGGTGCACCCCACGGGCTCGCTGCGATAGTAGATGGGACCGGCCGTCTCGATGGTGCCCACGCGGTGATGGTCGATGATCTCCATGATCTCGGCCTCGCCAATGCCCTCAACCGCCTGCGAGAGCTCGGCGTGGTCCACCAGGATCACGTGCTTCTTGTCCACGTTGAGCATGTTGGGGGAGCTCACCACGCCCACGTAGGTGCCGCTGTCGTCGAGCACGGGGAACACGCGGTGCTGGGTGCGTGCCATCACGCGCTGCGCGTCCTCCACCGAGGTGTTTACGGAGAACGCGTCGATCTTCTCCTCGGGAAGCATCTTGGCGCGCACGGGAACCGACATGGTGATGAGGCGAGCGGCGGCAAAGGTGTCGTAGGGCGTGGTAATGATGGTGCAGCCACGTTCCTCGGCGAGGTTGCGAATGACGTTGGTGACGTTTGCCTCGCAGCACACGATAAGGCAGCCCGCGCCCGAGTCCAGGGCAAAGCGCTGCGACTCGTAGCGGTTGGTAACCAGCACCGTGTCGCCGGGGGCCACCACGCCGTCCATCATCTCGGGCGTGGTGCCAATGGAGAGCTTGCCCATCTTGATTACGGCCTCGGGGTCGCCAATGATCATGTGGCCATCGAGGGTATCGATTACGTTCTGGTACTTTGTGCGCGCGCGGGACAGGGCAAACGTGTCCAGGATGTCCATGTTGGCGTTTGCGATGTCCTTGACTGCGATGAGGCCCTGCAGGTCGCCGTCGCTGTCGGTGACGCACAGCGTGCCCGACACCGAGTCGCGCATGAGGTTCCATGCCACGTGCAGGCTGGTCTCGCGATGGATGCCCTGCAGCGGGGTTATCTCGATGTCCTTGATCTGCGGGGCAACGCTGGTAATGAGGCGCGGCTCGTCGAACCCAAAGTGCTTGAGGGCAAAGGCGGTCTCGCGGTTAATGGCTCCCGCGCGACGAGCCTCGTAGCTTGTGGGCGTGTGGTCCACATGGCTCTTAAGATATGCATACGAGATGGCGGCGCAAATGCTGTCGGTATCGGGGTTAAGATGGCCAATAACATTGACTTTCCGAATTGAACTGGGTGACATGGCACCTCCTTGGCTACGCTCGGTGTTGGATACCTTAGTCTAGGGAGTAGCGCAAGGTATGCAGCGATGTTGTCGGTGGGTCGCAGTGTTGGTTCGGCGGGTGGACAAATTCGCCGCCGTGCGGCAGTTTTGTCATCATGGTGGTTGGCGCACGACGAGGGAGGAGCAGACATGAGTGACGAGCAGGGACGCATAACCGAGGAGCATCACTTCTTTGCCTTGGTTTCTCGCCTCAAGTACATAGAGCGATGGGCGCTCATGAGAAGCTCGCAGCCCGAGAACCTGGCCGAGCACTCCCTGGAGGTCGCCATGATCGCCCACGCCCTGTGTGTGCTGGGAAACGAGCGGTACGGGCGCAATCTCAACGCGGAGCGCGCGGCGGTGGTGGGCATGTATCACGATGTGTCCGAGATTATTACCGGCGACATGCCCACACCGGTAAAGTACTTTAACGCCGACATCCGTGCGGCGTACGCAGAGGTGGAGGCGGCCGCCGAGCAGCGCCTGCTGGCCACGCTGCCTGCCGACCTCTTGCCGGCCTACCAAGACGTGCTGGGCGCAAGCGACGACTACCTGCATCGGCTGGTAAAGGCCGCCGACAAGATCTCGGCCTACATCAAGTGCATCGACGAGGGGCATGCGGGCAACGAGGAGTTTCGCACGGCGGCGCAGAGCACGCGAGAGGCGCTCCTGTCCATGGCCCGGGAGCTGCCCGAGGTAGCCGACTTCATGCGGGAGTTCTTGCCCTCCTACGGCCGCACCCTGGACGAGCTGCTGTAACGCGCTGGGTGGACAAAGGGGACTGTCCTCCGAGTCTACCGCCGTGCGTAGGCCTGTGGCTGGGCCACGGTAGGTAGACGCGGGAGACTGTCCCCTTTGTCCACCCGAGGAAGCTGTTCGCCGAGCACACAAAAAAGGAGGATGACCCCACCGTGTGATGGGGTCATCCTCCTTGGCTTAGGGACGCTCAGAGGTTGCTCGACCTAAGAGCGCAAGGGAAGGGACCTACTCCTCGACGGGCTTCTTCCAGAAGGAGAGGAGCAGGGCGCCAACGACGGAACCGGCTATGAGGGCGACGAGCCACATGACCGGGTTGCCAATGACGGCGATAACCCAGGCGCCACCGTGGGGGGCGGGGCTGGTGCAGCCAAAGGCGGCGGAAATGGCGCCTGCGACGGCGGAGCCAACAACGCAGGTGGGGATGACGTGGCCGGGGTCGGCAGCGGCAAACGGGATGGCGCCCTCGGAGATGAAGGACAGACCCATGATGTAGTTCACCAGGCCGGCGTCGCGGTCAGCCTTGCTCCACTTGTTCTTGAAGAACGTGGTGGAAAGGGCGATAACGATGGGAGGAACCATGCCGCCA
>JAUMWN010000135.1 GCA_030529625.1 Coriobacteriales bacterium
GGCGCTTGAAACTGAATACAACATTCGTGATGGATAACCGTCGGATTTGACGGGGTTACTATACCCTGTCAGGTTCGGCGGTTTTTTGCGCTGCCCGGTGCAGCAACACACAACCATGTAAACCATGCCGCCGCGAGCGGCTAAGAATAGTAGGAGAACACACTATGAAACACAGAAGTAAACGATTTTTGAGCATCCTGCTCAGCCTCGTGCTTGTGCTGGGGCTGATGCTTGGGATGAGTTTGACGGCGTATGCAACGGAGCCTCAAGCCCTTAATGGAAATTTCACAATCAACGCTGGCGGAGATAAAGTGAACTTCGCCCCCGGCAACCTGCAGTACAAGAGCGACGAGACATATCCTTGGCGCTTTGCTGAGCATCAGTACGACAAAGTTGGCTCATGGAACACCAACACATGGGTAGACCTCTTCGGCCTGGGTACATGGACGGGCAGTTCACCTGATCCGCTACGTACTTCCTCGAACGAGTCCGATTATATTTTCGATTCCGCCGATTTCACTCAAGAGTCCTTGCTTGCCAACGAGAGTCAGCGCAGCTACGACTGGCGCACCTTGACCTCGGATGAGTGGACGTACTTGTTCAATACTCGCGCAACGACCAGTGGGATACGCTATGCCAAGGCGGTGGTGTACGACGTGAAAGGCGTCATCCTTTTGCCTGACAACTGGGATGCCAGCTATCACAGTCTGGAATCTACCAATACTGCCACGGTTCCCTTCTCCACTAACGCCATCACATCTGGTGATTGGGCATCAGACTTTGAGGCTCACGGTGCAGTATTCCTACCTGTCGGAGGCTGCAGACGCAATACGACTGTATATAGCAGCGACGACTGGGGCTGCTACATTAGCAGTTCTAATGCTGAGAGTGGTCCGCCAATCTATGTAAACATCAATCATACCGTCTTGAACACCGCTTGTGAGGGTGATCGCACAATAGGGTTTTCTGTGCGCCTCGTTAAGGCTGCCCCCAAGGCTGCCACCTCGCCCACGATCAGCGCGCAGCCACAGGGTTTGCAACTGACCTACGGCTACACCGCGGGCAGCCTCAGTGTGACAGCCACCGCGGCGACGGATACCACCTATAACGACCTGACCTATCAGTGGTATTCCAATACGACAAACAGCACCGAGGGCGGTACAGCAATTACCGAAAACGGCACTTCTGCGACTTATACCATTCCTATCGGCAAGACCGCCGGAACAACGGAGTATTATTACTGCGTCGTCACCGCGACCCGAAACGATAACGGCCAAACGGCCACGGCAACGAGCAGCGTGGCGACAGTGTCGGTCTCTGCCGCTGATCCCGCCACGCCCACCAACCTGACCGCAACCTATGGCCAGACCCTCGCGGATGTGACCCTGCCGGATGACTGGGCATGGGCGGTAGAAACGACAACCAGCGTGGGCAATGCCGGGACGAACACCTTCAAGGCGAACTACACAGCACCGAACGCGAACTACAACAGCAAGACGGATGTGGACGTGGAAGTGACGGTTGAAAAGGCGAACGCGGTAGCTGCCACTGTCAGTGCGAACAACCGCACCTACGACGGAACGGAGAAGCCCCTTGTGACCGTGGATAACTCAACTCTTATGGGCGGCACCATGCACTACGCCCTTGGCGAAAACGCGACCACAGCCCCCGCGGATAACCTTTATACCACATCCATCCCGTCAAAAACCGACGCCGGAACCTACTACGTCTGGTACAAGGCCGTCGGCGACGCCAACCACAACGACAGCGAGCCGCAGAAGGTGACCTCGACCATCGCGAAGAAGGACGAGCCCGCGCCCAAGCCCCAGCCCGGACCCACGCCCGGCGCCGTCGCCCTCTTCGGCTCCGGACACGTGCAGGGCACGGGCGACGTGGCCGCCAAGGCCTCCGGCAAGGGAATCGTGATCGGCACCACCGGCCAGTCCAAGAGGCTCGAGCAGCTCACCGTGAGCCTGCCCAAGGACACGAACGGCGGCATAGAGTACCGCGGCCACCTGCAGGGCATCGGCTGGGGCGAGTGGGTACAGGGCGGCAAGCCCTGCGGCACCACGGGCGAGTCCCGCCGCATGGAGGCCGTGCAGATGAGGCTCACCGGCGCCCTCGCCTGGACGCACTCCGTGTGGTACCGCGTGCACAGCCAGACCTGGGGCACGCTCGGCTGGGCGCGTGACGGCCAGGCCGCCGGCACCGCCGGCCAGTCCAAGCGCGCCGAGGCGATAGAGGTCCAGGTCCTGCCACAGGGCGAGGTCCCCGAGGGCTACGTCGAGCGCGAGGCCTCCTACGTGGGCGCCGTCAGCGCAAACGTCCACCTGCAGGGCACCGGCTGGACCGGCGCGAGCTCCGCTCTCGAGTTCGGCACCACGGGCCAGTCGCGCAGGCTCGAGGCCGTGAGGATCTCCGGGCCCGCGACGCCCGTCTCCGCGGGCATCTCCTACGAGGTGCACGCCCAGGGGTTCGGATGGATGCCTGCCAAGTCCGACGGCGCGCTGGCAGGGACCACGGGCCAGTCCCGCCGCCTGGAGGCCGTGCGGGTCAGGCTCACCGGTGAGGCGGCCAAGGACGGCAACTACTCGGTCTGGTACCGCGTGCACAGCCAGAACTACGGTTGGCTCGGCTGGACCTGCGACGGCGAGCCCGCCGGCACCACGGGCCTCTCCAAGCGCGCCGAGGCCATCGACGTGCAGGTCCTGCCGCAGGGCCAGGTGCCCCGCGGCTACGACGCGAGCAAGGCGGCGTGCGTCAACGGCTAGCCACTAACCAGCAACCCCGGGCACGCACGTGCCCACTCGAGCCCCCGCAGGCGACGTCACATCGCCTGCGGGGGCTCTTCTCCCGACGGGCGCTGTGTCGCCTACATGCGGTACGTGTGCCCGAAGCCGCACTCCCGGCAGGCCCATGACTCCCTCCTGCGGCCTCCAGCGCCCGCCACGAGGCCGCTCGTGCCGAGCAGTGTGTGGCCGACTAGGGCACGCGTCACGCTGAAGCCGCCCCTGGAGACCTCGAGCCGCACATGGGGCACCTTCTAGGTGGTCTTCCCATGAGCCATCACACTCCTTAGCGTAGGTTGTCAGAACGTGTTCGCTTCTCTTGCGAACGGTTGGGCAAACGATGCATAAACACGCGCTTATGCATCGTTTGCGTGCGCCCCGACCCCTCGTCTGGGGGCCGTGGGAACCCTACGGCTCCATCACGAGCTGGAGCCTGTCGAGGATCTGCTTCGCCGCGTCGCGCACCGCCCGCATGCATGCGCGCATCTCCTCCTCGGTCTTCCCGACGGCCCAGCTGGCCACGTAGCCGAAGGAGTAGCCGCTCGTGTCGAGTCCCAGCGCGGCGCTCACGGCGTAGGCCGCGCTCTCGGCCTGAACCTCGCGCATTGAGCGGTCGGGCAGCCGCTCGGCGTCCACGTCGTGCATCACGGAGTGCGCGAGCTCGTGCAGTGCCGTCTTGACGGTCTGGCCCTCCGGCATGCCCTTTCGCACGGCGATGTAGCCCATGCGGCGGGAGAACAGGCCGTTGGTCTCGGGCGGGAGTCCGTCAACGACCTCGATGGGGTAGGCGCTCACGGCCTTGATGGCTCCCATCAGCGAGTCGAAGTCGGGGACGCCGGCGCTCACCTGCTCTGCGATCTCTGGCAGCGGCTCGCCCTCGGTCTGCGAGACGTCGAAGACGTGGCCGACCTTGAAGCCCACGAGCTTCTTGCGCTCGGTGATCTCCTCGTCGTCTTGCGGAACCCCCTCGGAATCGGCGTCTTTGCGCTTCACGACCATGGGCACGAGAATCTCGATGCCGCGCTCGCCCTTGCGCACGTGGCGGTCGAAGTCCCTCTGCCAGCTGCGGTAGCTCGCCACGCGCGTCGCCTCGGGCATCTGCATGGCTATGAGCACGCTGTTGCTGAGGCTGTAGTCGTGGAACTTGGCGAGCGTCCTGAGCCACTTCGCCCATTCCTCGGACTCCCACACGGAGCGCACCCCGTCGCCGATGCGGTCGAGTGCGGCCTGCGCCTTTGCCTGCGCGGCTGCCTTGCGCTCCTGCTTGGTCATGTCCTTGTATGCCTTGTTGCCCTTCATGATCTGGTCTCCTCTCGGGTTGTGGCTGCACACGCTGCGTGCGTGCTCATCTGCAACCCTTGGATGCCAAGGGGTCTCGCCTTCGTGGTAGGGGCGCGCAGAGGAGGCTTCGCGGCAAGCTGCACCAATGCCGAAGGGATTTGTGCCGGCTTCCGTGTGGCCCCTTGCGCGGGCCCGTGCGAACGGCCCTGCGGACGACGCCTGCGTCGTACGCCACGAAATCCTTCCCCACGAGTCGTCAGGGGTGCCTGCGAGTGCGGGAAGGGCGGACGCGTGGGCTCGGCACGCGTCGTGGCGGCGGCCCCCGGCCGGCGTTCTGACCTGCACAAACTCCACACAAAAGAAAGGCGCCCGCCGGGTGGTGGCGGGCGCTGGCGCTCGGGCTTGTGTCGTCGCATGGCTACATGCGGCAGACGCCGCGCACGTGGCAGACCCGCATGCGCCTCTGCGATGGCTCCAGGCAGAACGTGAGGGCGTCGCAGCGCACGCTCTCGGCTCCCGTGACGGCGTGGGCGGCCATGGCGGCGGTGAGGAACGACAGGGGCAGCCCCTCGGCGTCGGAGGGCAGGGACTCCTCCAAGTCCTCCTTGGTCACGTCGATGAGCTGCGAGGGCAGCGGGGTCACGAGCCCCACG
>JAUMWN010000070.1 GCA_030529625.1 Coriobacteriales bacterium
TCCGGCTCGGGTTCAGGTTCGGGTTTGGGTTCAGGCTCGGCCTCGGCTTCGGCTTCAGCCTCCGACTCGGTCGTGGCTTCGGCCTCCGGCTCGGTTTTCTCCTCTGCCTCTGCCTCGACCCGGGCTTCCGGTTCCGAATCGGTCTGCGTCTGCGGCTCTGGCTCAGCCTCGTCCGTTGGCTCGGGCTTCTCGGCGGGTGCGATACCCGCAGACTGTCGTATGGATTCCATCACGGCGTCGACCTCTTCCTCAGCGGGCTCGTATGCCTCGTTGTGGATGGGGTTGAGAAGGAAGGAGGGGATGTTGAGCTGGGCATCATCGGTATGCTTGGGCATGGCTACACCACTTCTCATGCTCGTGGATTGACGTGTGCTCTAAGAGTATAGCCCAGACGATGTACTGAGGGGACAGTCCCCCGTGCACAGGGGACAGTCCCCTGAACACGGAATCTGTTGAGAATACGAGTGGTGCCACCGAATCTGTTGAGAATGCGAGTGGTGCCAGGCACGACTCGAGATTTCAGCAGAATTCGTGGCACGACTCACAATCCCAGCAGAAAACGCCCGCCCTCCGTGGCACGACTCGCGATCCCAGCAGATTCTGTTCGGATGGGATGACGTGGAACGTGGTATCGTTAGTCTCGGTTAACCGATGTCGTGGGGGAGCGGCGATGGAGACGGGCAGGACGCTGAGTTCGCTCAAGATAGGCGAGCAGGCCACCATCACCTCGGTGGGAGGGGAAGGTGCGCTGCGCCAGCACTTCCTGGACATGGGCGTGATTCCCGGCGTGCGCATTGAGTTCGTAAAGCGAGCACCACTGGGAGATCCGCTGGAGTACAGCATACACGGCTACGAGCTCACGCTGCGCAAGGAGGATGCGGCCAAGATTGGCGTGGATGTCGTGTGTATCGATGACGCTCACGTCTCTGCCTTCCGCGCCAAGCCCGCGGCCAACGATGCCGACCATCCCGGCCTGGGCGAGGGCGGACGGTTCCACTCCCGTGCCGACGAACATCCGCTGCCAGACGACGCCACGCTCACCTTTGCGCTCGCCGGCAACCAGAATTGCGGCAAGACGACACTCTTCAACCAGCTCACCGGGTCGAACCAGCATGTGGGTAACTTCCCTGGGGTTACCGTGGACCGCAAGGAGGGTCCCATCCGCGGACATGCGCGCACCAACGTGGTGGACCTTCCGGGCATCTACTCCATGTCGCCCTACAGCAGTGAGGAGCTCGTCTCGCGCGAGTTCATCTTGGGCGAGCGGCCCACGGGCATTATCAACATCGTTGATGCCACCAACATCGAGCGAAACCTGTACCTTACCATGCAGCTCATCGAGCTTGACGTGCCCATGGTGCTCGCGCTCAACATGATGGACGAGGTCCAGGGCAACGGCGGTTCCATACGCATCAACGAGATGGAGGGCATGCTGGGAATTCCGGTGGTGCCCATCTCGGCGGTCCACAACGAGGGTGTGAGCGAGCTGGTGGACCATGCCCTGCATGTGGCGCACTATCAGGAGCGCCCGGGCAGACTGGACTTTTGCGACGCGCACGACCATGGAGGCGCGGTACACCGTTGCCTCCACGGCATCATGCACCTCATTGAGCAGCACGCCCAGACGTCGGGCATCCCCGTGCGCTTTGCGGCCACGAAGCTCGCCGAGGGGGACACGCGTGTGAGCGAGGCGTTGGGACTCTCCCCGGACGAGCACGTTATGATCGAGCACATCGTGCATCAGATGGAGCGCGAGCGCGGGCTGGACCGTGCCGCCGCCATCGCCGACATGCGCTTTTCGTTTATCGCCAAGGTGGTCTCGCAAACGGTGGTCAAGCCGCACCAGAGCAAGGAGCGCCTGCGCAGCGGGCGCATAGACCGCCTGCTCACGGGACGCTTTACCGCCATCCCCATGTTCCTTGCCATCATGTTTGCGATCTTCCTGCTCACCTTTACGGTGGTGGGTCCCTTCCTACAGGGCTATATCCAGATGGCCATCGACTGGGTCACCCAGGTCGTGGCAAACGCGCTGGTGGCATTGGGCGCAAGCGATGCGGCGCAATCGTTCGTAATCGACGGCGTGCTCAACGGAGTGGGGACGGTGGTGCTGTTCACGCCGCTCATCGTGCTGATGTTCTTCTTCCTGTCGCTCTTGCAGGACACGGGCTACATGGCCCGCGTGGCATTCTTTATGGACCGGGCGCTCAGGCGCATTGGTCTATCGGGGCGTTCCATCGTGCCCATGATAATGGGGTTTGGGTGCACGGTCCCGGCCATCATGGCCACGCGGACGCTTCCCTCCGAGCGGGACCGCAAGCTCACCATACTGCTCACGCCGTTTATGAGCTGCGTGACCAAGCTCACCATCTATGGGTTCGTTACGCAGCTGTTCTTTCCCAGCCAGGCGGGTCTGGTGATGATCGGGCTCTATCTGCTGGGCGTGCTGGTGGCCATCGTGGCCGGGCTCATATCCCATCGCACGATCTACCAAGGCGAGGCGGTTCCGTTTGTGATGGAGCTGCCCAACTACCGCATGCCCTCCCTCAAGAGTGTCGCGCGTCTGGTTTGGGACAAGTCCAAGGACTTTGTTTCCAGGGCCTTTACGGTAATCCTTGTGGCCACGCTGGTGGTGTGGTTCCTGCAGTCCTTCTCACCGCGCCTCGAGTTGGTCGAAGACCCCCAGTACAGCATTCTGGCCATGCTGGGCGGCCTGCTGGCCCCGCTCTTTGGGCCCATTGGTTTTGGCGATTGGCGCTTTGTCACGGCGCTCATCGCCGGTTTTATGGCCAAGGAGACGGTGGTCTCCACACTCACAGTGCTCTTTGACTCATCCGCCTCGCTCATATCGGCCCTATCGCCGGCCGCGGCCGTGAGTTTTTTGGTGTTCTGCCTGCTCTACACGCCCTGCATCGCCGCGATTGCGGCTGTGAGAAGAGAGCTGGGTGGCAAGTGGGCCGTTGGCATCGTCGTACTGCAGTGCGTCATAGCCTGGGTGGTCGCCCTGCTCGCGTTTGTGATTGCCTGCGCGCTTGGCATGGGCTGACGGCGAACCTGTGCTCGGGGGACAGTCCCCTGTGCACAGGGGACTGTCCCCCGAGCACAGGTTAGCTGTGAAGCGTTGACGCCGAGGGAGTATCCCACAGCTGCGTTTGTCTCATCTGTTCAATTCTTGCGCACATCTTGAACTTTTGTGCTCGACTGCTAGAATGAGTTCAATTTAACCGCATACAAAATGAACTTTGGAGCAGATGGAATTGAACTCAACGTTTTCCGAGCGTCTGAGACTGGCAATGGAGCAAAACGGCCTCAAGCAGGTGGACGTGCTCCAGATTGCCGCCAACAACGACAGAAAGCTGGGAAAGAGCCAGCTCAGCCAGTACGTGAGCGGCAAGACCATGCCTCGTCCCGACATGCTTGCGTTTCTTGCGCAGGCGCTGGGCGTGAGCGAGGACTGGCTGAGCGGAACCGACGAGCAACGACAACACAAGCAACGGGAGGCAAACGCCATGCGTACGTTTAAAAAATCCAGCAAGCTCGACCACGTGTCCTACGACGTTCGTGGGCCGGCACTCGACGAGGCCATGCGCATGGAGGAGGACGGCATCCACATCCTCAAGCTCAACATTGGCAACCCCGCCCCCTTTGGGTTCCGCACCCCCGACGAGGTGGTGCAGGACATGGCCAGCCAGCTGCGCAAGACCGAGGGATACTCCGACAGCCGGGGACTCTTTGCGGCGCGCAAGGCGATTATGCAGTACGACCAAATCAAGGGCATTCCCAACGTGAGCATGAACGACATCTACACGGGCAATGGCGTGAGCGACCTCATCAACATGGTTATGCAGGCCATGGTTGAGACGGGCGACGAGATACTGGTGCCCAGTCCCGACTATCCCCTGTGGACGGCATGCATCACGCTCTCGGGCGGAAAGGCCGTGCACTACCTGTGCGACGAGCAGGCAGACTGGCTGCCCGACCTGGACGACATGCGCTCCAAGATTACCAGCAACACCAAGGCCATCGTTATTATCAACCCCAACAATCCCACCGGAGCCCTCTATCCGCGTGAGGTGCTGCAACAGATCGTGGAGATCGCGCGCGAGAATCAGCTCATCATCCTTTCGGACGAGATCTACGACCGCCTGGTGATGGACGGAGAGGAGCACGTGAGCATAGCGAGCCTTGCCCCCGACCTGTTCTGCATCACGTTCAACGGGCTCTCCAAGAGCCACATGATCGCCGGCTGGCGCATTGGCTGGATCTCCATCTCGGGCAACAAGCGACTGGGCCGGGACCTCATGGAGGGCATAAACGTGATGTCCAACATGCGCCTGTGTTCAAACGTGCCCGCGCAGTCCATCGTGCAGACGGCCCTGGGCGGATACCAGAGCGTAAAGAACTACGTGGTGCCCACCGGTCGCGTGTGCAAGCAGCGCGACTACGTGTACGAGCGCCTGTGCGCCATGGACGGCGTGAGCGTGGTAAAGCCCAAGGCGGCGTTCTACATCTTCCCCAGACTCGACCCGCAAAAGTTCAACATTACCAATGACGAGCAGTTTCAGCTGGACCTGCTGCAGGACCAGCACGTGCTCATCGTGCCGGGCAAGGGCTTCAACTGGAACACGCCCGGATACTTCCGCATCGTGTACCTGCCTAGGCGCGCCATTTTGGGGGAGGCGCTCGATAAGATCGCCGACTTCCTCACGTACTACCGGCAGTAGGCGTATTCTGCCGTGTAATACGAGTATGCCATTGCGTTTCATCTTCCCTGGCTACGATTGAGCTTTACCTTTACGCTCTAATAATTCATAATTAGAGCGTAAAGGTAAGGTGATTGCATGGCTTGTTTTGATGTATTGGATAGGCTAGTGGCGGAGGGTAATGGATACCTCCGCACCGCGCAGGTACTTGAGCATGGCATCTCGAAGCCGACTCTCGCAAGGTATGTATCCAAGCGACGCATGGAGCGCGTCGCCCACGGTCTCTATCTCGCGCAGGACTCCTGGGAGGACGTGCTGTACCAGCTGTGTCTCGCTAACGTTGGCATCGTCTTCTCATACGAGACTTCCCTGTTCCTCAACGGCCTGATGGAGCGGGAGCCAGAGGGAATTGACGTGACCGTTCGCGTTGGATACAACGCGACGCACCTGCGAAAAAGAGGGATTGTGGTTCACCAGGTACAGCCGGCTGCCTTCGATATGGGCGTGACGGAGTTGACGACCGTCTTTGGCAACGCAGTTCGTACCTACGACATGGAGCGCACGATGTGCGACATGGTGAGGAACCGGGAATCCTTAGATGTGCAGGTCTTTCGGTACGCCATGAGAGAATACATGGCGAGTGACGCTAAGGATTTGCACCGCCTCATGGATTATGCGAAGAGGCTACATGTGGAGTCATCAATGAGACTGTACACGGAGGTGATGTTGTGATTCGCTCGTCCATGCAACTTAAGGATAAGGTGCGGAACCTTTCGCACGGTGATGGGATGAAATCGCAGACACTCATCAGAACATTTGTGATGGAGCGATTTCTTGAACGGGTCTCCATATCTCCCTATAGAGACAACTTCGTCCTAAAGGGAGGGATGCTCGTCGCGTCTATTGTGGGGCTTGATACTCGCTCGACGATGGATGTTGATGCAACGGTGCGTTCATTATCTCTAACGGCTATTGAAGCAAAGAGAATAGTGGGGGAAATCGTCGCACTTCCTCTAGACGATGGTGTGACTTTTACCGTCATGAGGATTGACAGCATCATGGAGGAGCATGACTACCCAGGTGTGCGTCTTACGCTTGCGGCAAAGATGGACAAGCTGAGGCAGACAATTAAGATTGATATCTCCACTGGTGATGCCCTCACACCCAGTGCGGTAATGCGTGACTACGGGCTTATGCTCGAAGATCGATCAATTGCCCTCTGGACATACAATCTCGAAACCCTGCTTGCGGAGAAACTTGAGACCATCATGGTGAGGGCAGTTACAAATACGCGAATGAGGGATTTCTACGATATCCACGTGCTCACTGAATTAGAATCGTTTGATTCAGACGTGTTCCGCTCTGCGTTTATTGCTACGAGTGTCAGTCGTAGTACTACGGCGATGATTGCAAATCTCGATGGCATTCTTTCGTGTGTCGAGGACGATGAAGTCATGCGTAAAAGATGGCGGAACTATGCGAGAAAGACCCCTTATGTGAATGGGCTGTCTTGGGAAGATGCGATGCGCAGTGTGAGGAAACTTGGAAGATTGGTTTCGACCGCGAATGACGCTGAGCAACATGAGGATCGACGCGACAAGGCTACCCAGTGCGACCATGGCTGCGTACAGGCCGTCCGTTGAAATCGCTCCCAGTGAGCCGTTGGCGTCAACCTTCAGTCAGTCCATGCACCTGCCTTAGCGTGTATGGCTGCGTTTTGGGATACCAAAGGGAAAAAAGAGCCATTTCGTTTCTCGACCCGCATACGAAGCTTGTGACCGAGGAGCCAGAGTGCGCTTTTAACTTTGAGCCGACCGCCCGGTCCTGGAGTCGTACTCAATTACGATCTTGTCAATCTCCGAGAAGATCACGTCTGGTTCCACATGGATGGCGGCGGCATAGTCGGGTATCTCCATGGCATCGAGCGCACGGTGCCCGTTCTCGATTTTGCTTACCAGAGGTCGTTTGATGTCCATGGCGTCGGCAACCTCCTCCTGCTTGACGCCCGACTCATGGCGAATCTGCGCGAGCCGACGACCGAGGAGCTTATTGAGGTCGAGGTAGCGACGTTTTCTTTTGATGTTCGTTTCCATACGTGGAAAGTATGCTCAGCATTGAAGTGTTCCAAACGGGAACGCGTTCGAGAAGTAGATTGGCTCGTACGTCGATAAGACCTTGACGAGAAAAGTTCCAGAATGGAACAGTCATTAAGGAAACTGCGCATGTGAGAGAAGCGATGGGGCTGATGGCATGTGGCAAAGCTTGAGGATATTCGTGTAGGGTCGCGCATACGCGGCGTTGTTGGAAACGATCCCGTCACCGCCATCGCCGTGGAGTGGTTCGGCAACTTCGCACTGACGCTCACATACAAGACCGAGGACGGCCAGCTCGGGAGCATCATGCTCTACCGCGACATGGAGCAAAACCTGTCGCTTGCCAAGGACAACCAGTGGACCTTCGACGCCGACGCCGACCAGCTCAAGCTCGTCTCCGAGGCGTACCGCATCAACCTCGCGCACCTCTTCGACCCGTACCTCGCCGTGCGCACCTCTGCCGTGGAACCCTTGCCACACCAGATTTCCGCCGTGTACCAAGACATGCTGCCGCAGATGCCGCTGCGCTTCGTGCTGGCCGACGACCCGGGCGCGGGCAAGACCATCATGGCAGGCCTTCTCATCAAGGAGATGCTGGCGCGAGGCGACCTCAAGCGCTGCCTCATCGTGTGCCCTGGCAATCTCGTGGAGCAGTGGCAGGACGAGCTCTACCGCAAGTTCGGCCTCTCGTTCACGATCCTCACCAACGACCTGCTGAACGCCGCCGTCACGCGCAACGCGTTCAAGGAGAACGACCTGCTCATCGCGCGCCTCGACCAGCTGAGCCGCAACGAGGACATACAGGCCCTTCTGAGTGAGGTCAGCTGGGATCTGGTCGTGTGCGACGAGGCGCACAAGATGAGCGCCACAGTCTTCGGCGGCGAGGCCCGCTACACCAAGCGCTACCAGCTTGGGCGACTGCTCGGTGACACGACCGAGAATCTGCTGCTGATGACGGCCACGCCCCACAACGGCAAGCCCGAGGACTTCCAGCTCTTCATGGCGCTCGTGGACCGGGACAGGTTTGCGGGCGCGAACCATCGCAAGAAGCAATCGCGCATCACAGCTTCCGTTCCTCCCGACGCGCTCATTCACGACGTTCCCGAGAACGTCTTCAAGCCCGACTTCGACGTCTCCGATGTCATGCGCCGCCTGGTGAAGGAGGAGCTACTGCGCTTCGACGGCCGGCCGCTCTTCCCCGAGCGCATCGCGCAGACCATCACATACACGCTCTCCCCGGACGAGTCCGACCTGTACCAGATGGTGACCGACTACGTGCGCGACCAGTTCAACCTTGCCGAGCGTCTGGATGGCAAGCGGAAGAACAGCGTTGGGTTCGCACTCACCGTGCTGCAGCGACGGCTGGCGTCCTCGCCCGAGGCAATCTATCAGTCGCTGCACCGCCGCAGGGAAAGGCTCAAGTCGCGCCTGCAGGAGATCGAGGACGACATCAACCGCACGGGCGGCTACGCGAGCCTGTACACGCCCATAGCCGACGACTTCGACGAGGACGACTACACGGAGGAGGAGCTCGAGAGCATGGAGGACGAGGTCATGGACACGGCCTCGGCATCCGCCACCGCAGACGAGCTCCGGCATGAGATAGAGATACTGGGGCGGCTCGAGGCCAAGGCCGACGCCGTGCGCAAGAGCGGCGAGGACCGCAAGTGGGAGGAGCTCTCACGTCTCCTGCAGGATAACGAGGACATGTTCGGCCCGGACGGGCGGCGCGAGAAGCTGATCGTGTTCACCGAGCACAAGGACACCTTGGAATACCTCGCGACCAAGATACGCGGACTGCTGGGCAGTGATGGTGAACTATGACCTGCCTTGGAACCCGAACCGCATAGAGCAGCGCTTCGGGCGTGTGCACCGCATTGGCCAGACGGAGGTCTGCTACCTGTGGAACCTCGTGGCCAAGGAGACTCGCGAGGGCCAGGTGTTCGACCGGCTCTTCCAGAAGCTCAACGAGGAGAAGCAGGCCCTAGGAGGGCGCGTTTTCGACATCCTTGGCCGCGTGACCTTCGAGGACAAGCCGCTGCGCGAGCTGCTCGTTGAGGCCATACGCTACGGCGACCGACCTGACGTGCGCGACCGCCTGAACCAGGTGGTCGACAGCTCGCTCGACGGCGACGCCCTCCGCAAGCTCATAGAGGAGTACGCGCTCACCGCCGACGTGATGGACGCGAGCGCCGTATCCAAGATCAAGGAGAGCATGGAGCGCATGGAAGCCCGAAAGCTCGAGCCGCACTTCATCGAGGCGTTCTTCCTGGAGGCCATGCACAGGCTCAAGGGACGCGTCACCGAGTGCGAGGAGGGACGGTTCGAGGTGCTCGAGGTGCCCTTTGAGGTGCGCACGCGCGACGTGGGGATAGGCGTGGCCGACCCGGTGCTCCGCCGATACGAGCGCGTGTGCTTCGAGAAGGACAAGGTGACCATGGAGGGCGCTCCAAACGCCGACCTCGTCTGCCCCGGCCACCCTTTGCTCGACGCCCTCGTGTCCGTGACGCTCGAGCGCGACATGGGCTGCATGCGCCAGGGCGCCGTGCTCGTGGACGACGACGAGACTTCCGAGTCGCCGCGCTTCCTCTTCTGGGTGGAGAGCGCCATACAGGACGGCACCGTGCTTCCCGACGGCACAAAGAAGACCGTCTCCCGCGCAGTGCACTTCGTGGAGATAGACTACGACGGGAACACGACGGACGCCGGGTACGCGCCCTACCTCGACTACCGCGCCCCGACGAGGGCCGAGTTCGCCCGTGTTGAGGAGGCCTGCGCCGAGGAGCTTGCCTGGCTCAGCCAGGGACCGGACAAGATAGCGACAGACTTCGCCATACGCGAGATCATCCCCGAGCACATAGCCGAGGTGCGCGGGCGCACGCTCGCGCATGTGAGCAAGGTGCAGCGCGCCGTGGAAACACGCCTTCGGGCCGAGATCAACTGGTGGGACTACCGGGCCGGGGAGCTCGCCGACAAGGAGCACGCGGGCAAGTCAAACTCCCGCATAAGCTCTCGCCAGGCAGAGCGCCGCGCCAACGAGCTGGAGGAACGCCTACAGCGCAGGACCGAGCAGCTGGAACGACAGAAGCAGCTCGCACCTATGCCGCCCCGCGTTGTGGGCGGAGCGTTCGTCGTTCCCGCAAGCCTGCTGCGAGGCGGCAAAGACTCCGACCCGAACGGCCAGAGCGCGGACGCCGAGGCAAAGCGCCGGACCGAGCTCAGGGCAATGGACGTGATCACAGCCATCGAGCGAGAGCTGGGCAACGACCCCAAGAACGTGAGCTACCTGCGCAAGATCGGCTACGACATCGAGTCCCGCGTGCCTGATGCGATGCGCGACGGCACCGACCCGGTGCTGCGCATGATCGAGGTGAAGGGACGCATCGTCGGCGCCGACACCGTGACCCTCTCCAAGAACGAGATCCTGGCCGCCCTCAACAAGCCCGACTGCTGGCTGCTCGCCATCGTCGAGATCGACGGGGCGTCAACCCATACGACCTACCTGCGCCAACCAGCCCTGCGGACCCCGGCGTTTACCGAGACAAGCACCACCTTCGACATGGGGCGACTCATTGAGTCTGCCGAAGTCGTCTTGGAAAGGATTGATAAATGGCAGTGAAGAAACTCATTGAAGTCGCGCTACCTCTAGATGCCATCAACGCAGCATCAATACGAGAAAAGTCGATTAGGCACGGGCATCCTGCAACGCTGCACCTATGGTGGGCACGTCGGCCTTTGGCAACTGCACGAGCTGTAATATGGGCTTCTTTGGTAGATGACCCTTCTAGCCATCCTAACCTCTTTCCGACTGAGGAAGACCAGAGAGCAGAGCGCGAGCGATTGTTCGAAATACTCGAGAAGCTGGTGATATGGGAGAACTCAAATGACAAAACAGTTCTTGAGGCGGCAAAAGCTGAAATCCAAAAGAGCATTGGTAATGCAGAGATTAGCTTATTAGATCCATTCTCTGGTGGCGGCGCAATACCTCTTGAAGCACAACGTTTAGGTTTAAAAGCTTATGCACATGACTTGAACCCTGTGGCTGTTACCATTAATAAAGCCATGATAGAAATCCCTTCAAGGTTCTCGGGCTTACCTGCAATTAACCCTGACGCACAGAGAAGGCGGCATATAAACACTTGGGAAAGATCATCTGGTCTAGCTGCTGATGTTGAGTATTACGGAAACTGGTTAAAGGAAGAAGCATTCAGTCGCATCGGTCACTTATATCCAGAGGTGAGAGTACCCTCTGATCAAGGGGGAGGGTATGCAACTGTGATTGCTTGGATCTGGGCACGTACAGTCACTTGCCCAAACCCAGCATGCGGATGTCAGATGCCGCTCGTTAACAGCTTTGAGCTATCAAAAAAGCGAGGTAAGAGGGCATGGGCGATACCAAATGTGGATGCCAACACTAAACGTATAACCTTTACTATTGGTACTGGAGACGGCAATGTACCAGCTTCGTCTAAGGTGGCAAAGGGCCAGTTTAGATGTATCGCATGCGGAAGCTTAGCACCAAAGAACTACATACATGAGCAGTTTCAACTGCATAAAGATGCTGCTCAACTAATGGCGGTTATTGCAGAAGGCAAGAATGGACGACTATTCATCGCACCGGATGCTGAGCAGATTGCTGCCGCAACCGTAGATAGACCTGATGATTATCCTACCCAAGCAATGAATACCTCTTGTACCGACTTGGTAAGTGGTCGTGGATACGGATTCACTGAGTGGCACGAGCTTTTCACGAATAGACAGCTCGTCGCTTTGACGACCTTTACTGATTTGCTTGGAGAGTTACAAGAGAAAATCGAGCATGATGGGACTGGCCTACTCAAGGATGATGATAGGTCATTAGCAGCTGATGGCGCAGGTGCAAAAGCGTATGGACAGGCTATATCTGTGTACTTGGCTTTCTTAATTGACCAAGTAGCAAACCATTCTTCCGTTGCGTGTAGTTGGAATGCGCCTAATACTCAGATGAGAAATACTTTTGGACGCCAAGCAATTCCAATGGTCTGGGATTATGCTGAATGCAATATATTCAGCAATTCGACTGGCAGTTTCAAGAACCTCTTCACTCGTATGCTGAAGGCTTTTGACGCACTACCGTCTTCAATTGAAGGGGAGGCAGATCAGTTTGACGCCCAAAGCGATACCGGATTAAGAGATATAGTGATTTCGACAGATCCACCGTATTATGACAACATCAGCTATGCAGATTTATCAGACTTCTTCTATATATGGCTGAGAAGAAGTATGCGAAGCATATATCCTCAACTATACAGCACACTTTTGGTACCAAAAGCCGAAGAATTGGTCGCTACGCCCTATCGATTCAATAGCGACATTGAGGCGCGTAATTTCTTCGAAGAGGGTATGTATGAGGCTGTTAGCCAAATGTATCTTACAGCACGAGATGATATACCCGTGACAATTTACTATGCTTTCAAGCAAGGCGAAACAACAACGGTAAATGAAGTTGAAGCAACTGCTTCAACTGGCTGGGAAACAATGCTTGCGGCTATTATTCATGCCGGATTCTCCATTACAGGAACATGGCCTGTAAGAACTGAGAAACAGGGGCGCATTATTGGTAATGGTACGAACGCGTTGGCCTCTTCAATTGTCCTAGTATGTCGAAAGCGCTCGAAGGATGCTATCGCAGCCACGCGCCGAGAATTCGTGAATGCCCTTAAGCGTGAACTAAAGCCTGCCCTAGATAAGCTGCAAACCAGCAATATTGCTCCTGTAGACCTTGCGCAATCTGCTATAGGGCCCGGAATCGGTGTATATTCACGTTTCTCCAAGGTTCTTGAAGCCGATGGCAACGAGATGACTGTGCGTTCCGCACTTCAAATCATTAACCAAGAGCTTGACCTTTATTTCACTGATCAGGACAGCGACTTGGATCGCGAGAGCCGCTTTTGTGTTGACCTCTACACGCAAACTGCTTTCAATGAAATACGTTTTGGCGAGGCCGATGTTCTCGCCCGTGCTAAAAACACTTCTATTGAAGGAATAGCCGCTAAAGGTGCCATCAGTTCTGCTAAGGGTTTTGTGCGTTTACTAGGGCGAGACGAAATACGAGATATGCCCGCACCAGACTTCTGCTGGCTATTTACTCAACAGCTCACGCACGCCATGGAGACCGGCGGCATCGAGGCTTGCGCGAAGATGCTCAAGGACATCTACGATGGCCGTGCGGACAACGCCCGTGCGCTCGCATACCGCCTCTTCACCATCGCCGACAAGAAAAGTTGGAATCAGGAGGCATTCGCCTACAACTCCCTCGTCGTCGCCTGGCGTGACATCGAGTCTCGTGCAGCACAGCTCAAACAGGAAACGCCCGTTCAGACCGCCCTCGACATATAAGGAAGCCAGACCATGGAGAACTACGACCTCATCACCAAAGGCCTCGGCACCGTGCGAGACTCCCTCGTCGGCTACATCGCTCACGAGCTCATCGTGGAGTACGGGCAGGACTGGTGGGAGGTGGCCGTCTATGGTCGCCTCTACGACGACCAGAAGAGGAACCTACCCGCGACGGGCGACTTCGCGACCGTGACCGACGCGCTCGACCTTGCGAACTGCCTGACCCTCTTCGACATACACTGGGGACAGACCTTCCGCAAGAAGCTCTCCGTGGACTACCGCACCTGGGCGAAGGAGCTGCACGGCGTGCGCAACAAGTGGGCTCACGCGGGCGGCGCGACGTTTAGCGACAGCGACACGTGGCGCGCGCTCGACACCATGAGCCGCCTTCTCGGCGGCATCGACCCCGATGGCGAGGCGGAGATCAACGACCTGATGCGCGAGGTGCGCTACGGTAACGTGGCGGCCGAGGACACGCCCATGGCGGCCCCGCAGCCCAAGAAGAACCAGCAACAGACCGTCTCGGTCGACGGCCTCCCCGCCTGGAAGGACGTGATGGAGCCGCACCAGGACGTGCGCGAGGGGCGCTACCGCAACGCAGAGTTCGCAGCAGACCTCGCGCAGGTGGCGCGCGGAGAGGGCTCGTTCGAGTACCGAGACCCGGTGGAGTTCTACCGGCGCACCTACGTCACCGAAGGCATGAAGGGACTCCTCACCCAGGCACTCAGGCGCGTGGGAGGGCTTGACGGCGAGCCGGTGATACAACTCAAGACCGCGTTCGGCGGCGGCAAGACTCACTCCATGCTTGCGCTCTTCCACCTTCTGCGGTCGGCGGACCTCATCGACCGCATCCCCAATGCGGAGGCTGTGGTGCGCGAGAGCGGCATCCGCGCCTTGCCCAAAGTGCGCGTGGCCGTGCTCGTGGGCACGTCCCTCAACCCGACCAAGGCGCGCCGCCCCAACGACATGCCCGGCATCACCATCAACACGCTCTGGGGCGAGATGGCGGCACAGCTCGCCTTCGCCGCCGGCAACCCCGGGCTCTACGAGTACGTGCGCGACGCCGACCGCAAGGGCGTCTCGCCCGGCTCCCAGGCAATCAAGGAGCTCTTCGACGCATGTGGGCCGTGCCTCGTGCTCATGGACGAGCTCGTGGCCTACGCGAAGAAGCTCTACGGCGTGAGCGGGCTTCCGGCCGGATCCTTCGACAACTTTATCACCTTCATCCAGGAGGTGACGGAGGCCGCGCGCGCGAGCAAGAACAGCATGGTCGTGGCCTCCATCCCGGAGAGCGACATCGAGATCGGCGGCGACGCGGGGCAGCAGGCCCTGGAGGCAATCGAGCACACCTTCGGGCGCATGGAGGCGATTTGGAAGCCCGTCTCCGCCAACGAGGGCTTCGAGGTCGTGCGGCGGCGCCTGTTCCTTGGCTGCAAGGACGAGGGCAAGCGCGACGCGGTGTGCAACGCGTTCTCCCAGATGTACGGCGCGAACGCCGCAGACTTCCCCGTGGACGCCAAGGAGCTCGAGTACCGCGATCGCATGGTCTCCTGCTACCCGATCCACCCCGAGGTGTTCGACCGGCTCTACGAGGACTGGGCGACGCTCGAGCGCTTCCAGCGCACGCGCGGCGTGCTGCGCCTGATGGCAGCAGTCATCCACGAGCTTTGGATGAGCGGCGACCAGAGCCCGATGATCATGCCGGGATCGCTCCCGCTCGACGTGCCGAACGTTCGCGACGAGCTGACGCGCTACCTCGACGAGAACTGGAACGGCGTGGTCGACTCCGAGATCGACGGAAAGCACTCCGTGCCCTTCAAGCTCGACCAGGGCAACGGGCGCTACGGGCGTCTGATGGCGGCGCGGCGCGTGGCGAGGACCATCATGCTGGGATCCGCCCCGGACGTGACCGGCCAGAGCGCACGCGGCATCGAGCGCACGCACATCCGCCTTGGCGTGGTGCAGCCCGGCGAGAACATCGCCGTCTTCAACGACGCTCTCGGCACATTGCAGGGGTCGTCCTCGTTCTTGTATTCCGACGGCCAGGGCAATCGCTGGTGGTACGACACGCGCCCGACGCTTCGCAAGGTGATGGAGGACCGCGCACAGCAGCTCAGCAAGTCCGACGTTGAGTACGAGCTCGAGCAGAGGCTCAAGACCTTCCGCAAATGCGCTCCCTTCGGCGGCATCCACGTGTGCCCCTCCACCTCGCTCGATGTGCCCGACGACCAGACGCTGCGCCTAGTGGTGCTCCCGCCAAGCGCCGGGCATCGCGGCAACCAGGCTACCTCGGCAGCCATCGAGGCGGCTAACAGCATCCTCTCCATGCGTGGTACCACGCCGAGACAGTACAAGAACATGCTGGCCTTCATCGCGTGCGACGGATCCTCCGTCGGCTCGCTCGAGCAGGCCGCACGCTCGTGGCTGGCGTGGAAATCCATCTCCGACGACCGCGAGGCGCTGAATCTCGACATGGCTCAGCAGCGCGAGACCGAGCAGAGCATGCGCCGCGCCGAGGAGACCCTGAAGACACGCATCCAGGAGGCCTACAGCTGGCTGCTCGCCCCACGCATCGACCTGCTCTCTGGATCCATGGACATCGAGTGGGAGGTCGATCGTATCGCTGGGTCTGGCGACGACGCTCCTCACAAGGCTGCGAGGAAGCTCCTCTCCAACGAGGCGGCCATCGAAAAGTGGGCACCAGCACTTCTTCGCATGGAGCTCGACAAGCTGCTTTGGAAGGAGCGTCGCGACATCCAGATAAAGCAGCTGTGGGAACTCCTCTGCACCTACTGCTACCTGCCAAGACTTGCCAACTACTCCGTGCTGGAGAACGCGATCTCGCAGGGACTGACGAGCGACCAGTTCTTCGGCATCGCGGACGGTGTTGGCGATGACGGATACCTGAACCTCACTCTTGGAAAGGGCAAGCCGTTCATCAACAGGAGCGACTTCCTGGTGAAGCCGGGTGTGGCCGAGGAGCAGATCGAGCGCGAGGAGGCGGCCAAGGCCGAGGCCGAGCGCAGGAGACGTGAGCGCGAGCAGGGCGGTGGCTCGACTACTAATGGTGGTGGCTCTGCTGGCGGTGGCGGCCAGGGCAATGGCAGCGG
>JAUMWN010000071.1 GCA_030529625.1 Coriobacteriales bacterium
CCCAAGGTGGAGGCCAAGCCCGCGCCCGCTCCAGAGCCCGAGCTTCCGCAGCCTCGCCGTAGCGTGGCCTTTATCGGCTCCGAGTGCTACCCGTTCGTAAAGACCGGCGGCCTGGGCGACGTTATGTCCGCACTGCCCAAGGCGCTCGTCAAGCTCAACTGCGACGTTAAGGTAATCCTGCCCAAGTACGCCTGCATCAAGGACGAGTACAAGGAGAAGATGGTCTATCGCGGCTCCTTCGACATGGACCTGTGCTCCGACGGTCGCTCGTTCTACGTGGGCATCATGGAATACGTGTGGGACGGCGTCGTGTACGACTTTATTGACAACGAGGAGTTCTTCTCCAACGGCAACCCCTACACCAACCTGGTCGACGACATTCCCAAGTTCTGCTACTTTGGCAAGGCAGCGCTCGCCGCACTCAACTACATGGACTGGACTCCCGACGTCATCCACTGCCACGACTGGCAGGCCGGTCTGGTACCCGTGTATCTGCGCACCATGTTCAACGAGACGCCCCTGTCCCGCTCCAAGGTGGTTACCACCATCCACAACCTGCGCTTCCAGGGCAAGTACAACATCCCCACGCTCAAGTACTGGTCCAACCTGCCCGACAGCGCCTTTAACATGGGCGCGCTGCAGGAGGAGTGGACCGAGGCCAACATGCTCAAGGGTGGCCTTGCCTACTCCGACATGATCACCACGGTGAGCAACACCTACGCCGGCGAGATCCAAACCTGGGAGTACGGCGAGGGCCTCGACGCTCACCTGCGTCATCACAGTGGCAAGCTGCGCGGCATCGTAAACGGCATCGACGTGGAAATTTGGAACCCCGCCACCGACAAGCTCATCGAGGCTCCCTACAGCGTGGAGAACGCCATCAAGCAGAAGAAGGCCAACAAGCTCGCCCTGCAAAAGGAGCTTGGCCTTGAGGAAAACGCCGACAAGATGGTGATTGGCCTCATCTCGCGCCTCACCAACCAAAAGGGCCTCGACCTGGTAAACGCCATCGTGCCCGAGATTATCGACGGCAACACCCAGCTCGTGGTGCTGGGCACCGGCGACCCGCAGTACGAGGACTCGTTCCGCTACTACGAGAACGCCAACAAGGGGCAGGTATGCGCCTACATCGCCTACGACGAGGCGCTGTCTCACAAGATCTACGCCGCCTGCGACGCGTTCCTCGTTCCCTCCCAGTTTGAGCCCTGCGGCCTCACGCAGCTCATCGCCATGCACTACGGCTCCGCACCCATCGTGCGCGAGACCGGCGGCCTCAAGGACACCGTCGAGCCGTACAACATGTTTGAGGACACCGGCAACGGCTTCACGTTCGATCGCTACGACGCCGGCCTGCTGCTCGATGCCATCAACCGCGCCAAGACGCTGTACTTCGAGATCCGCGATAGCTGGGACAAGATGGTAATCCGCGACATGGAGAAGGACGTGTCGTGGGAGAACTCCGCACAGCAGTACCGCGGAATGTACCTCGAGCTCACACAGTAGCTCACAGAGCCAACCAATGCGGGCGCGCCATGCCCGCAAGGCGCCGCACCCCTGCCACAAACGGCGTGGGTGCGGCGATACTTTTGGCGTTTTGTTGAACGGCGCGCCCTACCTGCGCCTCATCGATTCCATGGGAACGATTCCACACGATACGATACATATACTCAAAGCAATTCCCCCATCACTGCGAAGGAGACCCATGGACATCAATGAGATAGCCCGACGAGCTGGCGTGTCGCGCGCCACGGTATCGCGTTATCTCAACGATGGATATGTGTCCCAAGAAAAGCGCGAGCTCATCGCCCACATCATCAATGAAACCGGATACGTTCCGTCCCAGCAGGCGCAGCAGCTTCGCACCGGCAAGTCAAAGTTGGTGAGCATCGTTATCCCCAAGATCAACTCGCAGTCGGTGAGTCGCATGGTCGCAGGCATCACCGACGTGCTCAACATGGCTGGGTATCAGGTAATACTGGCAAACGCTGACAACGACGTGGAGACCGAAATAGAGTTCCTCAACCTGTTTGGCCCGCAAAACCGAGTTGACGGCATAATCCTCATCGCAACCGTGCTCACGCCCGAGCACTTTGAGGTCTTGGGCCGGCTCTCCATCCCCTGCGTAATCCTTGGGCAAAAGTTCGCGGGCCATCCAAGCGTGTATCAGGACGACTACCACGCCGTGTACGAGCTCACGAGGCTTGCGCTGCGCAACGCACGCCAACCCAGTTACTTGGGTGTGCTCGAAGAGGACGAGGCTGCAGGCAGGATGCGACGCAAGGGGTTTGTTGACGCCTGCACGCAGGCGGGAATCACTCCCCTGCCCCAGGCCCAGCTCACCGTGGGATTCGACGCCGACGCGGGCTACTTTGGCGCCGAGAAGCTCATGGACACCGTGCCGGGACTCGACACCATAGTGTGCGCCACCGACGACATCGCCTTTGGCGCCATGATGTGCGTCGCAGAATATGGCTACGACGTGCCCAAGGACATCCAGGTTACCGGCGTGGGCGACAGCCTGCTCAGCCGCATCGCACGGCCCTCGCTCTCCACCGCCCACCTGCACTACAGGACGAGCGGCGCAGAGGCGGCGCGGCTGCTGCTCAATCGCATTGCTGGCAAGCACTCCGTGCAAGAGGACGTAAAGATGGGATACGAGGTCTACGCACGGAGCTCAATGCGTTGAGTTTTTTTCATACTTTGTGAGTTTCGGCAACCGAGCGTCCCACAGGGTGCTCAGAGGGTAGTATGATACGCCGACACCAAAAGGAAACACAAACGAAGGGCATGTGAATAGCGCGCATGCAAGAGTATATGGACGATACAACAAACAAGAGGGAGGGTCGCTCGTCCTTCTGGGGAGAAGACACACGTCAAGCTTCCCGGCCAACCACCGACCCAACCCAAATACGTGACGCTGTCCCCGCAGACGAGGCCCCGAGTCCCGATGCACGAAGCGATGCTCGCGAGTACGCACCCGCACGGCCCGCAGACGACGCGACACTGCCAGCCGGCCAAGCCAAGTCGGCCAAGAGGGCAAAACGACAGGCGAGGCGGGCTGCAAACGGAACTGTTAGCACAAGGCCAGCCAACGCGCGCCCCGCATCTGCGGCATCCAACGGCGGCTCCATGCAAATCCAAAAACGTGGCAACCGCCAAATCGTGCGCAGAAGACCGTCACCCAAGGCCATACGCCCCTACAGCGAGGGCCAGCAGTACAAGCTCAGGCGCAGGCCCATGGTGATGCCGGAAGCCGATGCACCCACCGAGGCTGCGACCACGGCCACCCCTGCGTCCGTGGAAGCCGTAGTCGACGAGACGTCGATGCCCGTGGAGGGCACGGCCCGTGAGTCCCTCGACCAAACCGCACCGTTGCAATCGGATTCGTCCGCAAAGCTCGACCAGGCCAAGGAAGTCATTGTCGAGTCCGCGTCTGCGGTGGCAAGCGTTGCTGGAAGTGTGGTATCCAACATTCCCGACGTGGCACGCGGCGCCTACGGCAAGGCGCAGGAAATTCTGCCTGATGAGAACCCCCTCAAGGGGCTTCACCTCCGGGAGCGCCTCGCCCGTCTGGTCAAGCGAATCTCAGGCCTGTCCCTCAAGCGCTGGCAAAAGATCACCATCGCCTGCGTGGCGGTACTCGTGGTCTATGCCCTGGGGGCGCTGCTTGCCTCGTTCCGCATGCCCGCCCACGCGTTTCTCAACGGACGCGACGTCTCTGGCATGTCCAAGGGTGCCTTCGTCGAGCAGGCCCGCGGATATGCGGACGACTACACGCTCAAGGTTTCGGGCGACGGCGTGAACCTCGACTTGCACGCAAAGGACATCGACCTCAAGTACGATGCAGATGCCTTCACGCAGTCGGTGCTCTCCAAGACCTCAGGCTGGACTTGGCCAATCGATTTGTTCTTCACCCACAACTGGGAGGTCACAGACGGCATCACGCTGGACCAGACGCGCCTGGACCAAGCGGTCTCCAACGCGGTTACCTGGGCCAACAAGACCGCCACGTTCCCCAAGAGCGCGTCGATTGCCTACGACTCCAAGAGCGGCAAGTTCAACGGCGTAAAGCAGGAGTATGGCACCGCCGTTAACGAGGACAGCGCCAAGGCAAAGACACTCGCGGCGGCCTCCACACTACGCCCAGAGGTGCAGCTTGGCGAGGAGGATATCCTGCAGCCTAAGATAACCCTGGACGACGATAAGTTCAACAAGGTCCTGGAGGAGGCAAACGCACGCTCTGGCATTAAGCTCGACTTGCAGATTGATGGTAAGCGCATTGCCATCGTGGATCCAAGTCTGCTCATGAGTTGGATTACCGTGGACGAGAATGGCAACGTGGTAGGCGACATCGACGCCATTACCAAATGGACCCGTGGGGACTTCTCGGCCACCATAGACACGGTGGGCACCACCAGGACCTACACGCGGCCCGACGGCAAGCAGGTGACCGCGGAGGGCGGAGAGTACGGATGGAGCGTGGACGGCGCCCAGCTCGCCACCATAATCGCCGACCGCATTGCCAAGATATCGAGCGACCCCATAGAGGTCCCGTTCCAAAGCAAGGGCAAGGTACTTGCCAAAGGCACGCCCGACTGGGGCAAGCGCTTTATCGACGTGGACCTTTCGGAGCAGTACGTGCGCATGTACGACGACGATGGCAACTGCATCTGGGAGTCGCTCTGCGTATCGGGCGACACGGGCAACGACCAGGGCACGATTACTGGTGTGTATGCCATCGAGAAGAAGGAGTCGCCGGCCACGCTCGTGGGTCTTGACTACGACGGAGACGGCGAACCCGACTACGAGAACGAGGTCAACTTCTGGATGCCGTTCTATGGTGGCTTTGGCCTGCACGACGCCACATGGCGTTACTCCTTTGGCGGTGACCTTTTTAAGTACGAGGGAAGCCACGGCTGCGTCAACCTTCCCTACGACACCGCCGAGTCGCTCTACAGCTACGTCGACAAGGGAGACCCTGTGGTCGTGCACTGGTAGACGGCTCAGGACTGTGATTGACGATGTACAAGGGGGACACACCTCGTTCGAGGTGTGTCCCCCTTGTACATCGTCCCAAACGGACACCCAGCCCCCCTTTTAAGCCCCATCCGAACTACCTTCCACCGAATTTCCAAATTTAGGGACCAATACGCGCGCATTGGTAGTAATATGAACATCGTGTGAGAACGATTTCACGTGCGCTCTGGCCATTTGCATGTGTTTATCCCTCGCACAGTAGGTAGGTTTTTAGTATAGGCATTGCAAGGAAAGGGAAAGGGAGGTTTCTTATGGCAGCTGAGCATGCGCAAGCAGCAAAAGAAATCTTGGCAGCGATCGGTGGCGCCGATAACGTCGTCTCCGCCGCTCACTGCGCCACGCGCCTTCGTCTGGTCATCGCAGATGACTCGAAGGTCGACATGGACGCCGTGGAGGATTGCTCTCTCGCAAAGGGTAACTTCCAGGCCTCGGGTCAGCTTCAGGTAATCTATGGCACCGGCACCGTAAACAAGGTGTTCGACGAGTTCTGCAAGCAGGGCAACATCTCCGTTGGCTCTACCGACGATGCCAAGGCGGCTGCGGCTGCCAAGGGCAACCCGCTCCAGCGGGGCATCAAGGCAATCGGCGACGTATTCGTCCCAATCATCCCCGCCATCGTGGCCTCTGGTCTTATGATGGGTCTTACCGAGGGCCTCAACAACGCCGTCGGCGGCGCCCTCAGCATGAACCCCTGGTGGATCCTCATCCACACGTTCTCCAACGCCTCGTTCGTGTTCCTGCAAATCCTCATCGGCTTCTCGGCTGCCCGCGTCTTTGGCGGTAACGAGTTCCTGGGTGGCGTCATCGGCATGATCATGAACCACACCGGCCTCATGAATGCATGGAACATCCCCGGCTCCGCCGGCTCCCTCATCGTTGGCTCCGACGCTGCAGCTGCCGCTCTTGGCGTTCCCGCTGCCGAGGCTTCCGCTGACGCCATCATGGCCGCTGGCTACCTGCCGCAGGTCGCCCTCATTCCTGGCGTGCCTCTGCTCGGCTTCGTGCCCCTGCAGGGCTATCAGGGCCACGTCATCCCCGTGGTCGTCGCTGTTTGGCTGATGTGCCAGATTGAGAAGAAACTCCACGCTACCGTGCCCGACATGTTCGACCTGTTCGTCACGCCGCTCGTCACGGTTCTGGTTACCGGTCTTGCTACCATGATCGTTATTGGCCCCATCTTCTCCATCGTCGAAGAGGCCATCATGAACTTCTTCAAGTTCCTGCTTGCTCTACCGTTTGGTATCGGTGGTGCATTGGCTGGTGCAATATACCCGCTCACGGTCGTTCTTGGCGTCCACCACATGTTCAATGCGCTTGAGGCTGGCCTCGTAGCGCAGGGCGCCGACAACTTTAACCCCATCATCTCGGCCGCCAACGTCGCTCAGGGCGCCGCGTGCTTCGCAGTCTTCGTGAAGACCGCCTCCGCCAAGAAGAAGGGCCTCGCGCTTCCGTCCGGCCTGTCTTCGCTCCTCGGCATCACCGAGCCCGCCATCTACGGCGTTAACCTTCCTGCCGTCAAGCCGTTCATCGGCGCCATCTGCGGCGCTGCTGCCGGCGGCCTGCTTGCCGCTTGGTTCGGCCTGTACTCCATCGCCTACGGCATCACCGGTATCTTCGGTTACCTGATCACCGCTGATCCCATTAAGTACACCATCGTCATCGCCGCCGCCTTCGCCGTCTCCTTCGCCGTGACCTTCGTGCTCTACAGCGACAGCGAGAAGGACAGGGCTGCTGCCGCCCGCGAGGCCGCCAAGGCCGAGGCTCCCGCGACGCCCGCCGAGGTTGCCGCTGACTACGCCGCCGGCACCGTCGTCGCTCCCATGACCGGTGAGTGCATCGACATGACCACCGTTCCCGATCCCGTGTTCGCATCCCTCGCCATGGGCAACGGCGTTGCCATTGAGCCCACCGAGGGCGGCATCTTCGCTCCCGTGAGCGGCACCGTCACCATGGTCGCCGGCACCGGTCACGCCTGTGGCCTCATGGCCGACGACGGCACCGAGATCCTGATCCACGCCGGCATCGACACCGTCGAGCTCAACGGCGAGCCCTTCGAAATCAAGGTTGCCGCTGGCGACACCGTCAAGGCCGGCCAGCTCCTCATCGACGCCGACCTCGACGCCATCAAGGCCGCTGGCAAGCCCGCGACCACCATGGTTATCGTCACCAACTCCGACGACTACTCCTCCATCAACCAGACCTACGGTGCCTGCAAGGCTGGCGCAAAGGTCATCGACCTCAAGAAGTAGTACTTCTTGACATACACCCAAGGCGGGGGTCACGCACGTGACCCCCGTTTTTTGTTAAGAATTAGACGGCTAACAGTGGGATGTCCCTACCCGTCTGTCTCCCACCTACCATATGCAAGCGTCTGCAAATGCCTCGCAAGTTTTATCCCCCACATCGTGTAAGCTTAGTAAGCGTGTATGGAATCGTTCCCATGAAAGGAGCTTGGCACATGTTCTCAGTAACCGCACTCGGAGAGGTACTCATCGACTTTACCGACTCTGGCATCTCCGCAAACGGCATGAAGCTCTTTGAGCGCAATCCCGGCGGTGCTCCCGCCAACGTGCTCGTAGCACTGCAAAAGCTCGGTCACAAGACCGCTTTTATCGGCAAGGTTGGCGCCGACATGCACGGTAAGTTCCTGCGCAAGACCATCGAGGAGAACGGCATCGACTGCACCGGCCTTATCTCGGATCCAAACTTCTTTACCACGCTCGCATTCGTCGCACTCGACGAGAACGGCGACCGCTCCTTCTCGTTCGCACGTAAGCCTGGCGCCGACACGCAGCTGGCCGAGGCCGACCTGCCCACCGACGTAATTGCCAGCAGCAAGGTATTCCATGTTGGCTCGCTCTCCCTTACCGACGAGCCCGCGCGCTCTGCGACCGTCGCCGCCCTCAAGATTGCCAAGAATGCTGGCGCCGTAATGTCGTACGACCCCAACTACCGCGACAGCCTGTGGACCAGCGCCGAGGCAGCCTCCGAGCAGATGCGTTCCATCATGCCCTACATGAACCTCGTTAAGATCAGCGCAGAGGAGTGCCCGCTCGTCACCGACTTCGACAAGCCCGAAGAGGCTGCGCAGGCGCTTCTTGACGAGGGCGTAAGCGTAGTCGTGGTAACGCTTGACGCCGACGGTGCCTATGTGGCCACCAAGGATGGCGCGGGCATCGTTGAGAGCTTCCGTGTGGACGCTGTGGACACCACCGGCGCCGGCGACTCCTTCTGGGGTGGCTTCCTCGCGGCATACGTGGAGAGTGGCAAGGCGCCCGCCGATGTTACGTTTGAGGACGCGGCCGGCTTCGCGCTCTTTGGCAACGCCGTCGCCAGCCTGTGCGTGCGCACCCGTGGTGCCATTCCCGCCATGCCTGAGCGTCCGGCCGTTGAGGCCCTTTTGGCAGAGCTTTCGTAACGGATCGAGGATCATCTCATGCAGATGCACGTAAATCTCGATTACCGTCAGCACAACTGGCGCCTAGGGTTCCACCTGCAAACCGCAATCGGATGGTTGTCTGACCCCAACGGTCTATGCCAGTTTAACGGCGAGTATCACATCTTCCATCAGTACGCGCCTCGTTGGCCTTGGCCTGGACATGGCTGGGGTCATTGGACCACGCGTGACTTTATTACCTGGGAGTTCCATCGCGGTGCCATCATCCCCGAGATGGAGCTTGACGCGAACGGTTCCTATTCCGGCTCTGCCGTCGTGCGTGACGGCGAGATGTGGTGCTATTACACGGGCAACGTCTTGGAGCCCGGTGAGCACAACTACGACTACGACGGTCGTCAGGCAAACGAGACCCTCGTGGTGAGCAAGGACGGTCGCACCTTCTCCGAGCGCAAGCTTGTGCTGGGCAATGACGGCTATCCCGACTACTGCTCCTGCCACGTGCGCGACCCCAAAGTATGGTGGCAAAAGGACCGCTGGAACATGTTGCTCGGCGCCCGCACCATGGACGACCATCCTGCCATGCTGCTGTATTCCAGCCCCGACGGCGTTAACGACTGGAAGCTGGCTGGCTCCTGCACCACCATCTCGGGTGAGCCGTTTGGCTACATGTGGGAGTGCCCCAACATCGTTACGCTGGGCGGACGCGAGTTCTTCTTCGTGTGCCCGCAGGGCGTACCCAGCAAGCCCACCAAGTTCCAAAACAACTTCAACTCCGGCTACTTCCCCGTTGAGGGAACGGTAATCGACCTGCTTGAGGGCGACCAGGAACTTATGGATGCCAAGGCTCCTTATGGATGCATCGACGAGGAAACCTTTGTTGAGCTGGACTACGGCTTCGACTTCTATGCACCTCAGGTGTTCACCGACGAGAAGGGCCGCCAGCTCCTCGTTGGTTGGATGGGTCTGCCCGACATCGAGCTACAGTACCAGGTCCCCACCTACGAGTGGCTGCACACGCTTACCTGGGCCCGTGAGCTCTCGCTCAACGAGGCCGGCATGATCTGCCAGTGGCCTGTGGAGGAGTACGACGCGCTTCACGGCGCGCGTGTGGACTTCACGCACGAAGGTGCGGCCGACTCGTGCGGCAAGCTGGGCACGAGCAACTACGACGCCTTCTGCGTCTGCCACGCCATTGGTGCCAAGTTTGCCAACGGCACGGCCGACGTGTTCCTGGAGGGCATCGAGGGCGAGGGTCGTCTCATGCTCAACGGCGACTTGGAACTCGTGGTGCTGGGCGACATGCTGGAGCTTGCCTTCCATGGCATCGCCGGTGGCTACCGTACCGTACGTCGTCTCCCCTTGAGCGAGTTCTCGGCTGGCAAGCTCGAGAGCCTGCGCATGGTGGTGGACACGAGCGCAGTGGAGATTTACCTCAACGGTGGCGAGCACACCATGTCCACGCGCTGGTGGCCGCAGGAGATTACCAACCTCAACGTTACCTCCTCGTTTGTGGCAGCCGAGAGCCCCGCCTCCGGGAGGGGCCGCTGCGAATTCATCAACGTCTGCTAGACTGACGGCGAGAGCAACGTTTGTGGGGGCCCCGCGACACTCGCGGGGCCACTTCGCATATGTGGGAGGAGGAGTGAGGCCACTGTGCTCAACGTAGTGCTTGTGGAGCCAGAGATACCTGCCAACACGGGAAACATCGGCCGCACCTGCGTGCTCACAGGCGCACGGCTGCATTTGGTTGGGCCGCTTGGGTTCGACCTCTCGGCCAAGGCCGTGCAACGCGCCGGCCTCGCCTATTGGGAGAGCCTGGATCTACGCACCTATTCGTCGTGGGATGAGTTCGTGCAAGAGCACTTTTGCAGCGGCCTACACGGCGTCCACCTGCTCACCAAGGCAGGCGCAAGGACCTATACCAACACCACTTTTGGTCCAGATGACTGGCTCGTCTTTGGCAAAGAGAGCTCCGGCTTGGACCGCGACCTGCTGCAGGCCCATCCAGAGCTGTGCGAGCGCATTCCCATACGCAACGACTCCGCACTTGCCAACGCTAACGCGTGGCAACGCAGCCACGAACGGCTCCATCCCGAGCTCAAGCGCGACATCTGCGGCAACTTCGTTGACGAGCGCGAGGGACAGATCTCCTCACTCAACCTCTCCAATGCCGTTGCCATCGTGCTCTTTGAGGCCTTACGTCAGCTTGGGTTTCCCGGCATGTGAGGGAGCGACGCCCATTGCACCGCAAACCCGTACTCGGGGGACTGTCCCCTAAACACAGGGGACAGTCCCCCCAGTACATACCGTTTGGTTTTCGTTAGGAACGGAGGTGTGCAGGGGTTTCCTCTCCCTCGGCTATCGTCTCGGCCGTAGCCTGCGCTTGCTCCTCTTGCTCCATACGCGCCGCACGCCGCCTGTCAACATCCATCAGCACCAGTTGGCGAATCGTTGAGCCAAGGGGTATGGCCACCAGCATGCCCAGGAAGCCCCCCACGCCGCCGCCAATGGTAACCGCAACGGTAATCCAAACAGGTGGCAGGAACGTGCGCTTATCACCCACATGCGGAAGCAGGAGTGTTGACTCAAGCACCTGGGCAATAGCGACCGCAAGCACGAAGAGCAGTGCCGCCCATACGTTAAAGATGGCCACCATAAAGGCGCCAAGCACCAGTCCCACCGGATAGCCCACAATGGGAATGAGCGCCATGAGGCCCACCAGCGCACCAACGCCAATCGCATAGGGAAAGCCCGTGGGCAACAGCACGAGGCCCCCCACCGTACCCAAGATTGATGCCTCAACGCACTGCCGCACCAAGAAGCTGTGAAACGACCTGTCGGCAACCGTAAGCACGCGCGTGAGTCTATCGAAGCGACGAGTGCCCAGATACTCCTTAATCACCAGCATGAACTTGCTCGTGGCATGCGTGTTGTCGGTAAGGAGGATAAACGAGAAAAGCATGCCAAAGAAGCCCGTCATCAGGACACTTACCACCGTAAACACCTGCGTCGTGACATTGCCAAGGGTACCGCCAAAAACCTCCTGTATGGCACCGCCAATGTCCAGGTTCTTGAGCCCCTGCACGAAGTCACCCGTTATAAAGTCGTGCACTGTCTGACGTACAGGACTGAGAACGGGGAGCTGTATGACGCTTTCCACAAAGTCCTGCCCATACACCTGCACCATCTTAACCGTGTCAATGAGCGCCGGGATGAGCAATGAGGAGCACAGCGCCAGAATTGCGAGCAACACCACGACCGTTATGAGTAGCGCAAGAGGCTGTCGCAGGGCATTGGCAAAACCCGAATTGCTCCTTGAGAACAGGTGCCGTTGCAGGAAGTTCATGGGAATGGACACCACGTAGGCAATCGCGCCACCCACCACGAGCGGTGCAATGGCGGTGAGCACGATGCCGCAGAACGAAATCACGGCGTCCCAACTCTGGAATAGCACAATAAAGAGCAGGGCGATGCCTAAGAGTATCACCAGCTCCCGTAAGGTAGGCTTTCTCATGAGGCCCCTTTCGTATGGTCACCGCATCAGTATACCGCCATTGCCCGGAACTGGACACGTGGGATTGTGTCTGCCATATTTGGCCTGAGCCGTACTCAAGGGACAGTCCCCTGTGTTTAGGGGACTGTCCCCTGTGCACAGGGGTCTATCCCCCAAGTACGGCTTTGCCGATTCGTGAGGCCTAGTCCCGCATAAACGCCGGCATGTCGCCGGTTTGGGCGGCCTCAGCGATTTGGAACAGCGCATCGGCAACCGCGTCGTCTGCACTCGAGCCAATGTGCCAGCGCGCGGCCTTGGCCACCTCGGGGCTCGCGTTGGAGACCGCCACGGAGTTGGGCACTGCACATATCATGGAAAGGTCATTCTCAGAGTCACCAAAAACGGCAACCTCATCGAGCGACAGACCCAGTTCGCGCGCGATGTAGTGTACCGCCGTTCCCTTGCTCCAGCCTGCCGGCGAGATGTCGATTATGGGCGCCGTGGGACTGGGAAACACAAAGTCCATGGAGGGAAATTCCTCGCGCAACATGTCGCGCACCTCGGTGATGTGAGCCCGGTCGCCGGCACACCACAGGTTGGCCTTAACGTAGTGCGGCTGGTCGAGCTCGCGCACGGACCGCTTAAAATGCGTAAAGATGCGCATGCATGCCTGAGCATGCTCCTCGCTGGGCGACACGAAGTACCCGGCACCCTCGTCGCTTGGCGCATCGAAGTCGTAGAGGGCTAGGCAGGCGTCGGGGATGTGCGACGCGATGTGCGCGATTCGGTTGAGCTCTGCCCCATCGAGCTTCTCAACATGCACCAATTCCCCGTCTATGTAGATCATCTGGCCGTTAACGGGTGCACCAGTGGCATAGCAGGCCGCGTCGTCGTTGAACATCCACCCTAAGTCGCTGGGTATCCTGCCCGAGACCGGCCCAAAGCGCAGCCCGGCATCCAGCATGGCATGTATGCCTGCCAGTGCACGATCAGTCGCCGACGGAAGCCCATTCTTGATAAGCGTGTCATCCAGGTCCGTGAGCACGAGCTTGATCATTGGGCCTCCCCCATAAACGCGGGCATGCCTCCCTGGCTGGCGGCCTCCACGATGTCCAGTAGGGCGTCTGCCACCGCGTCCTGGGCACTAGGCCCAATATGCCAACGGGCCGCCTCAGCCGCCGCCGGCGTGGCGTTTTGCATGGCCACCGAGTTGGGCACATAGCGCAGCACGTCCAAGTCGTTCTCGGCATCGCCAAACACCACAACCTCGTCCAGCCCAATGCCCAGCTCGCGCACGAGGACCTCCACGCCACGCGCCTTGCTCCATCCCTTGGAGGCCACGTCGATGTAGTTGACGTGCGGGTTGGGATACACGAAGTCGAGCTCGGGCACCAGGCGCATGAGCTGGCGACGAACCTCATGCAGTCGCTGCTTGTCACCCACCACGCGGATGTTCGCCTTGTATATGGGCCGATCCTCGGGAATGCGCACCAGCACCTTGCCAATGCGGCCAAACTCACTGTAATACTCTCCAATCTCCTGAGCAGAGATACCCACTGAGTAGCGGTTGCCAAAGTCGTTTATCATGAGCGCGGTGCCCGGGAAGTCGTACACCGTGTTGGCCACCTTTTGCAAACCCTCGTACGGTATGGGCTTGTCAAACACCAGCTCGCCGTCAATGTACACCAGCTGTCCGTTAACCGTCACGCCCGTTTGATAGGCCGCATGATCCTCGGCAAAAAGCAGATGCAGGTCCCAGGGGACGCGTCCGGTGCAGGGACCAAACCGCAGGCCCGCGTCGAGCATCTTGTGGATGGCGTCCAGCGCATGCCGCGTGGCGTGCGGGAGTCCCACGCGAATGAGAGAGTCGTCTAGGTCGGAGAGCGCAAGTTTTATCATACCCAGCCTTTCGCCGCTATTGGCATCGTATTGAGTGTATCATGGGGCACAAATGGGCAAACCCAGCGAAGGGAAGCGTACATGAAGCTCGCAATTGGCAACGACCACACCGCCGTCGATCTTAAGACAACTATCAAGGAACACCTTGAGCAGCGTGGCGTTGAGGTACTCGACGTGGGCACCAACAGCACCGAGAGTTATGACTATCCCATAAGCGGCTACAAGGTGGGTACGCTCGTCGCGTCAGGCGAGGTAGATGGCGGCGTCCTCATTTGCGGGACGGGTGTGGGCATAAGCCTGGCCGCGAACAAGGTGCCCGGCGTGCGCGCGTGCGTGTGCTCCGAACCCTACACCGCAGCACTTTCCAAGCGGCACAACAACGCCAACATCGTTGCCTTTGGCGCCCGCGTGGTGGGCGACGAAATGGCAAAGCTCATCGTGGACTCCTGGCTGGACGCCACCTACGAGGGAGGCAGGCATCAACGCCGCGTGGACCTCATCACCAAGATCGAGACGGACGGTTCGCTCTAGCACGCCCCACCCGTGCTGAGAGGACAGTCCCCTGTGCGCGGGGGACTGTCCCCTCAGCGCGGGTCAACTAGCTGCTCAGGCTGTCCAGCACGTCAAAGCGATTGATGCGCACCAGAATTTGGTCCAGATCCAGCACGGCCCAGAGCAGCGCGCGCCGCCTGCGGCCCACGAACACGCGGATGTTGCGGCTGTTGCGCACCAATACCGACGTGGTCCACTCCATGGCGCTTATGTCGGCATATCGAATCTCGGTCGTACGGCCAAAGAAGGGCGTCACCAGCATGCGGTCGTTGTAGGTTACCACCTTGTACCTGCGCAAGATGAGCCAGTACACGAACAACACGACGAGAAACCCGTCGAAGAACCCTATGGTCACGCTGCTGTCGGCGCGGAACACGCCTATCACGCACAGCCGTTCCAACAGCATGGCCAGTACGCTCATGATAATCATGGCAAACACGATGGAAAAGGTGAGCGTGCTCGTAATTTGGTAGGTGTCGTGATGGCTGTGATGTCGCTCAGACATCGAGCCGCTGTTGGCCCACAGCATGCAGGCGCAGACGAGGGGGATAATCACCGCAATCGCGGTGAGCAGCACCATCAGGTCCATGCGTTCCCCCTTCATGCTCACTTCGTGCCCCAGTACAACAATACCGCAGATACTGTACACGCAAATGAAATTTGAAAGGTTGACAAAAATCCCAATGGTGGCATTCATCTCGCACGTGGCTGTCGCTCCCTGGGTTCTGCCAGAGAACGGCACGGCGCTTTCCTAGAGCAACAGCCTCCTGCGCACGCTGGCCACTACCTCGTCGGGCACGCCACACTCTAGCAAGTAGCTCTCCACGCCGCCGTGCTCAAGCTCCACCAGATCGTACGCATGCTCGATCACGTCGGCCGACGACTCCATGCTCGCCCTAAACGACTCGTTCGAGGCATCGTGCCAGTCGAGCGCGAATATCTCGTCGCGCATGAGGTTGGGACGCGTTTGCACGTAGTCAGCAACGATGTCCCACTTGTCCACGCCCGCCAGGCTCAAGAGAAGCATGGCCAGTATGCCCGTGCGGTCCTTGCCCACCGAGCAATGGAACAGCACGCACCCCGGTGGTGCGTCGGCAATAAAGCGAAAGCACGCGCGAATTGCCTCGTAGTTCTCCAGGATAGTGCGATACACCATGTCCATGGAGAAGTCCGTCTCGAAAACCATCTGCTCGACGGCCCGGGCATCGGCAATGTTGAATCCCAGCAACGGGGTGTTCGCGTAGGCCACGTCAGCCGCAATGACCTGATCGGGAAAGTCCTCCACCTCAGAGGTGTCGCGCAGGTCCACCACCGCACGCACGCCGTAGTCGTACAGGAATTGCGCATCCCACGCCGTGAGTCTACCCAGACTATCCGCTCGCAAGAACCGGTGGAACTTGGTTTGGTCCCCGTTTGCAACGGGATATCCCCCCAGCTCCCTAACGTTAAACGCACCATCCAGGGGTAATCGCACCCAACTCTGTTCGTGAGGTTCCATGCAAGCCTTCCATACGTAGGAGTGTTAGGCCCTATGCTACCCCATTTTTACCTAGGGATGTGCGGAACTACCGGCAACGGTTCTTGGTTGAGACCGTCTGGCTGCCCTTAGCCGTCCGCATTGGTAGATGTGGGGGTGGGTCAGGAGCGGGCCGTGAACCAGGACCCCGACC
>JAUMWN010000072.1 GCA_030529625.1 Coriobacteriales bacterium
CCCGAGGCGATCGTGCGGAACTGCGGAATATCAACTCTCTGCAAGAGGGGATTTAGTGACTATTTTGGCGCCTTACTGGCTACTCGGAAACACCTCGTCGAACAATAACGTGCAGTCATCCCACTTCATCTCTGCCCATTCTCTGCCCACGAGCATCAAACCTAAAACAAAAGGCCAGAGGTTTAAGCCTCTGGCCTGCGGTTTCTCTGGTCGGGTGGACTGGATTCGAACCAGCGACCCCTTGACCCCCAGGCATCTGCGTAGCTCGAAACTCGACCACTCATGGGCATTTACCAGCACTTCCTGTAAATGCTGAGAGCATTGTAGCACTCTCGAACACCCTTGGCAACTCTCCGTCTGCCAACTTCTGCCAATAAAAGTTTGAATGTACGGAGAGTGCTTGACAGTGTACGTGAATGCATATTCGGAAGGGTTACTCGTATACGCCGCTTCACTCTGTAGCTAGGACAGCCGCCCCAGCAAGATTAATCCTCGCAGGTTGTCAGAGACGGCGCTGTAGGACATGGATAACCAGTTATTTTGCATGCATGTGTCCGGATAGCCTTTGAGAGAAGAATCAGGCACGACATCTGAACGCGTAACCCTTCTTTTTCGAAGGCGTAGCGCCAGTCCTCGAAAGTCCTTCTGTTGGCATCGATGACTTTGTCAAATGGCAATGCCCAGAGCTTCCTCGTACCATCCTCGTCAAGGGCAAGTCTCTCGTACTCAGCACGAATATCGTCCCTGTCACACACCTCCAGCAAATCGAAAAGAAACCTCAGGTCATGGCCCCGGGCAAATTCACAGTTGCTGCTGCGGTGCATCTGGATCGCTTTGAGGTAGAGCTCGCAACTGAACGCGTAATTGAAAATCGAGGGATACACATCTGCTGAGCCGAGGTCGGATAGGACTACAGGTTCCCAATGCAGCAGCATTCTCGTTGTGGCGTTCGCCATGTCCATACATGCCCCGAGGTCACCTTCCGCTCTCCTTGTCATTGCCACCATGCCTCTCAATAGCCCCTCTTTAATCCTGAGCTTACTATCCTATGCAGTGGCATAACCCACCCTACCGACGCTAAGTACCCCACGCCGCAGTTGTCTAATTCCAATCGAGCCGGGCTCGAATTGATCCGGGGCAAAATCGTCCGTTACGAAACGGTCTGGCTCGAAGACTTCGGATTCAAATACTTCGGGCTCAAAGACATCCACGCCGATCTGCTCGATTGCCTCCATAGGCACTTCGTAATCCTGGCTCACGAGTCCGAACATCGTGAATCCGTGATCCACGCATACGGCGACGGTCGCCATCTCAGCAGCCGACCACGCGATGCCTCCTATGGCAGAACCCGCGAAGCTTCCCAGTAGATAGCCGAAGACCGGTATCTTGATAGTGCTTTGGCTAATATAACCACCCAGCATTGCACAAGTTGCGATGAACACGTCCCTGACAATCGTGGAGACGAACTCCGCTGCGCCCATCCTCCCAGCGGCCATCCTTACTGCGTTCGTTATCACGTTAACGCTGACTGCAGCAATGGAGCCGACCAAGCTTGGATCTAGCCCATTCAAAGCCTCACCTAAAAAACCCGCTCTCGCACTGTACGTGATTGCAGCCGTTGCCGTGCCGACGAGGAATCCCTTTGCTGCGCCGCTGACTGCGGCAGTACCCGTATCCCGCACCAAGCCAACATCAAGCCTTCCCTCGTCGATAAGGTGCTGGATTGCGCCGATGACCGCAGGAGCTGCCTCGAGTACAGCGGAAATGGTTGCAGCCGAGACCCCGGCTCTAAGCGACTGGCGCATTACCTCCTCGATCTCCACCAGCTGGGCGGTGGTCAGGCCCCACCTCTCGAGGTCCAGCTCTCCCGATTTCGCCTCGTTCGCGAGTTCGTTTGCCTGTTGTCGGGATAGGTCCATCGAAGAAGTCCCGTCCGCATCTTTCACATTCCCCGTCAGGCGATCCTTCGTTTTTTCGTATCGCAACGCCTGTTCGGGACGCCTTGCCCGTTCGGTAGCGGCCCTCCTCATCGCTGCTTGGCGTGCCTCTTGCAACTGATCGGACGGGATCAGCCTCTCCATGTCTCCGTAGACTGGGTCGTTCTCGCCCACAAGACCGCTGTCCAAGAGAGCCTGGGCCGAAGGGCTGCCTTGGCGGGCGTCTTGCCCGAACGTCCGCGATTGCGCCATTACACTCGCGTCCGCATCCCGGTAGTACTTTAGCTGGTAGGACTGGTCGCCTAGCTTGACGTCAGGAGAGCCGTATCCGTTGGTTCTGGGGGCCTCGGCCCTCGGCCCGGCAGACCTTTCAAGCGCCCTCTGGATGTTGAACGTGTCAGCATGCCAGAACTCGGCGACGTCTCCCGCAAGCTTGTTCGCATCGGTCTTGAAGCCTTCGAACTGGGCCATGTGCTCCGAGAACGCCTCTATCTCCTTCTCTACCGAGGCAATCCATCGGTCGTAGTCCCCATATAGCTCGACGACTTCCGCGACGTTTGCATGGCTGGCAAAGTATTCGTAGCCCTCTCTGAGGCCTTCCATCGTCACACCCCCATGAACTCGGGCAGCCATTCAAGATACACGATGCGCGTGAGCAGCGTGTACTGCCTGTCACGGGACTCGCCACTCGACACAAGCGCGCCGATGTTTGCTCCAACTCTGTCAAAGGCCCCGGCAATCGCTCTGAACGGGGTCTTGATCGCGCCAACTATTGTCATCGGGTTTGCGACGGGGACGATCTCGGCACTCGGCGCATCCTCCTCGTCCCGACCATGCACGGCATCTGACTCCTCATCGACAATCGCGCGCCACTTCTCGCTCGCTGTATCGTGTCTTTCTTCGTTCCTTTTATCAGATTCGCCTTGCTCGTCCACCCGTTCCACGAGGACGTCCTCGTCGGCGAGGACCATGGGCTCGCTGTCGACCTGGTAGCCTTCGAGCAACCCGATGCCCCCATTGAACGACTGACCGTACTCCTTGCACTTCCTTACAAACTCACCGTAGTTCTCGCGGTTGAGGCTGTCGTCGACGTACATGCATGCTTGCGTCCCGAGCCACCCAAAGTGCATGCCGAGCTCTCCATAGCGCCACTCCATGTTTGCCCGCGCTCTGGTCGCAACGGGTCCGACACCAACGAAGAGGACGAACGTTGAGGATGACAGGGAATGGACGCTCGACTCGTAGTCCTTCTCGCCCCAGATGGTGGCCTCGACGCTGCCATCCGGTATTCCGACGGTATCCTCGACGTCATCCTTACTGCTTATGAGCTGCATGAGGTAGTTGGCATACTTGTCCATCCCATCGCCATATACGATGATCAGCTTCTTTCTTCGGGACACCATACGTTTCCTCTCCATTCCGTTACAGTCCCAGCTTTTGTGCCCTGACCTCGATGGAGGCCTTGGTGCGGTACTAAACCTTATGAGGAGAGCTTATGCTTCCTCAGAACTCAGCTATCACCTTCTAGGCTTCCTCGAAGTAGTCGCTGTCGACCCTCTTGATCTCAACCACGCTCTCCGTCGCGACGCCGAGACCGTACTTGATCATGAGGTCGGTGAGCCGCTTCCCGTCTATAAGCGCGAGGGTCGCGTTCGGGTAGCTCCTCGCGTAGTCCAGCGCCTCGGCCGTGAAGCTCGACGTGGTGATGAACACGCCGTTGCGCGCCCCATTGAGCGCGCCGACGAACGATTGCAGCTGCGGCCTGCTCACCTTGTGGTCAGCAGCGTATCGCTTGGCCTGCGTGTATATGGGCCTGAACCCGAGCTCGTCCGTGGTGACGAGCCCGTCAATGCCGCCGTCGCCGGAGTACGAGGTGACCTTACCCTTGCCGTACCCCATGGCCTCCACGAGGTTGACCACCAGCTTCTCGAAGAACGCGGGGTCGTGGTCCATGATGAGGTCCAGCAGCTCCTGGCCCAGAACGTCGTTCATCTCCTCGACGAGGTCGCCGATCTGCTCCTGCGGAGACTTCTCCGACGATACGTCAGGCTCGGCGTCCTTCTTAGCCGGCGTTTTTGCAGCGGAGCCAGCACCAAGGTTCCAAGGGTTCTTCTCATCGATGATCTGCCTCAGAGTTTGGAACAACTCGGAGCCGCCAAGCCCCTTTGCGTGGAGTTCCCGGCCGGCGTCGTTCACCCGATACACCCCGCGCGAGACGCGATCGAGCAGTTGGGCGCGGTTCAGGTATGAGACGCTCCACCCAGCCCTGCTCTCGTACACGCGCTTACCGCTCGAGGTCTGCTCGTCTCGCTCCTCATCCGTGAGGGAGAGCATTTCCGCGACATCCGTGTTCACGGCCTTGCGGCTACGCTCCTTGCCGTCCTGCATGAGGCCGAGGACGACTCCGAACATGTCCGTCTGAGATGGTATTGACATTGTGCCTCCCTCATGTCGTCCGCTTAGAACGCTTGCGCAATCGTCTTTCTAAACCATTCCCGCTCTAATCTGGAACGCCAGCTCGTCCAGCAGCTCGCCCCATCCCACGATCGGGAGGCCGCAGCCCATGTTGAGGGCCATCTGCTCGTTGATGTCGCCGATGCTGCCGTCAATCTTCCTCAGGACGCTCTTCGTCCCTTGGAAAGCGTCCGACGCGCTCTGGTTAACCATCTGTGCGTACATGAGAGCTGCTGGGCGGGTGGACGGTATGCGCGCGAGCTCCAGCAACGACATGCACCATACATGGGAACGTTGCAGGATGTCAACGCTCCATTCCATCCGCAGCCCCCTCGCAGCGATTGCCCTCAAGTCGGATCGCACGTTCATGAGCGTGATGCCCAGCAGGTTCCTCCCGCGCCAGCTTAGTGGGTCGTCCAGCTTCGGGTCCCCCTTTGCGATGCCCACGCCCCAAGTCCTGTCCTTCGGAGCCGCCTCGGCGAGCACGGCCGAGCCGGTCGAGAGCAGGTCGTTTGCCAGGCACTCGTTCTGGGCGAACTTATGCCTCAGACCGACCCGCATTACGGGCACTCGGACCTCGTCCCACGCCACGTCGCTGTATGGCTTCACCTGTCTTCCGAGATTCTTCACCTCGTCCAGGCTCGTGGCCTCCAAGATTCTGTCAGCCGTATCCCAGTCGCGGAAGAGGTGCGCTTTGTGCCACATCATCCAGTGCTCGCCGGTTGGAAACGTGATGCCTCCGAACTCGAACGGTGCCTCGTACCAGTTGCTGAGGTAACCGTCCTTCTCGTACTCGCGATAGAACGTGACCACGTTCGGACGCTCCCAGGTACCGTCGAGCTCGGCCAGACGGCGGAGCACCCTCGTGAGATAGCCGCTGTTCAGAGACTGCGCCAACGAGCCCTCCACGAAGTGATCCGCCCTCAGGATGAAGGTGAGGAGCGCGACGGTGGTCTTGAGGTCCAGTGACTCCACGTTTGCGGCCCAGGCAAGTACGCCAGGCAGGCCGCTCTCTTCGAGCGTCCGATCGTAGTGGTGGTCGGTGATGTCCGGCTCGTAGCACGCCGGCATGAACTCTCGGTAGAGCACCGACTCGACTTCCTTCGATGATGGCATTTCGAGCTGCCGAAGGTACGCTGTCACGCACTCGTAGGCCGGCTTTCGTACTCCCCTCATGGCAATTCACCTATCACCGAGCGTCGCACCGAACCCCTCGACCACGTCTTCGCCGTCGAGGTTGCTGACGGGCTTGCCCATGGCGTCAGCAATGAGGTTAATGAGTCCCTTGGCCCGCTCCACGAAGTAGCCGTCGAAGTCGTCCGCCCTGAGGAGGCCCACGTCCACCACGTGGGTGGCCATGTACCTGTCGAAGTCCCCCGAGTTCACGTGCCCGTCCTCGATGATCTTCTGCGCGTAGGCACTTGGTGCCGCGCCTTTTACCACGCGGTTGGTTCGCGAGGACACGGGGGTCTTGTTGACGACCGAGTTCCACCTCCTTCTGGGCAGGCTCTGCTTCTGGCAGTAGTCCTGCGGGAAGATGTGGTGGATGTCCACGCTCTCCTCGTCGTAGAAGGTGAAGTCCATGGGTTTGCCGCTCATGAAGTCGCGGGCGCCGTGCTTGAGGATGAGGGCCATCACGCCCTTGTAGGCCGCGCTGAGCCTGGTCTGCAGTGTGAGCAGGCGCATCGGCTGGAAGTACGAGCGAGCGACCGTGTCGGGCTCGTCCTCGGAGCCATCCGCCCACGCCACGACGCCCGTCACGTCGTTGGCGTAGCGTGTCTCGTTCGCGCCGCCGTACATCTCGCCCATGACCCCGCACCAGTACCAGCGCGATATCTTCTTGCGCACCACCGAGTCGTGCGCCTTGTTACCAAGGATCGCGTAGATGGCGGACAGGGGCACGAGCTGCGTGGTGTACGGTATGTCCCTCGTCGAGAAGATGCGCTGCTCCCCGAGGAAGTGGGCGGCCCTCACGAACCCGTCCTCGACGAGGTCGGCGTACCTCTTGTACTCGTCCAGCTCAAGCGATAAGACGTCCTTCTTCTTGCAGCTGACGGCGGGGCCACCCGCACTCCACTGCCAGTAGCGCGACACGAGCGTTATGGCCTGCAGGAAGTCTGTGGCCGACACGCCCGAAAGGAGCCTAGAGGCCTTGCGCATCCTGCCGCGCCTCCCGACGGAACCCTTCTTCTCGTCGCCCTCCCAGTCCTCTCGCAAGCCGAAGTCGTCGGCCGCGAAGGACGCGGTCACGAGCTCGAATACGGTGAGCGAGACGCCGCCCGTGTTCACGTTCTCGAAGACCTGGCAGACGGCCTCCTTGGGGGTGTCCTTGTCGAGGGATATGACGGGGACTTTGTACATCTGGATGGAGACGAGCACTTGCGAGGTAAACGTGTCTATGAGCTGCATGGCCTCGGCATTCGAATAGCCGTGGTACTGCTTGCAGCCGTTGGTCCACTCGATCCATGACGGCGCGTCGAACACGATGTTGAGCGGGAACATGAGCTCGGCGTACTCGCGCTCGCGCGTGGAGAGGTCGAGGTCAACCCTGCGGCCGAAGTTCGACTTGAGCATGCGGTCCTCCGGTATCGAGAGGATTGCATCCACGGTGTCGGTAACCCCGTCGAGGCATTTCTCAATATCTAGATAGTAGTATCGCTCGATCGGCTGCCCCTTGTCGGTACGCGTCGGCACGGCCGTAGAGCAGTACATGGCGTTGTAGATAGAGGTCAGACGCTGTTGGCCGTCAAGCACGAGCACGTCGGGCGTCGCATCTTTCGTCGCGCCTGTGAAGAGCCTACGCCTGAACCTGACCGTATCTCCCCCGTATTCTAGGAACATGAGCGCCCCGACGGGATACGAGCTCATGATGCTTGCGATGAGCGCCCTGATGCGGTGGTCGTCCCAGACCCATCCCCTCTGGAAGTCGGGAAGCTGGACGGAACCCGAGTCGATTTGCCTCAGTATGTCGGCTATCGAGGTGTCGTTTGACTTGAATGTGGCTGCCATTGGGTGCTCCTAGAAGTCGGAATCTTCTTGATTATACGACCGCTACCTGGCACTCCCAAGCAGCCAGTAGGCTAAAGGTTAAGGATGCCAAGGCGTACGCGCCGGCGCTCTTGCTCATGGCTTTTCTTTGAGATGCGGGGCTGGTGCTAACGGCCCGAGCTAATACCGATACGGGTATCTTCATTGGGCACAGTAGTGTCTCGTTGTGAGCGTCCGTACTGCTGTCACTCAGATGGTATATTTTGCCTGCTCAGTGGGTAAGATATTTCTTTATTTATTACGATATAGGGGGTGCGTCGTTGCTCACGCTGCAAGAAAGAATCATGCTAATAAGCTACATCAAGCGCATGGAGTCGTCATACCGCGATTTCATGGGAGGCGTGTCATTGCCTCAGATGGAATTGCAGACGATGTCACTGGAAGAGATGAGGGCTCAATTAGCAAATGCAGAGGTGATTTACAACCCCACAACCAACGCGTACACCTTCCGCGTCTTTGAGCAGATTAATCATCCAGCAATCGCGAAGGATTGTGAGTACATCATCTTCCACGAATTCACCCATGCACTTGACATTTCGCGGTATGGCGCAGGGAATAGGGACAAATATAACCAACTTCGTGGTTATCTCGAGTATCACGCCTCGCAAGTCGAGCTGATGAAGATGCTAGGAGCAAGTACGTTCCACCAAACAATAGAGTTTTCTTTACTAGACAAGGTTTGCGATACCAATGGCGAGGTCACAGTGCTCGAATTCATAGAGCAGGGAATGAATGCCACATCTGAGTTGATGTCAAAGCCGGATTTCAAGCAGAACCTCAATCTCGTTTTTCATGCCGTTGGTACCCTGTACAACTATCTTGGCAGAATCTCAATCTGCCGCATGTATGCCACCGACTTCGATGCTTATTCGTCCGCGCTTGAGCAAAAGTGTGCAGGAGAAGGGTTGTTCGGTTCGGAAATGTGGAAGAGCATTCGTACGTTATTCAACGGAATGATGACCGATTCCCTGATTGACCTTGGTGGCATGCTCTACTATGGCTCACTTCTACAGCTCTGTCGGAGCTACGGAATAGTGGGTTAATCAAACACAAGGCACCCAACATCGACTCCTAGATCTTCGCGTAGATCCTGTCTACGCGCACGGTTCGAGTCGGCTTCTTGTATCGCTTCACGAAGGTAAGGTCGGCCCTCCACCTGCTCACGGCCACGGACATGCGGGGATTGCTCTCACGCTGTGAGATGAGCCATTCGAGCAGGTGCGCTATGTCCTGAGCCGATTGTATGCGGTTCTCGATGACGAACGAGATTATCGTCCGACGTTCGGCCTCGGACAGGTCGTCCTGCTGGTTCACGGTGTAGCCGTACATGTGGAGGATCGACTCGGAGGCCAGGTTGCCATAGAGACCGTCGCCAACCCCTTTGGTTCCCAGATCCTTCTCCTCGACAACCTTGCAGCAGATGTAGCCCCGCCTCTTGAGCTTCGTGTAAGTGCCCTCACCCATGAAGTACTTGCGGCACTTGGGGCACCAGTACGCGTCGAACTCGACGGGGGCTGGGCAGCCTCCCGACCTGGGCAGTATGGACACGGTCGCCCGTATGGGTTCGAGGCTGTGGCCGTTTGTCCTGTGCGAGCCGTAGGAACGCCTCACCAGGAACTCGTTCACGTGGATGGGCTTGGCCTGCTTTTCGGTCGCCATCCCAGACGCATCCGCAGGGGTCGCCTTCGCACCAGATGGTACCTTCCCGTACCGCGCAGCCTTTCGTCGAGCGTTCTTCGATAGGGTCGGTTCGTGCACAGGCGCTGCATTGCTCGACGAGCTGGTATTTGCCGCAGGCGTCTTGCCACTAGCCCCACGCGCCCCCTTGAAGGCTGCTTCGAAAGCGGCAATGGTATCCGAGCGGGGTTGCAGGATGTTGTGTCGAAGGGCGTGCAGCTCCGACAGACTGTGGCTAAGCCTGCCAAAGTTGGCCTGAATGGCATCACACTGACGCAAGTTGTCATCCGGGTATGCAGCGTGCACGAAGAAGAAACGCTCGCCGTCCTTGTTTACGCATTTCACGCCGCGAACGAGCACGCCGTTCTCGGCATGCGTGCTCTTTGGCTCCGTCCACTCCCACTCTTTCGCAGAGCAGCACTCCTTGAAGGTGCGCTGCAAGAATTCCTCGAACGTGACCAGGAGCTGTTCGATCGAGCACCCAAGGTAGTACTCGGCCTCGCGCAACGCGACGTAGGGGTTCTTCTCTAGGCCCTTCTCCAAGGACGCGTCGAATCCGTCGAAGCCAACGCCACTCATGTGCTTTACGAGGTCCTCCTCCTTGACGTTCTTGAAGAAGCAGACGAGCCGAATGTTGCCCGCCACGTCAAGCTGCTCAACCTGGGGCGTTCGCACAATAGGCGGTTCGACGCTCTCATCTCGGGACATGCCTCCACGATCGTCGCCATCGTCAAAGGCATCGACACCCAGCCTCCTGAGGAGCGATGTGAAGTACCCATGGTCGTACTTGTCGACAAACACGAGGTCCCCGCGCAGAAACGACCTAACCACCGCGTACGGACGCTGTATGCCGTCAGCCATCGACCTCACGACTATTGACGCCCTGGTAACCCTGGTCACCGTACCAAGCGTCCCGTCGGCGAACTTGACGGTCTTTCCCGCAAGACGGCGGGAAGCAGCCTCCCTATCCTTCTTGTTGAGACGAACGTTCCTTGCCATGCCTACCCTTTGGCGCTAATCATCCGTACGCAGACAAGTATTCAGATCGCCTTGAGCCATAGTATCTCCCTACCCATCGAACCTGTAGTCGCCGATGTGAAGCGTGTTGCAGTTCTCGGATATGGCACGGGTGGTGGGCGCGGGGATACCGTCGTCCACCTTCGCACGCACCTCGAACGAGAGCTCCACGTCCGCACCGTCGAGCTGCATCAGCTGGCTCACGATCTCGTCCATGATGGTGCGCACGTCCCTGTTCACGCGCGTGTTGTCCAGCTTGGCGCTCATGGTGAAGGAGAGCGGCAGCCTCAGCTGCTCGGGCTGCGGCTGTTGCGGCTGGGTCTTCTCGCCAGGGTACGGCGACGTCGCGGGCGTGGGGGTCTGCGCAGGGACGACGGTGCTCCCGATTACCGCAAGCTCGCGCTCGCGCCTTTTCCGCTCGGCCTCGGCCTTCGCCTCCTCCTCGCGCTCGATCTGCTCCTCCACGACGGCGGGCTTCACGAGCCAGTCGCTCTGGTTGAGGAACGGCCTTGCCACGTTGAAGCTCAGGTCGAGGTAGCGGTCCTCGCCAACGCCGGCCGCGATGCCGAAGTACTCCGTACTTGCGGCCCCTTGCGATATCGCGTTCTCGAGCACCGAGTAGTCCGCGAGTCTCGGCAGGTAGCAGTAGGTGCACAGGAGCTCCCAAAGCTGCTTCACCTGTATGTCCCTGCGCTCCTTCCAGAGCAGGCGGTCGAGCTCCATCTTGAGGAGCGCGGGCGCCCACCTCTCGATGGCGGCCTCGTTGGAGAGCAGCTTCTTGGCTGCCTTGCGCACGGCGTCCTCGCCGCCCCCCGCGATCCGGTCCACCTCCCACTCGATGTCCATGGACCCGCTCATGAGGTCGATGCGCGGCGCGATGAGCCAGCTGTACGCCTCCTGTATCCTGGACTTTAAGGTCTCCTCGGCGCGGCGGAGGCTCTGGTCGGTCTCGCGCTGCTGCGCCATGTCGAGGTTCAGCGCCTCGCGGTCATCGGAGATCGACTTCCAAGCGAGGTAGGACCGCGAGGCCTGCTCTAGCGATGCGGCGTTGCCCCCGTCGCAGGCGATGAACGCGAGCATGTTCTTGAACTGCCTGGGGGTCGTGCCACGCATGGACAGTATGCCCGCCGCTGCCTGTATGGCCGCGGACCCTCCCTGCCCGTTGCGATGCGCGGCGGACGGTGGCAGCACGACGAGGCGCAGCCTCTGCTCGTCGGGGACGTCCAGCGAGGTCGATGGGCAGACGTGGATGCCCTTGAACGGCGCAGCCTTGCGGAACGTCTTGAGGCGCTGCTCCACCTCGTACTCGGCGTCCTCCCTCGGCAGCTGCTGCGCGCGGTCCTCCATGACCTTTCGCAGCGTCGGGCGCGTGTCGTACCACCAGCGGTTGCCCTGCGCGTCGGAGTAGAGGAACGAGGAGGAGCCCTGCAGCGAGCCTAGCGCGTCGTTGAAGACGGCTATGTTCTCGCCGGGCTGGGCGACGCCCAGGCGGATGTGCGACCGCTCGATGCCGCGCGCGGTCTGGCCGCTCACGTCCGGCGCCGAGCCGAGCATTATGGTGCGGGAGACGCGCCTGCTGGCGAAGAGCCGGCCGTAGCGCGGGTTCGACTGGTCGTTCTTGTAGGGCACCGACTTCTTGCCGTCTATCTCGGAGTCGACCACGCCGTTCCAGTTCTCGTCCAGGTAGCGCGTGAGCTCGTCGCGAACCCCGGGCACGTCGAGCGGGAGGGATCCCGGCATGATCATGGGACTCTTGTCCTGGCTCATCCACAGCTCGTGGATGACCGCGGCCATGAGCCTCAGCACGCCGCGCGTGCGCTGGAAAGTCTCGAGCGTGGCCCAGTCCTCGTAGAGGCGGTCGAACACCTCGGGGTGTATGGGGTAGCACGAGACCATGCGGTCGCGGTAGTCGAGCTCTCGCGCGTCCACGGGGAAGTCGGCCGCGTTCTCGTTGTACATCTTGGAGAACGCGTTGCACACCGCGTCGCGCCTCGCGGGGTCCTTGCAGTCGAGGAAGAGCCTCCTGCGCACGACCTCGAACCCCTCGTTGGCGCTGACCGGCTTCCAGATGGCCTCCATGCGCCCGAAGGTGTGCTCTATGGCCTCCAGCGCGCGCTGGCCGCTCTCGCCGCCGATCTCACGCTCGCTCTCGGGGATGGAGGCGACGACCAGGCTGCACTTGGACGCTCGCGCTGCCTCGGTGAGCTCCTGTATGAAGGTGATGAAGTTGTCGAAGGACCCGGCGGGCAGCTTGTCCACGCCATAGAGCTTCTTTGCGTAGGCCACGAGCTCGTCCACGAGCACCAGCGCACAGCCGCACGCGTCGAACATCTCCGCAAGGGCCTGGGACCCGGGAGACACCCCGCGCCTGTCGGCGTCCCTCACGTACTCGTAGATGCCCGCGTTGCCCGTGGACTCCGCGAGCTGGAACGCGATCTCGCCCCAGATGGTGTTCACGGTGATTCCGGGCATGGTCTGAGGCCGCTTCGCCTTGGCTGGGTTGAGGGACGTGCCGACGATCACCGCCACGTGCACCTCCGGCACCTCGGAGACGCCGGCGCCCCTTACTACGGTCGCGAGGTTGGGGACCTGCTCCATGCGGTAGCGCCTCCGAAGCATGTGGTAGAGGGCGAGCATCGAGTGCGTCTTGCCGCCGCCGAACGCCGTCTTGAGCTGGATCACGGGCTCTCCGCCCTGTCCCGCCACGCGGTGAAGCGACTGCACGAGCAGCCCGCGCATGCCTTCCGTGACGTAGGTGCGGCCGAAGAACTCCACCGGGTCGCGGTACTCGAGGGTGCCCTCACCGCGCGCGACCTGCGCGAGGTCCGCGGCGAACTCCGCGTTGCGGTAGCGGCCCTCGGCCACGTCCTGGTGCGGCTCCATCACGTCGCGCCAACTGGGAAGACCCGCCACCTGCACGGTCTCGGCCCGCTTGACCCTTGCCGGCTGTGCCGAGGCGTTGCTCGTGGCCGCCACAGAGCCCTGGCTGCTGCCGTAGCGAGCCTCGCGCAGGAGGTCGTTGATCTCCGCCGCGCCGTCGGGGTCTATCTGCTCGCAGAGACGACTCATTGTGTCGAGCGCGCGCCAGGTGTCGTTGTCGTTCATGTCCTGGCTTCCACGGTGGGCCCACTTGTTGCGCGTGCCCTTCAGCTCGATGGCCCAGGTGCGGCAGTCGCGCGGCAGGAGGCGGCGGAACAGCTTGCCCCACTGGAAGTCCAGGATGCGCAGGCATGCCATCACGTCGAGCGCGTCCATGAGCTCTTTGCCGGAGCCGGTCGCAGGCAGGTCGCGGCGCTGCTGCTCGTTGAGGTCCGCGAGCACGCCCCTGTCCCACCAGTCGTTGCCGTACTCTCGGATGAGCTCGCGGGTGAGGTAGGGCACGAGCGAGTTGAGCAGGATGTCGAATCCCTTGGCTACCATGAGGTGGTTCTCCATGTCAGCGCCTCCTTATGCGTCGAGGTCGAGCGTGAACTGTATCGGCTCCTCGTCCTGCATCTGCGCGGCGCGGGACTCTATGTCGCGCCACGAGGTCACGAGGGAGTTGTAGGCGAACGCCTCCTGGTTCCACCCCTTCTTGTCGGCGATGGTGAACAGGCGGTACGCGAGGGCGCGCGCGTTCTCCGCGCGTCCGTCATAGATGTCCTTGACCATCCTGGCGCACGCGTCGATGCCGCCCGTGTCCATCGCCTGTACCAGCTGCTGTGTGAACAGCCAGCAGAAGTTGGGGTCGGGCATGTCCTTGATTTCGTCGCGGCCGAGAAGGCGCACGACACCCTTGGCTGAGCTGAGGGCGCCCTTGGAAGTGATGCCCTCGATCGAGGTGTTCTTCGCGCGGGCGAGGACATCCGCCTCCCCGAAACGAATCTCGTTGAAGGCGTACTGGGTGTAGAGGTCCACGCAGAAGCGGCTCTCTCGGTCGAGGTCCGAGTCCTGGTCGGAGAAGTACAGGTCCAGCTCCTGGTTGATGATCTGAAGCGCGGAGCGCACCGTCATCTCCGTACCGTCCGCCTCAAGCACCTTGGAGAAGCGCGAGTACACGCCGATGCCGGGGCCGATGGCTGATTGGGCGAGGTCCACGGGTGCGATATTGCTAGTCTGGAGCTTGTCAAGGGCTGGTTTGAGTTCCCGTTTGAGTGTGTTAACGAAGTCGCGACGGGTTGCCATTGGCGCATCTGCTGAGCGTTTACGACAGACTAGAACAATGGACGATGCTAGCGCATTCGATCCATGAGCAAGCACTCTATGCCCCATTTCCGTACGAGTCGGCCATGTCCCAGTTACAGAAAAACCAGCCTTAATAATGGCGGTAAGCATTGTCTCCCACCCAGTGGAAGCTGACGATTCGATATCATTAATTGTTTCTTTTTCACTTTGCTTGAAAGCATAATAAACTGTTAGTGGAATGTTGGAATCACAGTATTTGTATACCTGCTTAAAGGTGGCGAGCATTCCTTGTTCAAAATGACTTCTCGCGTCAATATCACCATAGTCCCGAAATGCCGAAGCAATCAACTCTTCTTGTTTTGGCGTGGTCATTGTCCTGAACAGCTCAGGGTATGTTCCTCGAAGTGATTGTCTCAACCAAACATAGAAGTAGTCTGATAAGTCCGCATAATCAATATTGTCATAGTATGGTGGATCAGTTGAAACTACTACTCCACGCATTCCACTATCGCTTTGTGCATCCAACTGTCTTGCAACACCTGCTTCGCATTCATTTGGAAGCCCCGCAAAAGCTTTAATTTGGCGCTCGCTCAGATTCGAATAACTACCCGACGAATTGCAAAATGGATTTGATTCCGCATAATCCCACACAACAGCTATTGCCTGCCGAGAGAAGGTTCCATGCATCTGTGCATTTGTGGATTCCCATCTGCTCATCGAAGATAAGCCATTCGACAACTGATCAACTAGCATGGCGAGGTAAACACCTATTGCTTCTCCATATGCTTTTGCGCCACACCCTCCTTCGGCTAATCCGATTGAATCGTCTTTCCTGCCCGCCGAAATCGCATCTTGCCAAGCTCTTTCCTGTGCCCTTGGAACTAGATTTGAAAAGGTGGTCAAGGCTGTTAGCTGGCGATTTGTATACAAATCCGATGTTTCGACAAAGCCATAATTGCCAACATTCATAGCTGCTTTTCCAACTAGCTCACAGCTGGGAACATCATCTGGCCTGCTGCATGAAGCAGCGTCAATCTGTTCATCATACGGTGCTACATAAACCCTGTTCCTTTTTCCTTCTCCTACGATTGCGGTCATTTGAACGCCGAGACATCCCTTTGATCCCTGTTCGCGGATATACTGGAAATCAAATGTAGTACCACAATGTATGCATCTTGCCCCACGGCGGTTAACAGTACCCTCACGCGTACTTCTACCTCCCTGCACGTCATACGTAATTGTCCTGCCATTAATAATTGGCTCGATATGCCAGACTTTTCCTCTCTTGCGTGACAAATCGAAAGATTTTATGAGCGGTGTCTGGCACCTACATGCGGGATTAGGACATGGAATGGTTCTTGCCCATATCCAGGCAATTGCAGCAACCTCTCCACCTCCTTGCTCCTTTGGTACTTTGACCTTTGGATAAAGGTGTCCGATTTGCTTATAAGCTTCGCTCTTCATCCACTCAGCATAGTATTTGACATCAGCGGCCAGCCCAGTATTCCCATTCCACGTTGTGAGATCCTTTCTGTTCTGGGAATCTGGGTTCACTGCAGTTTGTCCCGCAAACCTAGGCGGTATTTCGATCATTGCTTTGTTTATCGTGACAGGCACGGGATTTAAATCATGCGCATACGGCTTCAATCCAAGGCGTTGAGCCTCTAATGGGATCTCTATGTTAGACCTCCTTTGACACGAAAGAGTGTTCGAGACTCGGGCTGG
>JAUMWN010000012.1 GCA_030529625.1 Coriobacteriales bacterium
TGGGCTGGTACCCCGAGACCCCCTACGAGGAGGGCATCGTAAAGACCATCCGCTGGTACCTTGACAACCCCGAGTGGGTGGAGCACGTGACCTCGGGCGCCTACCAGGACTACTACGAGCGCATGTACGCGGGGCGGTAACGCCATGACCAACGCAACGTTGGAGCCCGTCTCCATCGTCCTCACCACCTACAACGGGTCGCGCTACATAGAGGAGCTCTTTGCCAGCCTCATCGCGCAAACCTACAAGAACATTGACGTGTGGATTCGCGACGACGGCTCGACTGACGACACGGTGGATATCGTGCGGCGCTACTGCGCTCAGGAGTACGACGGCATCGCGTTCCACCTTATGGAGGACGACCGGGGAAACCTCGGCTCGGGACACTCGTTTAGGCAGATCCTGTTTACCATGCCCGCGGCGAGCTACTACGCGTTCTGCGACCAGGACGACGTGTGGGAGCCAGGCAAGGTCGAGCGTGCGGTTGCGGCCATCAGCGAGTTTGGCCACGACGAGATGGCGCTGTATGCGGCCAACTACGCCGTGTGCGACGCCGAGCTCAACCGCATTGGCCGCGGGCGCACCTGCGTGCCCATCGAGCAGATGAACGTGGGTCGATGCTTCTTCAACTACGGCGCAGGCCTAGGGCAGGGCTTCACGCTCATGTTTAACCATGCCCTCAAGGAGGTCGCATTCCCGCCAGGGTATGGCGAGCGTGGTCCCGACACGTGGCTGTGGGCCGTCGTGTGCGGCCTGGGCGCTCACTACGTGTTCGACGACTACGAGTCAGCCCTGTATCGCCGTCACGACGCGACCGTAACTGCCACAGGCAAGGGCAGGCTCGTGCTGTGGAAGACGCGGCTCAAGCAGTTCCGCGAGGGCACGTTCTTCGTGCGTACCGCCAAGGCGGCCGACTTCTACCGACAGCTCTACTACGACCAGATGACCAAGCCCGAGGACCGGCTGTTCCTGGACGTGTTTGGCCATTACATGGAGTTTGGCAAGCGCCGCCTGCGCAAGGCGCGCTATCCCTATCGACTCAAGCTCACCGTTGCGGAGGAAATCGCCACGCGCGTCGCCTTCCTCTGCGGCAAGTACTAGATGCGTGCACGTGACCGGCGACCAGAGAAGGCTCTCTGGTCACCGATTAGCCAAAAAAGTGTACACACAACTATTCAGTAAACACAAAACCCCAGATAAATCCCCGCCAAGATGAATCGCATGTACACTCCATAGAATAGGAAGCGTACATGCGATTCATCTGGCAGATGTACCAACTGGTGTTTTTATATACCTTAATAATCCCGTGTACACTTTTTTGGGAAGGGTCGTGACGCGGAGCGGCTATGCCTTGTGAGTCCGCATGAACTTGAGGGCGGCGACGGCGGCTGCAGCAGCGAACGCCGCGATGAGTACCCAGCGCAGCACGTTGGGAAGCGCGTAGACGCTCATCCCCAGTACGAGGAACCCACATAGAACGCCACATGCTGCCATCGCCACGAGCACGTGGCGGGTGAGCTCGGGCGCGACCCGTCGCACCACGGGCAGGTGCAGGCACACGGCAATGAAGTAGGAGATCATGGTGGTGTACGAGACGGCCATGTAACCGCCCACCTGAATGGCTGCGTAGTTGAGTCCCACGTTGACTACGGCAACGACGATGCTGATTACGCCCACGGCGCTGCTTCGATCGTAGAACTTCTCGATGTCGGCGAGCTTGAGCATGAGGAACTGGAAGAGCACGCCGCCCAGCATGGGGCCAAGCAGCCATATGGCCTCCAGGTACTTGAATCCGCCCAGCACTAGGATTATCTCCCTGCCGGCAAGTAGCACAGGCACGAAGATGGCGGCAAAGCCCACCATAACCAGCACGATGGCCTTGCCCGCCGTGGCAAAGTCGCGCTTGTCCAGGCGTGCGTAGAACCAGGGAATCCACGCCGATTCAAAGCCGCGGTGCAGGATCTCCACGATGTAGATGACCGTGGTGGCCACCGAAAAGATTGCGGCCGCCGACGAGCTCACAAAGGACTTCACCATGATGCGATCGGATTGGGTGAGAATCTGCAGCGAGATCTGGTACATGATAAGAGGAGCCGACTGCTGTACGGCATAGCGCCAATAGCCGGTGTTGGGGCGCACCTTGCCACGCATGACCACCAGCGAAAACACCACGATGCCAATGCATAGTATGGGTGCGTAGAAGCTGATCACGCGCACGTCAAGCAAGTCGTGTCCACTTACGCCCCGCGATGTGGCCGCAAGGCAGGCCGCGACCGCGATGAGGAGCGCGGGAACCGACGCGAGCATGGAGAGCAGAGTGACCCGCTTGTAGGCCAGGCGGATGCGGTGGTAGCGCATGCGCACCAGTATGCAGCTATAGAAGGCGCTGTAGAGCACCACGATGGCCAGCATCGCCCCCGTGTAGTCGAGCAGTCGGCACAGCTGCTCCCTAAACAGGAAGGCCAGAGAGCCAAACGCTGCGCCCAACAGCACGATGAGCAGCATGACCGAACCGGTGTACTCTTCGAACTGGTCCTTGTAGCGGTACTGGGCCACTTCGATGTTGGTAAACAGTCCCAGTGAGAGCAGCGGCGCCCAAATGTTGAGCCACGACTCAAATGTGCGCACGTCTCCGTACACGTCCTGGGGAAGGATGCGCGTAAAGATGGGGGTTGCCAAAAAGGCCACGGCTCGCACGAGAATCTCGGCGCCGATGGCCCACACGCCCGCCTTGAGGTAGGTCGAGTTCTTGGCCTTTTGTATGTAGGTGGCAAGTGTCATGGGAACCTCTAGCTATGGTTGGGTGTGGCGTGCTTGAGGCGAGCGAGAAGCCGTTGCGCAAAGGTATCCTTGCGCAGCGCGAGCACGAACGCATAGACCAGGATGCAGGCAAAGCCACTCGCTAGGAAGGTTATCAGCGAGGTGCCAAGCCAATACGTAATCGCAAAGTGCGTTGCCGCTATGGCAACGAGGCCCAGCGCAACGTTCAAGCATGCGGAGAGCTGTCCTTTGAGCAAGGCCCTATAGCTGCAGAATCGTCTGCCAAGCCAGGTTCCGGTGGTCACGACCAGGACCTCCGCGATGGCGGTCGTGCAGGCCGCTCCGGCCGCGCCAAACCAGGGAATAGCCACAAGATTGAGCACGAGATTGGAGACGGCTCCTACCGCCGTGGAAACCAGGATCAGGCGCTCCGCTCGGTTGGGCAGCAGCACGCAGTTAACGATAAACGCGGCAAACACCGCTGGGGCAAGCGCAAAGCACAGGATGCGCAGCGGTTCGGCCGATGCGGCAAAGGCCTCGCCTCCCACAATGAGTACCACGTAATCTGAGAGCAGGAACAACAGCAGGATGGCCGGCAACACCGTAACGAGTAGCGCGTGCAGAATGGACCCTAGCAGCTCTTGGTAGCGCTCTTGTCTCCGCTCGCCCAAATAGAGTGACAGACGGGGAACGGACACCATAACGATGGCGTAGAGCAGCTGCTTTACCAGCGTGTAGATTTTCACGGACACGCCATACAGTCCCACCTCGTAGTCACCGCGTATAACTCCCAGCAGCGTGACGTCTATGTTTATGTACACCGAGGTTGCGAGCACGTTGCTAAACAAGATGAGCATGGGAACAAGGTGCCGCCTCACGTCGAACCCCCACACCAGGCGGATGGTCGCGTACCTACGAGAGCGCACAAAGTTAAAAACGTTTGCTCCCACCGCCGAGAAGACCATGATGGCCGCATACAGCATGTAGTCCGAAGGCTGCTTTACCAACGTAAAGAGCAGCACGGCAGACACGGCCTGCACCACAAGCGTCCGTGCGGTAATGTAACCAAAGTCCTCGCTCAGCGTGTAGAGCCATTCCACGCCAATGGTGGTGCCAATAATGGTTGCGGACTCTATGGCAACAAGCTGGCCATATCCCTGCAGGTGAGGCCACGAGACGAACAGGACGGCGAGCAGTGCGTAAGACAAGAGCGTCGAGCCCATGTTTATGGTAAACACCTCGGACGAGAACTGATCGAGTTTGGAACGGTCGTTTCTTACCCGTGCTCCCTCCCGTGTGGCGTAATTAGTAATGCCAAGCTGGGCGATAAGAGTGAAGTACGACATAATGGAGACAAGAAAGTCAACCTTGCCAAGGTTGTCCGCCAAAAGTACCCTTGTCACGTACGGATAGGTAACAAGGGGAAACAGCATGGTGCCCACGGTGCGAATTCCGCTGTAGAGCGCGTTTTTTGCTACTGACTTAGCCATGGGGACATTATGCCACAGGCAGAGGGGATGTCCACAAGGTGCCGCTGTTCTATGGACTCTGTGAGGCGGGTTAGGAGAGGCACGATGGGAGTGCGTTACAACGAGGACGTGGAGCGACTTGCGGCCGATGAGCGCATTGCGTGGGGTATGCTCGACGGCTCGCGGGTGGTGATTACGGGTGCCACGGGGCTTATTGGCGGCCTGCTGGCGCGCGTTCTGATGCGGCGTAACCAACGCTGCGACACCCAGACCAGTGTGGTGCTCCCGGTTCGCAACGTGCCCAAGGCCAGGGCGGCCTTTGGCGCGGACAGCAACGTGCACATAGTGTCCTGGGATGCTTCGCTTGGGGAGGTGCCGGCTCTTCAAGGGTGCGACTATGTGGTGCACTGCGCGAGCAACACCGACAGCAGGCTCATGGTGGAGCGGCCTGTGGATACCATCACCACCACCGTTGCGGGCACGCAGGCCATGCTGGAGCTCGCACGGGCACACGGCGCTCGGATGTGCTTCGTCTCGTCCATGGAGGTGTATGGCAGCGGTGACGCGGGCAAGTTGGACGAGAGCCGAGGTGGCGAGCTCGACGCCATGAGCGTGCGCAGCTCGTATCCGCAGGCCAAGCAGCTGGCCGAGACGCTGTGCGCTGCCTACGCGAGCCAGTATGGCGTGGATGTGTGCGTGGCGCGTCTGGCCCAGTCGTTCGGGCCGGGAATTGCAAGCACCGACCGTCGCGTGTTTGCCGAGTTCGCGCGCTGCTGCCTTGAGGGCCGCGACATCGCGCTTCTTACCGACGGCTCCAAGCAGAACATGTACGTGTACACGGCCGATGCGGTGCGGGCCCTGCTCATGCTGGCGATGCGCGGCGAGCGGGGGCTTGCCTACAACGTGGCCAATGAGGACACCTACTGCTCCATCTATCACATGGCGCAGATGGTGGCGCAGACCTTTGGAACCACCACGCAGGTAACGCGCGTGGTGGACGAGGACGCGGCTCGGCGCTATGCCGTGAGCGGCAGCATTCGCATGGACGTCTCGCGCATGCGCGCCCTGGGCTGGGAGCCCGACTTTTCCCTTACGGAGCTGTATGGCCGCATGATCGAGGACTGGGACGTCACGACCGCTCCCGCTTCGTAACCTGTGCCATAATATGGCGAGCAACCAACGCGGAGGGATACGAACATGCGAGTTGAGGCGGTGATCTTTGCCGGCGGCGTGGGACGTCGCATGGGGGGCAGCAAGAGGCCCAAGCAGTTCTTGGAGCTGGGTGGGCGCCCCATAATCGACTACACCATCGAGCACTTTGCGACGCATCCGCTGGTAACGGGCGTCGTGGTCGTGTGTTTGGAGAGCTGGATCGACTACCTGCGCCGCGTGCTGGACAGGCGGCACTACGACGTGCCCATTCGCGTGGTCGCGGGCGGCTCGACTGGCCAGGAGTCCATCTGCAACGGCGTCACGGCCCTGCACGACGCCCATCCCGGCGACCAAGACGCCATCGTGCTCGTGCACGACGGTGTGCGTCCGCTCATCAACGAGCAAACCATCACCGACTGCGTGCGCTCGGTGCGGGAGCGTGGGTGCACGGCAACGGTAGCCCCGGCTATCGAGACTATCGTACTCACCAGCGAAGACGGTGCTGTGAGCCAGGTTATACCGCGTGCTGAGGTGGGTCTTGCGCGTGCCCCGCAGGCGTTTTTGCTCGAGCAACTCTACGAGGCGCACCTGCGCTCGCAGAAGGATGGTTTGGATGAGTTCATAGACTCGGTTAGTCTCATGAGCCACTATGGTCACACGATTTACACGGTGCAGGGACCGGCCGAGAACATAAAGGTAACCACCCCCATGGATTACTATGCGTTTAAGGGGTATATGGAGGCGCGTGACCAGCGCATGCTGTGGTCAAGCGAGTAGGTGATGGCGGGGGACCACCCGCACGGCGGTCCCCTTACAGGGTATGGAGACGTTGTTATGGCAAGGTATCCAGAGGGAACGCTTGAGCGTGTTCAACAAATCGAGATGGACATGCTCGCCCAGATTGATCGCATGTGCAGGGAGCATGGGCTTATCTACTGGATTGACGGCGGCACCTGTCTGGGGGCCGTGCGGCACAAGGGCTTTATCCCCTGGGACGACGACATCGACGTGGGCATGCCCATTGACGACTTCAGGCGCTTTGAGGAGCTGTGCGAGAGCGAGCTGCCCGACGACATGACCCTGCACGTTATGGCCAAGGACCCGTCGCAGTACGTCCTGTGGGGCAAGCTGTATGCCAAGAACACCACCTTTATTGAGAGCGACGCCCAGCAGGCGGGCTGTGACGAGTGCGTGTTCGTGGACGTGTTCCCCTACATCAGGTTGGATGAGAAGCGCGATGACCACGGAGTGGGCCACTTGCGTCGCACGCAGCTGTGGACCAAGCTCATCTACATCTACCGCATAAAGGATCCCAACGTGCTCAAGTCGCTGTCGTGGCGCAAGGTGGCGCTGGTCGGGTGGCGCACCATTCGTGGGGTGCTACGACTCGTGACCAACCAGGACAGGCTCCGGCATCGCTTTGAGCGGGCGTGCGTGGCCAAGCATCCGGGAACGTGGTGGGGCAACCCCTCGGCGGCACGGCCGTATCCGTTCCATGAGACCACCCTCATGCCTCCGGTGGAGCTGCCGTTTGGCGATCTTACCGTATATGCTCCACACGACTGGGATCGATTCTGCTCAGACCTGTATGGCGATTACATGCAGCTTCCTCCCGAAGACCAGCGCAAGACGCACGCGCCGCTCGTCCTGGACGTGGGTGACGGTAAGCGCTACGAATCGAAGTAGCCGCATCGTTTAGGGTCGGCCTCATCACGCCCTGTAAGGCGGTCGTACTCTAGCCTGGCGCTATCGCTTGGTCTTCGAAAGATACACGGCCGCGAGCTTCATGCATCGGTATGCAATTCGATAGTGTCCGTTGAGAACCAGCGAGCAAAAAACGCGGCGCGGCAGGCTCGTTATGCGCCTGCCCATGTCCTTCTTATACGGTTCGATTACCTGCGTTACCCACGAAAACAGGGGAAGCATCTGCTTGTAGGACGGCATTCCGGCGAGCAGTGCCGTCTCTAGGGGATTGAGCAGGCAGCCCGCCATGTGGTCGGCGTAGTAGCTGGGCATGCGGTCGTAGACGCCCCAATCCCGCATCATGCGCTCCTCAAGTGCCACGGTCATCTGGAAACCCAGCTTAAAATCGTCGGTGATGGTAAACGACGAGCTGTGAGAGGCACGGCGAATCCAGTTGTAGTAAACCTGCGGATTTGTTGCCACGCATTGGGCGCTCTGTAGGAACTGCAGCGTGAACAGGATGTCCTCACATCCGTGGCGCAGGCGCTCGTCAAAGCGCAGTCCGTGCTCCTGGATTACCTTACGTCTGTAGATGCATGCCCACACCGCATCGCTGCCGCTGCGCACCTCGTCGTAGTGGGTGTGAATCTGCTCACCGGCATACACGGCTTTGGTCTTTGGGCATATGGTGCTCACGCGCGGCTTGCTGGAAATGGTGTCGTAGATGTCCAGACGCCTGCCATAGTACACGCAGTCAGCACCAGTCTGGTGCAGGATGGCCATGTTGTCACGCAGCAGGTGAGGGAGATAGTAATCGTCGTTGTCGCTAAAGCCCACGTAGGGGCTGGAAATGCGATCGAGCGCATAGTTGCGTGCATGGCATTGTCCGCCGTTTGCCGTGTGATACGCCACCACGTTGGGATGGTCTGCGGCAAGCTGGTCGCAGATGGCGCCCGAGGAGTCTGTGGAGCCGTCGTCAACGAGTACCAACTCAAAGTCGTCGTAGTCTTGGTCTAGGATGCTCTGTACCGCTGCGGCGAGGTACTCCTGGGAGTTGTACACCGCCATAATTATGCTGACTTCGGCCATGCCGCTACCACTTTATGTCGAATTGGGCCATCTCGGTGATGGTGCGGTATGCGCCCAGGAACTGCGGCAGGAGCCCCAGCCGGTACATGCGCGAGGAGGTGAGCAGCCGTCTAAACGACTGGCCGTTGATGCGCGCGTAGCGTCCGCAGATGTAGGGGGAGTGGCGCCACGTGGGGAAGTGCTCGTCCAGGTAGTGCGTGCAGCGCTCGACTGCCGCATGCAGGTCCACGTCCTTGTTGTACGAGAGGCGATAGTTGAGCGAGATGCCCAGGTGCAGGAAGGCGGCCGCGTCGAGCGCCTCCAAAAGGTCGTTGGGCGCCTCGTCGCGCTCGTACCACTCGCGCACCTCCACGAACGCGCGATACACGGCATCGACCTGCTCCTCGCTCACCGATGTGATGATGGAGCCGGCACGTACCATATAGTTGACAAGGGAGACGGGCACGAAGCACACCGTGCCCCGTCCTTCCAGGTAAGCGAGCAGCTGGAACATGAGGTCGTCGAGCACGGGAGGTGGCTCGGTGAGGTCGTGCATGCCCTTGAGCGTCTCTGCGCGAAACACCTTGTTCCAAGGCGCCCCGTTAAGCTCGACGATACGTCCGGGCTCTGTGGCAATCGAGAAGGGTTCGCGCGCAACGCACAGCTCGCGCGAGAGCACCTTGCCCGTGTCCAGGTCGATGCGACTGAAGCCGCACACGGCAATGTCGGCGTCGGCGTCGCGTGCGGCCGTGTACAGGCGCTCGGCAAAATCCGGCTCAGCGTAGTCGTCACTGTCCAAGAAGCCAATGTACTCTCCCCGTGCCACGCGGATGCCGTCCCAGCGGCCTCGCCACACGCCCTCGTTTTGCTTGTCGATTATCACGATCTTGTTAGGGTAGCGCCGCTGCCATTCGTGCAGGATGTCGATGCAGCGATCGGGGGAGCCGTCGTTGATGCACACGATCTCCATGTCCTGCAACGTTTGGCCCACCAGTGACGCAAGGCACTTGGGCAGGTACTGCTCGACCTTGTAGCAGGGCACGATCACGCTCAGCTTGATGGGGTTCGCTTGGCTTGTCTCACTGGTCATCGGTCTTCTCCTCCATGGACTGCAATGCCTGCTCCTGCACGAGCTCGTCCAGTCGCGCGTTGAGCGTGGAGATCTTTATGGTGTTTGAGAACTCGCGCATGAGCAACACGCAAATTACGACCAAGAACACGAAGTTGCTGGTTGCCTGGAACCCAAACAGATGCGCGAAGAAGCTGGGTATGTTGGGGAAGAGGGCGATGATGAGCAGGGCAAACGAGAACACGATCCAAAACACCGAGTCGTCTATGCGCACGCGCGCCTTGCGCACGCGGCTGGCGATGACGAGGAAGGTGATGGCCGATCCAAGGATGCACAGGATGCGAAGCGTGAGGGACATGCGCACTCCTATCTAAACCATTGGAAGAAGAGAATGGACGCGCAGATGCGACTCATGTAGCGAACGACGTGGGGCAGGTCAAAGTAACTCTGCCCGCCCTGGCGCTCCTGCATGGTGGCGGGAACGTCGATCACCCGACCGCCCCTGCGGGCGATGAGCGCCACCGTGTCGGGCTCGGGCGTGAGGTCGCGCCCGTGTGCGAAGAGCTCTATCATGCGTCGGTTGTACATACGCATGCCCGAGGTGGGGTCCGTGAGCCTCACGCCGGACGTGAGGCGTATAAGTGTGGAGATGAGCCGCGAGCCGGCGCCGCGCGCGCCCTCGATGCGCTCACCGGCAAGCACGCGCGAGGCAATCACGATGTCGGCGTCCTGCTCCTCCATGGCTCTTGCCATGGCTGGGATGTATTCGGGCAGATGCTGGCCGTCGGCGTCAAACTGGACCACGGCGTCGTAGCCATGGCGCAGCGCGTACTTCATGCCGGTTTGGAACCCGCAGGCAAGTCCGCAGTTGATGGCGAGGTTTACGTGCGTGAACCCGCAGCGCTCGCAAATGCGCTGCGTGGCGTCGGTGGATCCGTCGTTGACCACCAGATGGTCCACGTCGGGGCAGGTCGCAATGAGCGAACGCACCGTCTGCTCGATGCAGTCCTCCTCGTTGTATGCGGGTATTACAGCTAGCGTCTTCATGCGCACTACTATACCAAGAATGTGCGCCCGATGGTTAATCCTCCACGTGGTGTCCGTTTGCGACTCTGTGCTCGGGGGACGGTCCAGGGGACGGTTCCCTCAGTACGGCCTGGGAAAAGGTACCTTACGGACACCGCCCGAGGCGGCATCAGGGCACGTTGTGACGATTGTGATGACGATGTTTGCAAGGCGCTAGGGCATACGTGCGAGCGGACGGCAGCCGGGGACCCAAAAATTGTCCACTTTTCCTGGAATGGCGACCGCCAGGACGCGCGTTCGGGCGGTTTCGGGCTTATGTCCTGGCGTGGTACCTCTTCGCAGGCGAACTTCACCCCAATCGGGTATGATGGAAATGCAAAATCAAACGACCATGGGTGGGGAGAGTCCATATGTCACAGGTGTCCTCGGGCAACTTTACGTTTATCACGACCGAGATTGAAGGGGTAATCATCGTAGACGCAAAGTCGTATGGTGACCGCCGCGGCTACTTTATGGAGACCTACAAGCGCCCGGACTTCGAGGCAGGCGGCATCACCTGCGACTTCGTTCAGGACAACCAGTCCTCCAGCACCCGCGGCGTGCTGCGAGGACTGCATTTTCAGATTGAGCATCCCCAAGCCAAGCTCGTGCGCGTGCTGCACGGCACGGTGTTCGACGTGTGCGTGGACCTGCGCCCGGGAAGCCCCACGTGGGGCAAGTGGGAGGGCGCGATCCTCTCTGCACAGAACCGCCGCCAGCTCTTTATCCCGCGCGGCTTCGCGCACGGCTTCCTGGTGCTCTCCGATGAGGCGGAGTTCTCCTACAAGTGCGACGACGTCTATCATCCCGGCGACGAGGGCGGGCTCATGTGGAACGATCCAGCCATTGGCATCGAGTGGCCCGCGCTCGAGGGCGACGAGGCGTTTGACCCCGCCAAGCTCGTGCTCTCCGACAAGGACCTAGCGCATCCGCCACTGGAGAGCCTGCGGTAGCGCCAAAGGGCGCCGGATTCCATGGTAAAGTGAATAGCAGTGCACGCTTTTTGAGCCAAGGAGACGCCATGGCACGCGACAGCTATGCCCAAAAGACCCAGCAGAGAAGCTCGAGGGGTAAGTCATTGGTTCGTGCCACAGCCATGTGCAGGGGCGAGGGCGTGGGCTATGTCGCGTTCGAGACGCTGGTGCCGTCTGCCGAGCTGGCCGCCATCGCGCGGGTGAAGGGTGGCGGACAGGTGCCCTGCGACCTGATTCCGCACGACGGCCCTGGCTCCTGGGTCGCCGTCGTGCCGCTGCTTGCCAAAGAGATAACCATCGACGTGCTGATGGAGGGCCAGGTAATAGGTCGGCTGGAGTTTCCCGCGCTTCGCTCCAAGGTCCGCTCCCGTTTGCTCACAGCCACCAAGCCACAGATCGCGCAGGCCCTGCGTGGGATGGAACAGCGCGTGCGCTGGGGATGGCCGCTGGTGCAGATTACCGAGGCGTTTCCCTCGACCGAGGGCAACGTGGTGTGGCGCGTGCGGGCGTCGTTTCCCACAGACGATGCGACCCTGCCGGTGGGGCTTGAGGCGTTCGACGATCGTGGCGTGAGGCTGTCCGCGACCGTGTTCGTGCTGGAGGACCATGTGGTTCCTAACGTGCGCGACGCGTCACAGGAAGAGCGGCTGGTCACGTGTTCGTGCGTGCTGCCCGAGTCCGTGCAGTCCTTTTACGTAATCGCCTCGCTCACTGACGACCAGACGCTGGCGGGGTTCGCAGGCATGAACGCGCCGCGGGCGCAGGGCATGCTGGCAGATGCCCGTCTGCGCATTGCCGGTGCGGCGGCAGACTCCGAGTACGGGCTGTGGTTCCAGACGCACAGGGTCACGAAGGCCGAGCTCGAGCGCCAGCGCCGCATGGCCGCAGAGCTAGACGCCGCCAAGGCCCCGCTCATAAGCGTGGTGATGCCGGTGTTTCGGCCGGATGCCGCGTTTGTGCGGGAGGCTATCGAGTCGGTCCTGCGCCAGTCGTATGGCCAATGGGAGTTGGTGGTGGTCAACGCGAGCGGCGCGTGCGAGCCGGTCGATGCGGTGCTGCGTGGCGTTTCGGACACGCGCGTGCGGGTCCTTGAGGTGGAAAATCGCTCCATCGCCGAGAACACCAACGCCGGCATTGCGGCGGCACAGGGCGACTACGTGGCGTTTCTCGACCACGACGATGTGCTCGAGCCCGACGCCCTGTGGCACTATGTGCAAGCCATTGGTCAAAACTCGCAGGTCGACCTGCTGTACTGCGACGAGGACCGCCTGGGCGAAGGCGGCGTGCGCACGCCCGCGTTTAAGACCTTCCCCAACTATGGCAAGCTCTACACGCACAACTACATCACCCACCTGCTCATGGTGAGTCGGTTCGTGCTGGACCACACCGAGCGCACCGACGTCGCGCTATCGGGCGCGCAGGACTACGACCTCACGCTCAAGGCATTCGAGGTCGCGCGCAACGTCGTGCACGTGCCCCGCGTGCTGTACCACTGGCGCGACCACGAGGGTTCCACGGCGGGCGGAGGAGATCAGAAGCCCTATGCCCACGAGGCGGGAAGAAACGCCTTGGAGGCGCATCTGGCGCGGCGTGGTATCGCGGCGTACGTGGTGGATGGCCCCTTGCCCTACACCTACGACGTGCGCTACGAGCTGACCGACTTCCTGCCCAAGGTGAGCATCGTGATTCCCACACGCGATCATCCGGACTTGCTGAGCGCCTGCGTCTGTTCCATTCTGGAGCGCTCGACGTATGCCAGGTTCCAGATCGTGCTGGTGGAAAACGGCAGCCAGGACGAGCGCACGTTTGCGCTTTATGACCAGCTCTGCGCTCGTGACGATCGCGTGCGCGTGGTAACGTGGGAGCCGCCCGAGCCGGGGGCGTTCAACTACTCGGCGCTCGTCAACTATGGCGTGGAGCACACCTCGGGCGAGTATGTCGTGCTGCTCAACAACGACACCGAGGTAATAGAGCCCGAGTGGATAGAGGAGCTGCTGCGCTGCTTTGCCCGTCCCGAGGTGGGCGTCGTGGGCGCCAAGCTGCTGTATGCGGACGGCCTGGTGCAGCACGTGGGTCTGGTGGCAAACCCCAACGGTGACTTTTGCCATGTGTGCCAAAACGTGGAGGGCGGCGCGCTGGGGCCGGCGTATGCCGTGGCCATGCCTGGCGACTACAGCATGGTTACCGGCGCCTGTCAGATGGTGCGCCGGTCGGTGTTCGACGAGCTGGGAGGCTACAGCGAGCGGCTGGCGGTGGGGTTCAACGACGGCGACTTTTGCCTGCGGGCGCGGGAGCGCGGCTATGTGTCCACGGTTGCCGCGCATGCAGTGCTCTACCACCGCGAGTTCGCGTCGAGGGGACGTGAACGGACGGACGCGCGTCTGCGCGAGCGCTACCTTTCTGAGAAGGGCCGCATGCTGGTTCGCCACGCCGAGTTTTTCTCGGCAGGCGATGCGGTCCTCAACCCCAACCTAGACGGCTTTGGCACCTACTTCGAGCTGGGGGAGTAGGGAGACCTCCTTAAGAACACGCCGTTCTGCGCTGGTCCTACTCGGCCTTGCGTCCCAGGAGCCTAGTCGCGTTGCGTGGCATCGAGGTGATGGCACGGCCCACCTTGTACGACGTCGAGTTGAGCACATTGTGGAAGTCCTCGTGCTGCTGCTTGAGGATGCGGTCCTGTTCCTCGATGCAGCTCTGCTGGTTGGCTAGGTGCAGGTCCTTCCACGAGCACTCGGTGCGCAGGTAGCTCGTCTCGCGCTTCTCGAGTGAGAAGTACAGGTAGAGCAGCTCCTCGCGGGACTTTGTCATGAGCGTGTGGCAACGGTCCCAGCGGTCGGGGTTGACGGCAACCGTGCGCGAGACGCCCATGAGGTCGAGCTTCTCGGCCCCTCCCGCATGCAAGGTGTCCACGATGGTGCGGAAGTCCTTGTACGACCGCGTGCGCTGCAGGTTCATGGACACGCCCTCCTGTGCCCAGCTCACGAAGGCGTCGTGATACAGGTCCCACGTGCCGTGCTCCTCAAGCGCGGCGCGCAGCGCTAAGAGGCCCTCGTAAAAGTCGAGCGGTGCAACATCGCTGGTAAAGAGCGCGCTTTGAGGGTTGTTGACGCGGTACAGGTGCAGCTGCCGGTCCAGCAGCGCAATGCGCGAGGCCTCGCTGAGCGCGCGGCAGGTAAAGAGCAGGTCGGCGGAGCGGCGCACGTGCTGGAACTCCAGGCCGTGCTCACGCACGAACGACCCGCGAAAGAGCTTGTTGTGCACCCAGTTTTGGAACGAGTTAAAGATGCGCGTGGGATGCTCAAGGGGACAAAACACGTCCAGTCCGCCGAGCCACTCCACCTCGAAGCAGTACTTGAAGTCGCGAATCTCCCCGGTCTGGTCGTCCAGCTCCTGCGTCTTGAAAATGACCACATCGGCCTCGGTTTGCTCTCCGCGTTCGATGGTCTCCTCCAACAGCGTGGGCTGCATAAAGTCGTCGGCATCCAAGAAGTACAGCCAGTCGCCGGTCGCCGCCGCGCGGCCCGCGTCGCGCGCTGGACCCTCGCCCGCGTTTTGCTGAGAGATAGCGCATATGCGGGAGTCCTGTTGGGCGAGGCGCTGCAACAGATCGAGCGTACCGTCGGTAGACCCATCGTCCACGCAAATGATCTCGGTGTTCGTCTCGGTCTGGGCGCGGGCGCTCTGGAGGGTGGCCTCCACAAAGCGCTCGGCATTGTAGCAGGGGATGACGATGGACGCACGGGGCATGATGATCTCCTTGTGGCACGCTTTAAGTTTTCACTAGTATAACCCTCATGCTGCTTTTGCATGCTCGCGGCAAATCTGCAGATAAGGGCACCCTAAACTGTACAGGTAAGGGTGCCCTTATCTGCAGATTTTTGATTGACGAGCCCGTGACCTGCGGTTTTGTGATTGGCCCGCAGATAGGGGTGGGCTTATCTGTACAGTTTAGGCCCCCCTTATCTGCAGGCCCTCACGTGGTGCCCTCAATCTACCGTTCGTCTTGCAATGGCGGCCGCCTGCCGACGTAGACTGATTCTTAAATCGAATAGATCCGATAGCGACAACCACTTCTAGCAGGCAAAATGCCAAAAGCGGGGCAATTGTTGTGCTTCCACTGCGAACTTGGTGAGAAACCACCTGTGTAGCGTTGTCTCCCTGTAGTTGCTTCGAGGAAGGGAGGGATGCATGTCTGTTGTTTTTGGACACGTGTGGGCCCTGTGGTGGTGGCGCAATACCCAAGTGAAGGCGACGGCCGATAGCTTGCGCACAAATGTTTGCAGCTTGGAAAGGGCGCCAAGCACGGTGGCCGAACTCAAGAAAGAGCATGTCTACGATAAGCGGCAAGCGTATCTTGCACGTGGGTTTCCTCAGGACTTGCCGTTGGATTTGCTATCCAAGGATGCGGTGCCACGTGCTCGCCTTGTTGGAGTGAAGATTCACCAATGGAATGGTACCGTGCCGTTGGGCGCACTGTGCGTAGCGGGCTCGGACTTCGTGTGCTCGCCGGAGTTCTGCCTCGTCCTTGTTGCGTGCTGCATTCGGGGCATTTGCCAGGAGCGATTGGCGGACTGGCAGTACACGGTCGTGCTGGCGGAACTTGCCTGCGAGTTATGCGGTACGTATTCCAAGCAGGATACCAAGAGGGGATTCAAGAACAGGGATGTGCCGCTCGTGAACACGTTCCAACTGTTCGCGTTCGTAACAAGCGTCAACCACAATCGCGGTGCAACGCGTGCCTACGAGGCAATTCGTTGGGCTGTAGACGGCCTCAACTCACCGATGGAGACGGCCCTCTACCTTATGCTGTGCCTGCCGCGTATGTGGGGCGGCCTTGCGCTGCCGCGCCCGCGCTCCAACTGGGTGCTCGACGTTCCTTCCGGGCTGTGGCAAAAGACGCGTCACCGTCACATCATGCCCGACCTGTACTGGCCTGAGTTTGCACTTATCGTCGAGTTCTTTGGCGAGGATGCCCATGAGGGTCGCGAGGTGCCCGATGCCGAGCGCCAGGAGCTGGCCCAGGACATGGGATACAAGGTCATCACGTTTAGGAATGACGACCTGCAGGATTTGAGGCGGTTCAATGCAAAGGCGGGTGTAGTTGCGCGGTATCTTGGCCACGAGCTTCCGGAGGTAAGCGGTTCGTTTGCTGGCCTTCAGGGCATGTTGCAACGGATGCTGGTGGCCCACAAGCGATGGGTGTAGGACTTAGGATGCCGCCATTGTTCGTGCAGACTTGCCCGTTGGGGGTGTGCTGCAGATAAGGGCGGGCTATTCTGCACAGTTTGGGGTGCCCTTATCTGCGGATTTGCATTTGGCAAGCCCGTGACCTGCGGTTTTGTAATCGACCTGCAGATAAGGGCGGGCTATTCTGCACAGTTTAGGGGGTCCTTATCTGCGGGTTATATGACGTGGCGCTGCGACTGGTTGCCTCTCGTTCCCGTAGGGAAGAAAAACTCACTGGCAGTTCGCCTCAGCCGCGTTCGGCGTTGGCGAGGACGAATGGGTGGACGCTTGTGGCGCCCATACCTCGAAGCAGGCTTCCGCATACGGTGAGTGTCCACTTTGAGTCAACGAGGTCGTCCACGAGCAGCACGGGGCCAGCCAACCGCACACCTTGAGCCGGCTGGTAACCCGCAAGCGCGTTCTTGCACGAAAAAAAGCTGTTCTCCTGCGTTGACTGTGGCGGCACGGGATTCTTTGCGAGGGCGTCCACCAGAGGAAGGCCAAGCTGCCAGGCCAGGCGCGAGGCATAGTCGCGCACAGCCGAACGTGTGAGCGAGGGCACAGGCACGACGGCCACGATGCCCTGTGTGCGCACGCAAGGGGCGAGCGTCTTTGCGCCCTGCCACACGAGCTCATCGTCAAACGGCACGTTCGCATCCAGCGCCTGCGCGACCAGTCCTCCCAAGCGGCCCCATCCCAGCCTCGCCAGGCACATGCCCTCCTCGTTTGGCTCGCGAATCACGACCGAGCCTCCCACCAGGTCTCGCGACGGCCAGCGCTTGCGCGGCACGATGGCCAGATGGTCGCGATCAACGAACTCGGAGGCCACGTGCCGGTCGTGGTCGGACGGCTCCCGCATGGCGAACACGTGGCCACCTAGGCAGTTCGCGCAGTGTCCGCATACGGGCGCCAGCGTGTCGCCCAGAGCCTGCACGACGGCTTGGCTGGAGCAGGTGTGCCCCTCGGCGAAGTCAACCACGCTCTGCAGCTCGGCATGCCGACGCGCGGTTATGGCCTCGTAGTGCGCGCTGTTATAGGCAAACGGCTGCTCTGTGGCGCGGTAGCGAGGCCCCTCCTTAACGACGAACCCGTCGTTTTGCAAGAAGTCGAGCGCCTTGTTGAGGCGGGCCCGGCGCATGTTGAGCTCGTTGAGCAGGTCCATAAAGCGCACGCCTCCAGGCGCCGAGGCGATTATGTGCGCAACGCGCCTGGTCTCGTCCTCAGTGGGAAACGCGCTGGCGATAAAGTACTCCTGGATGCGCAGGTCGGATTCGTCGCCGTACAAAAGGATCGCGTAGGCCCGGTCCAGCTTGCGTCCGGCGCGGCCAATCTGCTGGTAGTAGTCCACGATGCCCGACGGCAACTGAAAATGCACGACAAACGCAATGTCGTCCTTGTCGTATCCCATGCCCACCGCCGAGGTCGCCACGAGCGCCTTGATGCGGTTTTGGTCGAAGAGCCGCAGCGTCTGGGTGCGCTCCGCCGGGTCGCGCTTGGAGTGATACGACCGCGCGGGCATGCCGTTTTCCTCCAGGAGCTGCGCCACGCGGTCGCAGTCGTGCGTGGTGGTGCAGTAGATCAGGCCGGAGCCGGGCATCTGGCTCAGGTTGGCGAGCAGCCACGCGTACTTCTCGACGGCGTTGGCGGCACGCACCACCTCGATGGACAGTGAGTCGCGCACCAGGGGTCCGCGCGACACGTACACGTCGCCGCCCAGCTGCAGGCAGATGTCGTCGATAACGGCATCGGTGGCCGTGGCCGTGGTAGCAAGCAGCGGAACGCCATCCAGGTTGGGCAGGACCGATCGCAGGCGCGTGTACTCCAGGCGGAAGTCGTGGCCCCAGTCGGAGATGCAGTGCGCCTCGTCTATTACGAAGAGACCGATTTGCATATGGGGCAGCGCCTGTTGCATGTCGGCGGCAAACAGCGTCTCGGGCGTGGTGAACAGCAGGTCCACGGCGCCGGTGCGCACGTCGTCTAGGATCTGCGGGCGCAGCTCCTTCTCGACCGAGCTGTTGAGGACCTCGCAGACCAGCCCCATGGATCGGGCGGCCTCGATCTGGTTGTCCATGAGCGAGATGAGCGGGCTTATTACCAAGGTGACGCCAAGGCCGAGCTGGCGCTGGATCCTGGTGGCGACAAAGTAGACCAGGCTCTTGCCCCATCCGGTTCGCTGGACCACGAGGGTGCGGCGGTGGGAGAGCGTCGCCTCGATGGCCTCGTATTGGCCTGGGCGAAACTGCGCGTTGGGGCCAAAGAGCTCATGGAGCGTATGCTGGGCCTGGTCGAACACCCAAGGGTCTGGTGTGTGCGGTTGCGTGTGGGGCATGGCTCTCCAATCTGTGGTGTACTCGGGTATTGTCCCATATGCGTCCGTATGGTTTATACTCAAGGCGTTGCACCACGACGAACACCACATGGAGGGCAGGTCCATGCAAACAGACTACCGACTTTGCAACGTAATCTTTACCGACGGGACACGCTCGGACGAGTTCCCCGAGCTCTATGTGCGCAAGAGCGACCGCGTGTACGGCGCCGACGACGGTTCGAGCAGCCTTGGTGACGCGACACGCACGACCTACGACTTTGCCACCTACTTTAACGCGCTTTCGTGGGAGAAGTGGCGCCAGTATACGCGCGTGGACAATGCGCATCTGCACGTGGAGGCAAAGGGCACGTTCGACATCACGCTGGTTGCCTACGAGCGCACCATGGTGCGGCCCAGGCGCGTGGTTCTGGAGCGCACATCGTGCGACTTTGCAACGTACGAGGTGCTCGACCTCGCGTATCCCGACATCGACGCCCTGTTCCTCACCTTCGAGATCACGACGCGGGGCAAGGTGGACGTGCGCGAGGCGTATTACTACACCCGCATAGACGATGCGCTCATCCGCCCCGTGGAGCTTGCGGTTGCCACGACCACCTTCTGCAAGGAGGACTACGTCATCCCCAACATCGAGCTGTTCCGCGACGGCGTCTTGGGGTGCGACGAGCCCGTGGCGTCACACCTCACCCTGCACGTTATCGACAACGGACGCACGCTTGACCCCGACGGGCTGGAGGGACCGGGCATCCACGTGCACCCCAACCCCAACGTGGGCGGCGCCGGCGGCTTTACCCGCGGCATGCTCGAGGCCATGGAGCAGGAACCTAAGGCCACGCATGTGCTGCTCATGGACGACGACGTTCAGATCTCGCCCGAGAGTCTCAAGCGCACCTACAACCTGCTCACGCTGGTGCGCGACGAGTACCGCGACGCGTTCGTGAGCGGCGCCATGCTCTCCTTCGAGCAGCAGGACGAGTTCCATGAGGACACGGGCTGGGTGCGCCCGGACGGCACCTACGCCGCGTACAAGGAGCGCGGCGAGGAGGAGGACCGCTACGTGATCACCACGCTGGAGGGCATCACGCACGTGGAGACGGACTCGCCGCATCACGAGAACCGCTACGCCGGCTGGTGGTACTGCTGCATTCCCATGTCGTGCATCGAGCGTAGCGGCCTGCCGCTGCCGCTGTTCATTCGCGGCGACGACGCGGAGTACGGCAACCGGGCGGCGCGCGGCTTTATCACCATGAACGGCATCTGCCTGTGGCACATGACGTTCTTTGACAAGTTCAGCGCCTCGCTGGATCGCTACCAGTTCCAGCGCAACTCCTTCATTGCCCAGGCCACCACGGGTGTGTATCCGCACGTGGACTTTATGATCAACTTCCACTACGTCACGTTGCTCGACCTCAAGACGTTCAACTACGACGGTGCCGAGATGTCGCTGCGCGCGCTGGAGGACTTCCTCAAGGGTCCCGACTTCATCAAGCACGTTAAGGGTGCCGAGCTCATGCGCGAGAACGGCGCGTTCAACGAGAAGCTCGTGCCCATCGAGGAGCTTGAGCAGGAGGAGCCGGCGGTGGCGTGTGCGAGCTTCAACACCAACGACCCCTACGACACGGGCGAGCGCAACATCGTGACCAAGCTGTTGGATTTTGGCACGTACAACGGACAGCGTGGTCCCGGCAAGCTGGCTCCCGGTGGCCTGGGCGTGATGCCGTACAACGGCTGGTTCTATCCGCCCAACGACATCCGCGGCAAGGACATGCTGCTGGCAGTCTCACGCGACGGGCGCAATGGCGTCCTGCGCCGCAAGGATCGCGCGCGGTTTGACGAGCTGTTCCGCAGGTACAAGGCCCTGCGCAAGGAGTTCGACAAGCGCCACGACGAGGTGTATGCGCAGTGGGCCGCCGCTCGCGAGGAGCTCACCTCGGTCGAGTTCTGGAAGTGGTACCTGGAGGATCAGGCGAGCTCGTAATGGCGCTGGGGACAATGGCCGCAGGGCGGCGGCCGCGCGTGACGTTTGGCACGACGTGTCGCGGCGGTGGAAAGATTTACGTGGTCCTTGGGGAGACCGACCTCGAGGGCATGACGCTTCGGGCGACCGCGCGGGTTCGAGGGGACCTGCCGGTGCCCGCGCGCATCGTGGGGCTGGAGGACGGACGACACGCGCTGGTGCTCTGCGTGCTCGATGCAACACAGACCGTTGTGGTGGAGGCGCTCGACGAGCAGGGCGTATGCGTCGCCCGTGCCACGACTAACGTGGGCAGGCACCTGGCGCGGCTGAGGTCGATGGCCAACACGTTGGCCGGGCATCCCGACATTGCGATGGTGCGCAACTGCGACGAGCGCCCGCTGCCGGGTGACATGGAGCTGGTCTCGTGCCGTGCGGTGCCGAGTGGTGAGAAGGGTGCGCTGTTGCACGCGGTGTTCTCGTATCCGGCGGACGTGTGCGGCGAGCGGGATGGCCTGGACGAGTACGGCGAAGTCGATCTGGACGTACGAGCCTTCTCTGCGGATGGGTGTGAGCTTTCGCACGACCGCATGCACGTGTTGGGTTCGTGCGTCGCACCGCATATGCGCATCCCGGAGATCTCGTGCCGATACGTGAGCGTGTCGGTTCCTGCGGAACGTCCGGACTTGTCCGATGCCGATGCCCCAGCCTTGTGGGCGCGCGCGATCGGCTACGAGGGACTCTGGCGGTTGACACCCAAGGATGGCCCTTTGGTTCCTTGGGCCCGCTCGCCGCAGATGCAGGATCTGGTTGACGGCACGCCTTGGCAGGGCGTGCATGTTGCGGCGATTGAGGACACGGACTGCGTGCTAGTCTCCTCTGCTGACGACGCGATTGAGGGAGACGTGTTGCGACAGCTCGTGACGGTCGCCTCGTGCGAGGACGTGGGCGTTGCCGCGCCCCGATGCCTGTTTGCCGACGGTACCGTGGCGCGCGGCGAGCTGGTGGTCGACCATCTCAACTGGCGAATCGAGCAGTACGGTGAGCTGGTGGTGCCGGGTGAGCCGCACGAGGTGGTTGCCACGTGCGCCGAGCCGCTCGTGATGCGGCGTTCGGTCTGGGATGCTGTGGGCGGCGTGAGCGAGGGTGCCGGTGAGCGCGCGTGGTTTGCCGACCTGTGCCTCAAGATGCGCGCCCGGGGCCTTGCGGTGATGGAGGTCCCGCAGGCGGCGATTCTTGTTGGTGCCTCGACCCGGGACATGGGTGTGGCAAGCGCCAACGACCTCATGCAGGACGTACGTGCCGACGCCTGGCTCAAGCGGCGATGGCCCGAGGTGCTGGGCCTGGGTGGGTCTGCGCCCGCGGACGCGCTGGGTGAGGTCCAGGTGGGCATTCGCGTGACGAAGGTCATTCGCGACCGCGACGAGGACATCGTGCGCGGCGACGTGGAGGTCGCCGGACCCGAGGCCGACGTGAGCGGTGAGCTTGACCTTAAGGTGCGGGGCGCAGATGAGAACCCCATCACGTCTTCGTGGGTGTGCATGGGAGACCGAGCGAACGCGCTTGGCGAGGGTCTGGCGCACCGTGTCGTGGGCTTCTCGGCGCGCATTCCGGCGGCGATGAGCGAGTTTGCGATTCGCATGACGACGGTGGGTCCGCACCCGCAGACGCAGACGCTGCGTGTGGATGGCGCCTGTCTGGACGACCTGCGCAACGCGTGGTGGCGTCAGACCGTTGTGCCCGACCAAAACCCTGCCTACGACGAGTGGCTGCGCGCGCGGCATCGCCTCCCCAGGGCGGACCTGGCCCTGCAGCGCGAGCTTGCCACGAACCTTGAGGACCCGCCGGTTTTCTCGGTTATCGTGGAGACGGAGGACGCGCCCAGCGAGGAGGTGGCGCGCACACTGGAGTCGGTTTGCGCGCAGACCTATGCGCACTACGAGCTCGTGAGCGATCCAGATGCAGAGCCGCAGGGTGACTTCGTGCTGGGTCTGGAGCCCGGGGACGTGTTGGAGCCCGACGCCCTGTTTTGGCTGGCTCGCGAGGTGCGGCTGCATCCGGAGGCCGAGCTCGTGTACGGCGACGAGGACAGCCTGCTGGACGGCCGGTATTGTCTGCCGGTCCTCAAGCCGGACTACGACCAGGAGCGCCTGCGCCATCAGGACTATCTGGGTCGCATGGTGGCAACGCGGGTGGACGTGACGCAGGCGACGGTTGGCTGCCACGTCCCGCGCGTGCTTTTGCACACGGCGATTCCCTGCAAGATGGGTTGGCACCGGCCGCCAGAGCCGGTGTGGCAGGGGCCTCGTCCGCTCGTCTCGATCGTGATTCCCAACAAGGACATGGCGCCCGTCCTTGAGCGCTGCGTGCGGTCGGTGCTGGAGCGTACCGCCTGGGACAACCTGGAGGTCGTGATCGTTGAGAACAACAGCGAGGACGCGCAGACGTTTGCGCTGTACGAGCGGCTACGGCGCACAGACGAGCGCGTGCGCGTGGTGACGTGCGATCTGGAGGACGGCTTCAACTTCTCGCGGCTCTGCAACGCGGGCGTTGTGCAGGCCGCAGGGTCGTACGTGCTGCTGCTCAACAACGACACGCAGGTGCTGGAGGCCGACTGGCTGGACCGGCTCATGGAGACGTGCTCGCGCGACGAGGTGGGATGCGTGGGCGCACGGCTGCTGTATCCCGACAACACGGTGCAGCACGTGGGCGTGCTCGTGGGCAGCCATCTGGGTCCCTGGCACGCGAACATGGACGTTCCCGCCTCAGACGAGGGCTACCTGGGCATGAACGTGGTGCCGCATCGCATGCGTGCGGTGACGGGGGCGTGTCTGCTCATCCGGCGTGACGTGTGGGATACGGTGGGCGGCATGGACGAAGGCCTGCCTGTGGACTACAACGACGTCGACCTGTGCCTTAAAGTGGGGGAGCGGGGGCTTGCCGTGGTGGTGCGACCCGACGTCACGCTGCGTCACTACGAGTCCGTGTCGCGTGGCGGCGAGCGTTCGGTGCAGGCGGCGGTGGGATTTGCGCATGCGGAAGGCGTGCTGCGTGCCCGGTGGGGACACCTCGTCTTTGGGGAGGACCCCAGCTTTAGCCCGAGCTTTTGTCACAACAGCGGCCGGTTCGTTCTTGACGTGTAGGGAGCGCGCATGTTCTTAGATGACCTGTACCATATGCTCGATCCGGTGGCCTTTTCGATTGGTCCCTTTGCGGTGCGCTGGTATGGCATCGCCTACCTTGTTGGGTTTGTCGTGGGCGGCCTGCTGCTGGTGCGCTATGCCCGCAGGTGGCAGCTGGACCTTACCACCGACGACACGCTCAACGTGGCGACGGGCATCTGCTTGGGGGCTGTGGTGGGCGGACGCCTTGGGTACGTGCTGTTCTATGGCGGTGGATACTATCTGTCCAATCCAATGGCCATCCTGGCCGTCAACGAGGGCGGCATGAGCTTTCATGGCGGGCTCGTGGGCGCCGTCGTTGGCGGCACGATCTGCTGCAGGATATGCAAGCTGTCGGTGCTCACCATATGCGACCTGGGCATGTGCGTGGCACCGGTGGGCCTGTTTTGCGGCAGGTGCGCCAACTTCGTTAACGGCGAGCTGTGGGGCAAGGAGACCGATCTGCCGTGGGGCGTGATGTTTCCCACGGGCGGCAACGTGTACCGTCACCCGTCCCAGCTCTATGAGGCCATACTCGAAGGATTGGTGATGTTTCTCATCCTGTGGGCGCTCTCGCGCAAGGTGCCGCCACGGCCGCAGGGCACGTTTACGGGCGTGTTTTTGGTGTGGTACGGTATCAGTCGCATCCTCATCGAGTTCGTGCGCGTGCCCGACGCGCAGCTGGGCTACCTGTTTGGCGGCTTCGTCACCATGGGACAGCTGCTGTCCCTACCCCTCATCGTGGTGGGCGTTGGCCTACTGGTGTGGGCCCACAAGACCCAGCGCCCCCAGGTGGGCCGGCTGGAGGCATAATCTGCACTCGGGGGACTGTCCCCTGTGTTTAGGGGACAGTCCCCCGAGTGCAGGTGGTGTGGTCGTTTACCTACAGCTCGATGGTCTCGATGCCGTCCGCGCGAAAACGACGCTGCAGCTCCTCAATGATGTCGATGCTGGCCGAGGTGCCAATGCGCTCGGCGCCGGCGCGCACGAACTCCAGGAAGTCGTCTGCGGTGCGAATGCCGCCGGCGGCCTTTACCTTTACCTCGTCCGGCACGTTGGCGCGCATAAGGCGAACGTCGTCGAGCGTGGCGCCGCCCGTGCCAAAGCCGGTGGAGGTCTTCACAAAGTCGGGCTTCACCTCGCTGGCGATCTGGCACAGCGCGAGCTTCTCATCCTGCGTGAGGTAGCAGTTCTCAAAGATCACCTTGCTCACGATGGGGTCCGCGGCACCTGCCATGCCGCCACCACGGCCCTCGCGACACATGGCCACGATGCACTCCATCTCCTCGCGCACGTAGTCCCAGTTCTTGTTCTTTACCTCGGTGAGGTTGACCACGTAGTCAATCTCGTCGGCGCCGCACTCAATGGCGTCGCGCGTGTCCTGCACCTTTGAGAAGATGCTGGTTTGGCCCAGCGGAAACGAGATGGCCGCGCCCACATGCACGTTCGAGTCCTCCAGCAGCTCGTGGCACAGGTGCGCCTGCACCTGGTTTACCGCCACCATGGCAAAGCCCTGGGCCTTGGCCTCGTTGCACAGCATGCGTATGTCGTCGGCCGATGCGTCGGCATGCAGGTTGGTGTGGTCGATAAGATGTGCCAGGTCATCCAGCGTGTACGTCTTCATTGCGCTCCTTCCGTTTGATGATTGCCCCATGGTATCACGTATTCCGGACACTATTCCCGTGCTGGGGGCTGTCCCTCCAACACAAGTGGGGCTACGGGCGCAGGGCGAGCAGCGAGAAGACGCGGCGGGCGGCGAGCAGGTAGTTGCGCTCGGCGTGGGCGAGGGCGTCATCCAGGTCGCAGACGTCGATGACGGTGGGGACGAGTGCGGTGACTCCAACGTCCAGCAGTTCGCAGGCATCGGCGTCCATGCCACCAACAATGGCCACGCACGGGACACTGGCGCGCCGGCACCGAGCCGCGATGCCGCTTATCACCTTGCCATGGGCAGACTGCGCGTCGGCATGGCCCTCGCCGGTAACGCACAGGTCGCACGAGACGAGCAGCTCGTCAAAGCCCACCAGGTCGAGCACGCGCTCGATGCCCGGCTGCAGCTGGGCGTGCAGGAAGGCGCGCGCGGCAGCCCCAAGGCCTCCCGCCGCGCCCATGCCGGCCGCGGCGGGGTCAAATCCGGAAAAGGTGTTGCCCAGCACCTGCGCGTAGCGCTCCATGCCAGTCTCCAGCTCGTCTACCACTGCAGGCGTCGCGCCCTTTTGCGGACCAAACACGCGCGTGGCCCCGCGCTCGCCCAGCAGGGGGTTGTCCACGTCGCACATAACGTGAAAGGTCGTGTGCGCGATGCGCTCGTCCATGCCGTCCAGGTCGATGCGCGCTACGTGCGCCAAGTCGGCACCCGTGCCCGCAAGTTCGTCTCCGCAAGCGTCCAAGAACCGCGCTCCCAGTGCACGCATGCAACCCATGCCGCCGTCGTTGGTGGCAGATCCGCCAATGGCAAGCGTAATGCTTCGCGCTCCGTCGTCGAGCGCGTGCGCGACGAGCTGGCCGGTGCCAAAGGTGGAGGTGCGGCGCGGGTCTCGCTCGCTCGGGCCGAGCAGGGGCAGGCCGGAGGCGGCGGCCATCTCGATGATCGCGCTGCCGTCTCCCAGGATGCCGTAGGTCGCTTGTACGGCATCGCCGCGCGGACCGCACACGGTGGCGGTTCTCACGACTCCGCCCGTGGCGGCGACCACGGCCTCCACCGTCCCCTCGCCACCGTCGGCAACTGCGATGCCGGTGGTGTGTGCGTGGGGAAACGACTCCCGCGCGGCCTGGGCAAGCAACTCCGCGGCGCGGGCCGACGATATGGTCCCCTTAAACGAGTCCGATGCGAACAGGAACTGTGTCATGGGTGCCTCCCTGTTACACGAGGGCGAAGTACAGAATAACCACGATGCCCAGGACGATGCGGTACCAGCCAAACGGCTTGAAGTCGTGCTTCTTCACAAAGCCCATGAGGAATCGGATGGCGAGCATGGACACCACAAAGGCAACGACGCATCCCACGCCCAGGATGGCGAGCTCTTGCGAGGCAAACGTGTTGCCCTTGAGGAAGTACTTCACCAGGCGCAGTCCGCTTGCCCCCAGCATAACGGGAATGGCAAGGTAGAAGGTGAACTCTGCCGCCACGGCGCGGGAGCAGCCCAAAAGCAGGCCGCCAATGATGGTCGACCCCGAGCGGGAGGTGCCGGGCACGATGGACAGGATCTGGAAGACGCCAATGCCAAGCGCCGTGCCCCAGCCAAGCTCCTGCACCGACTGCACCGGCGCGTCCGCATCGGCCGTCAGCGACAGCGCGCCCTTACGCTGCTGGGCAAAGTGCGAGCCGCTGGGCTTGCGCCCGCGGATGGTCTCGATCACGATAAAGGCGATGCCGTAGGCAATGAGGGCACCGGCGACCACGAACGGGCTGCCCAGGTGCTCCTCCATCCAGTCGTCTAGGGGGATGCCGATGACGGCCGCGGGAATGCACGCCACCACGACCTGTGCCCACAGGCGCCAGGTGCCGCGTTTCTGGTCTGCCGATTTGCTCGGCGAGAAGGGATTGAGCTGGTGAAAGAACAGCACGCACACGGCTAGGATGGCGCCCAGCTGAATAACCACCAGGAACATGTCCCAAAAGTCCTTGCTCACGTCGAGCTTCACGAATTGGTCGAGCAGCAGCATGTGCCCCGTGCTGGATACCGGGAGCCATTCGGTGATGCCCTCCACCAAACCAAAGAGCGCTGCCTTGAGCAGTTCGATAATATCCACAGCCTTCCTTTCGCCGCTTGCAACTCTTCGCGCACACCATATTGAACCTGCCATGGGCCCCTGTGGAACCGCACACCAAACGAGCACAACCGCGCACATATCCATGGACGTATTTGCGCCCAGGTACCGTTAGACTACAGTACAGCCGTACAAGGAGGTACTATGAACGTTCCCGCGCCAAACTATCAGTCGCTTGGTTACGATCGCATCTTAGTTGCTGTGGACGGAACCCCGCAGCAGGAGCTCGTCATTCAGCGCGCCATCATCATTGCCGCCAACAACAACGCCGAGCTCTTTATTGGCCATGTGGTGGACTCCACTTCGCTCGAGACGGCCGGCTCCTATCCGCTGGAGCTGCTCGACACGCTCGAGAAGAGCTTCCGCAAGGGCATCGCCCCGCAAATCGCCGAGGCCGAGATGGAGCCGCAAATCCGCAAGGTCGAGCTCATCGTTAAGATTGGCCGCGTGCGCGAGACCCTGCGCGACGAGATCATCAATGTCGTGAAGCCGGACCTCATCATCTGCGGCGCCCTGGGCCTCTCCAACTTTAGGTATGCGCTCATGGGCTCCACGTCCACGTTCCTCTCGCGCATTCCCAATTGCGACACGCTGGTGGTTAAGTAGGGATCAACCACGGCGGGGAGTAACCACGGCGGGCACCCGTGTCGGCACTGCCGGCGCGTGGCGCCAACCCGTGGATATACCGTGACTTGTGCATATATGACGTAAAATGAACCAATCTGTAGCCTAACCACGGAGGCAGCTATGAACCTTCGAGGACTTGCTCGCACCATTGCGCCAACGCTGGGTTCTGTCGCCCTCGCCGCATCGCTGTGCATGGGTGGCGTGAGTGCGTATGCCGCGACCAACGACGACCTAGTCAACCGCGTGGAGCAGGCCACCACTGAGTACCGGGAGGCCGAGGAGGAAGTCGAGCGCATCGAGGAACAGATTGCGCAGAACGAGGAGAAGACCGCCGACATCCAGGCGCGCCTTCCCGAGCAGCGCGCCAAAACGGCGGCTTCCATTAGGAACCTGTACAAGTTCCAGCAGAACTCGCCTGGCCTTCTTGACCTGGTGCTCTCGGCGCAGAGCTTCAACGACTTCATTTCTACCATTCGCTACATAGACACCATTCACGAGCGCAACACCGAGGAGGTGCAGGCGCTCGTGACCCTTGAGCGCGAGTACGCGCAAACCCAGCTCGCGCTGAACGCCGACCGCGATGCCGCCGTGCAAAAGCGGGAGGATGCACGCGTCGCGCTGGAGCAGGCTCGCGCCACCAAGCAGGAGGCGCAGGGCAGGGCGAATGCAGCCGTCTCATCGGAGTCGGCCAAGCGCAGCGAGGTGTTTGCGTCCGTGCAGGAGACCATCGATAAGGGCGTCTCCAAGCGGGCTGGCTCCTCTGGCGCCAACAAGGACGGCGAGTCCGGCGACTCCAAGGACAGCGAGGCCACGATTACCACCAAGTCCGGCAACACGACCAAGGTCGAGCTGCCGCCTGAGTCCGAGGTGGACACCAGCCCCATCGTGAACAACACCACTAGCTCTGAGGTGTCGTCGTGGGCGGCGCGCATCGACGCCTACCTGGCCGGGACGGCCTTGGAGGGCCATGGCGCGGCGTTTGCCCAGGCAGCCGCCGATTACGGCGTGGATCCGCGCGTCTCTCCGGCCATCTCGTGCATAGAGAGCGGCAAGGGCGAGGTGTGCTTCCTGTCGCACAACGCCTGGGGCTGGGGCAGCGAGAGTTGGGACGACTGGGACAGCGCGATCCGCGACCACGTGGAGGGCTATGCCAAGACCTACGGCAGCACCGTGACGCTGGAGGGTGCCGAGATGTACTCGGGCGAGGACATCTATCCGGAATGGTACTCCCTGGTCCTCTCTGAGATGGACAGCATCTAAGGAACTGTCCAGGAATAACTTGTTCGTTTGGCGGCCTGCGCGGCGCATCTGGCAGTTGTCGTCGGTCGAAGTACGCCCAGTACGACTCCCTCCTCCGCCCGCCACCTGCGCTCGCGCAGCCTCGCCAATCCGGCCAAGCTATTCTTGGACAGTTCCTAACGCTGAGAAAAGGGGCCAAACCCCTTTTCTCACCACAGCGCGACTGGAAAAGCGTGAAAGCACCGCCTGAGATAAAGGTGCTTTCACGCTTTCGCTCTGCCGGATGGGCGTCTTGGCCGCCGCCACGCTAGAAAAGTGGACAATTTTTTGTGGGTACCACAACGCCAACTGGGAAAACGTCGCGCCGTATCGAAAAAATGTCCACTAGGTAAAATATAGAGTGGACAATTTTTCCGTAGGCATTGGCATTTCCCCAGTTGGCGACGAGCCGTTGACAAAAAATTGTCCACTTTTGGACTCTCTCCTGGCCGTTGTTCTCTCGTGCGCATGTCCTGACTTCCCGCTCCGCCCCGTATACATTCGGCTGCCCGGCTGGACATACCGAAAGCGCATTAAAAACCTCGGGTTTGTAGGGCCGCGATTCTACCCGTATTGCTACAAACGGGATTCAGCTACAATCCCTAAGAGTAAACAGGGCCTGACCCCTTTTCTCACTTTTGGAGGTAGCTATGAGCAACGCACGGAAGACGGACTACGCCACGCCCATGGCCCACATGGCCCCAGGCACCACGCACGCGGGCTTTGTGGTGACCAACGCGATCCCGCTTCCCGAGCTCTCGGGCGTCGCGTATGTGATGCGGCACGAGCAGACGGGCGCGCGCACGCTGTGGGTTGCCTGCGACGACGAGAACAAGGTGTTCTCGATCGCGTTCAAGACGCCGCCCGCAAACGACACGGGCGTGTTCCACATCATCGAGCACTCCGTGCTGTGCGGGTCGGAGTGTTTCCCGGTTAAGGAGCCGTTCGTCAACCTGCTCAAGACCTCCATGCAAACGTTCCTCAACGCCCTCACCTTTGCCGACAAGACCATGTACCCGGTGGCCTCCACCAACACCGCCGACCTCGAGAACCTGATGGACGTGTACCTGGACGCGGTGTTGCACCCCAACATCTACACCCGCCCGCGCATCTTTGAGCAGGAGGGCTGGCACTTGGAGCTCGGCGAGGACGGCAGCCTTGCCTACAACGGTGTCGTGTTCAACGAGATGAAGGGTGCCACGTCGGACCCCGACGACGTGCTGGGGCTGGCCATGGACCGGGCGCTCTTCCCACAGACCGCTTACCGCTTTGAGTCGGGCGGCGACCCGCGTGCCATTCCCCAGCTCACCTACGAGGAGTTTGTCAATGCGCACGCGCGCCACTACGACCTGTCCAACAGCTACGTGATCCTGTATGGCGACATGGACGTGGAGCGTGAGCTTGCCTTTGTGGGCAAGCGCTTGTGCGCGGCGACGGTCCGCGACGCCGGGTCGCCCAACCCCCTGGAGCTGCAGGCGCCCGTCACGCCGCCGCCCTCGCGTGTGGAGATGGCCACCGCGCCCGAGAATGCCTCGGTGGCCTTGGGATACGTGCTGGGAACCGCCTCCGACCGCGAGCGCGTGCTGGCGTGCGACGTCCTGTTCGACGCCCTGGCGGGCTCCAACGAGGCCCCGCTCAAGCGTGCCCTGCTGGATGCCGGCCTTGCCGACGACGTGGTGGTGTCGCTTTTGGACGGCGAGCTGCAGCCGCGCGTGATGATTCAGCTTAAGGGCGCCAAGCCGGGCGTGGCAGACGAGTTTTGCGAACTGGTTCAGACGACCTGCGCCAGGCTGGTCGAAAAGGGCATCGGGCATGACCTGCTCGCTGCCTCGCTGGCCCAGGCGGAGTTCAACCTGCGTGAGCAGGACTTTGGCTCGTATCCCACGGGCATCGCGGTTGCCATACAGGTTATGTCGAGCTGGCTGTACGACGACGAGCGGCCCGTGGACTATCTGCGCTACGAGGACGAGCTCGCGCACATGAAGGCGGGACTCGACGACGGTTACTTCGAGCGCCTGCTGCGCGAGGTGGTGTGCCAGAGCGAGCACTGCGCGCAGGTGGAACTCGTTCCCGTGGTCGATGGCGCCGCGGCGCAGGAGGCCGCAGAGCTTGCTGAACGCGCTGCCAAGATGAGCGAGGAGGACCGCAGGCGCATCGTCGAGGAGGTGAGCGCCCTGCGTGCCGAGCAGGAGGCTCCCGACGACCCGGCCGAGGTCGCCAAGCTGCCGCGCCTTGCGCTGTCAGACATCGACGAGGCGCGCGAGGATCCCGCGGGCGTCTGTGTGGAGGCACCGCTTCCGTGCATGTGGTACGACCTGGACACCCGTCACATCGACTACGTGTACCACTACTTCGACCTGCGGGGTCTCTCGTTTGAGGACATACCCTACGTGGGTGTGCTGTGCGACCTGCTGGGCAAGCTGGGCACGAGTGAGCACGACGCCGCGTCGCTCGACACCCTCATCGAGCTCAACCTGGGGTCTCTCAACTTCTTCGTGGAGGCCTACGCCTACGACGACAACTTGCTGGAGTGCGCGCCCTTCCTCATCGTGGGGGCCTCGGCGCTTTCCGAGAAGGTCGATCGCCTCGCACAGATTCCCTGCGAAGTGTGGGGCAAGACGAGCTTTGCCGACACCGACCGCATCCTTGCGATTCTGCAGCAACGGCGCATCGTGCTTGAGCAGCAGTTTGTGAACGCGGGGCATGCCGCGGCCATGGCGCGCCTGGGGACGCACTACAGCGTTACCGCCAAGCTCGTGGGCTGGGTCTCGGGCATCGACTACTACGGGTTCCTCAAGGGGTTGCTGGCAGACTGGGACGCGAACAAGGACGAGCTTCCCATGCGTCTCGCGCAGGTGGCGTCTTGTGTGTTTGGGGCAAACAACGCCGCGGTAACCTTTGTGGGTTCGGCGCAGGACCTGGACCGATTCTGGGAGGTGGGCGGCAACCTGGGGCTGTCCCATGCGCAGGCCGCAGGACATGAGCTCCAGATCCCGGAGCCTGTGCCCGCAAACGAGGCGTTCGTGATTCCCTCCAACGTGTGCTACGTGGGTGCAGGCACTGGCAGGTCCGCACACAACGTGGACGACTGTGGCCTGTGGCAGGTGTGCCAGCGGATCCTCTCGTACGACTACCTGTGGAACGAGGTGCGCGTTAAGGGCGGTGCCTACGGCTCGGGATTCAGGCATTTGCAAACGGGCCAGCAGCAGTTCTGGTCCTACCGGGACCCGGGCATCGACGCCACGCTCGCGCGCTACGACGCGGCCAGTGCCTGGCTCGAGAGCTGGGAGCCCACGGACGACGAGCTGGTGGGCTACGTGGTGTCGGCGGTTGCGTCGCACGACTCGCCCGCAAAGCCTCGCCAGATAGCGCGTAGGCAGGATGCGCTGCGTCTTGCGGGCAAGCCCGCGGACTGGCGCGCCCGGGTGCGTGCCCAGCTGCTTGCGGCCACGCCGGATGCACTGCGCGACCTGGCACGGCCCCTCGCAGACGTGGCAACGCAGCGAACCGTGTGCGTCTTTGGCCCGGCAGAGGCCATCGAGGCCTCGGGCGTGGCCTTCGACACCGTCGTCGACCTCATGGGCGCCTAGCACCTGCGTTTGGGGCGCAGTCCCCTAAACGCAGGGGACTGCCCCCCAGTACAACCTCGCCGTCGAATCTGTCCCACGGGTTGGGTATTATGTACATCCCGCAATCTTGTAGCTTGGAGGCGCGCATGTCCGTTGATCTTTCTGGCCTCAACCCTGCCCAGCGAGAGGCCGTGTTGTGCGTGGAGGGACCGTTGCTCGTGTTGGCTGGCGCTGGGTCGGGCAAGACGCGTGTGCTCACGCAGCGCATCGCACACCTGTTGGCCGACTGCGGCGTGCAGCCCTGGCAGGTGCTGGCCATCACCTTTACCAACAAGGCCGCCGCCGAGATGCGCGAGCGCATTGCCGCGGCCGTTCCCAGCACGCGGGGCATGTGGGTGTGCACCTTCCATGCCATGTGCGTGCGCATGCTGCGCGAGGATGCGGACGCCGTGGGGTTTGCCCCCAACTTCTCTATCTACGATGACGACGACTCAAAGCGCCTGGTGCGCCAGATAATGGCCGACCTCGACATCGACCAAAAGCGCTTTCCGCTGCCGGCCATCCGCTCGCGCATCTCCGCGGCAAAGAATGCCATGGTGAGCCCCGATCAGCTGGAGGCTCAGGCGAGCAATCCCTACGACCGCGCCGCGGCGCGCGTGTACCACGAGCTGCAGCGCCAGCTAGCACGCGCCAACGCCATGGACTTCGACGACCTGCTGGTTAAGGCCTACGAGCTGCTCTCAAAGAATCCAGCCATCCTGGACGCCTACCAAGAGCGTTTTAGGCACATCAGCGTGGACGAGTACCAGGATACCAACCACGTGCAGTACGCCATCACCAACCTGCTGGCCAAGAAGTACCAAAACCTCATGGTGGTGGGTGACGACGACCAGTCCATTTACTCCTGGCGTGGCGCCGACATAAAGAACATCCTTGCGTTTGAGAAGGACTACCCGCAGGCCCACGTGGTAAAGCTCGAGCAGAACTATCGCTCCACAGGTCACATCCTCGCGGCGGCCAACGCCGTGGTGGCCAACAACTCCCGCCGTACCTCCAAGCGCCTCTTTACCGAGGCGGGGGACGGCGAGCTCGTGCATGTGTTTCAGGCGTCGGACGAGCGCGACGAGGGTCGCTGGATTGGCTCGCAGATAGAGAAGCTGCACGATAAGGGCACGAGCTACGACGACATGGCCGTGTTCTACCGCACCAACGCGCAGTCGCGCATCCTGGAAGACATGCTGCTGCGTGCCGGCGTGCCCTACAAGCTGGTTGGCGGCACGCGCTTCTTTGACCGAGCCGAGATTCGCGACGTGATGGCCTACCTCAAGCTCGTGGTAAACCCTAACGACGATGTGAGCGCCCATCGCGTGGTAAACACGCCTCGGCGCGGCATTGGCGCCGCGAGCATCGCGAAGATAGACAGTTACGCCGCCACCAACGGGCTCTCGTTCTTCTCGGCGGCACAGGCGTGCATCGCCGAGCAGGGGTTGCTGGGCGCAAAGGCACGCAACTCGCTGGCCGAGTGGGTGGGCGTGATCGAGCACGCGCGGCACTTCTCGGGAGAGCTCGTGCAGGTGGTGCAGGCCATCGTGGACCGCTCGGGACTCATGCAGGCACTTGAGGCGGAGCACACCGTGGAGGCGGACAGCCGCCTGGAGAACATCCAGGAGTTCTTTGGCGTCGCGGCCGAGTTCGACGAGACGCACGACAACGTGACGGGAACCCTGGAGAGCCTGCGGCAGCTGCGCGAGGCGGGCGAGCTGGATGCCGGCGTCGCAGTCGATGCTGTGCCCGCTGGTGAGGTTGCCCTGCCCGACGTGGCATCACAAAAGCTGCCTGCCTTTATGGAGTGGTTGGCGCTGCGCAGCGACCTGGACACGCTTGCCGGCCAGACGCATGCCGTGACGTTGATGACGGTGCACGCGGCAAAGGGCCTGGAGTTCCCCGTGGTGTTCGTGTCGGGCATGGAGGAGGGTCTGTTCCCGCACATCACCGGCAAAGACGAGCCCGGGCACATGGAGGAGGAGCGCAGGCTCGCCTACGTCGCCATCACCCGCGCCGAGAAGAGCCTGTACCTCACCTATGCGGCAACGCGCCGCATGTACGGCTCCGTACAGGCAAATCCGCGTAGCTGTTTTGTGGACGAGATTCCGACTGAGCACGTGGACGCCATTGGTGTGGGGTCATCGGGTTTTGCCGGCGTGGGTTGGGAGAAGCGCGGGGACCGACACGGGACCTTTGGCTCGGGACGTGGCTCTGCGGTATATGGCGGTCATGTGTTTGGCCAGCGCACGCGCTCCACGGGCGGAGCCGTTGGCTCCAGACAGCAGGGGCGCCCCGCGCCCATCCGCGCCGACGAGGCCAAGGCGCGCGAGATCTTTGCGGTGGGCGACAGCGTCTCGCATAAGACCTTTGGCCCCGGCAAGGTCGTGGGGGTCTCGGGAGACATAATAGAAGTGCAGTTCAGCCGCACGGGCGCCCGCAAGAAGCTCATGCGCGGGTTCGCGCCCATAGTAAAGGTGGGGTAGGGCCGGCGCAACGCCCAGGTCTACGCAGGCTGCACACCCAGGCCCACGAGGTCTGGACCGGTGTGCACGATGAGGTCGGGCGTGAGGCCGGAGCGCACGACCTCGGCGATGTTGTCGATTTGGGCACGCAAGCTGTCTTCCAGCTGGTCGAACAGGTCCTGGTCGTTCGTGCAGCAAATGCCAACGCGCACGGCGGGGTAGCGTGCCGCGCGGTCGCGCACGAGGCGAACCTGGGTGTCTATGGCACGGTCCCACCCTCGGGCCTTACGGGCGACCACGTACCGCCCGTCCTTGTCGCACGTGATTACCGGCTTGATGTTAAGTGCGCTGCCCAGGCGGTAGGTCACCGTGTTGATGCGGCCGCCGTGGTACAGGTAGTCGAGCGTCTTGGTGGCAAAGAACACGTCGCTTTGCTCCGCAAGATCGCGGAGCCTGGCGTTGAGCTCGCCAAAGGGCACGCCGTCCTCGACCATGCGCACGGCCTGCATCACCACCATGCCAGCAACGACGCCAATGCTCTTGGTGTCTATCACCACGAGGGGAAAGTCGTCCACCAGGCGCGAGACCATGCACACCGTCTGGTACGTGGCCGAGAGCGTGCCCGAGATGGTAACGAACACGCCGCATGTATACCCGTCGTCGCGCGCCTGCTCCAGCGCGCTCAGGATCTGCTGCGGAGCGGGCAGGGACGTGGAGGGAATCTCGGTGTCAAAGTGGTCGATCACCTCTTGGGTGGTAATGTCCACGCCGCTTTTGTAGGTGCTGCCGTCCTTGTAGTTAATGAGGAGGGGAACGATGCGTACGTCGTGCTCGCGCGCAAAGTCCAGGGGCGTGTTGGTGCCCGAGTCGGTAAGAATCGCAATGCGTTGGTCGTTCATGCTTCCTCGCGTAACGTATTCGCTGCCTCGATATGCGCACGTTTCGGTATGCGCAAAAGTCAAATGGGCAGTATAGCGCTTGCGGTACTATGATGTGTCGGGGAGGTAGCCATGAGTATACTCGGTCACGAGAAATACGAAGAAGAGGTACCAGAGGTGCTGGAGCTGGACAACACCAGCAGTATGCGCCGATTCATCTTTGACGAGCCCGCGGTTATCCGGCGCCTTGAGCAGCGCTCGACGTTTGAGGGCGTCACCTCAAACGGAACCATAGCCGCCGCGGCCATGGTGTTTGCGGCCATTCTGGCGGTGGTGGTGGCAAATTCTCCCATCCACCATCTCGTGACAGAGGTGCTTGAGTTCCGGATTGGGTTTGAGATAGGGCCCATCACGGCGGGCATGCCCATAGAGGCTTTTATCAACGACGGGCTCATGGCCGTGTTCTTCTTCCTAGTGGGCATAGAGCTCAAGTACGAGATGACCGTGGGCCAGCTCAGGCGTCCGCGTCAGGCGGCGCTTCCCATGCTTGCCGCGGTGGGCGGCGTTGCCGTGCCGGCGCTCATCTTTTTATTCTTTAACCACAACGGTACCGAGAGTGGCTGGGCCATACCTATCGCGACCGACATCGCATTTGCGCTTGGTGTGATGTCGCTTTTGGGGAACCGCATCGCGCCCGAGACCAAGGTTTTCTTCCAAACGCTGGCAATCGCCGACGATATCCTTGCCATCGTGGTGCTTGCGGCCTGCTATGGGCAGACCCCCAACATCTCGTGGTGCGCGGCCTCGGTGGGTGCATTGCTCGTCTTGGCGATGCTTGCCGGCGCGAAGGTCTATACGCTCAAGCCGTACATGATCGTGGGTGTGGTGCTGTGGTTTTGCCTGCTCATGTCGGGCATCCATGCCACGCTCGCCGGCGTGATGGTGGCGTTCTTCCTTCCGGCGCAGTCCGACGTGCGCCTTACGTCGCTGCACGACTGGCTGGACGGGTGGGCGACCGAGCTGGACGACCGCTACGATGACGAGTCGCACGTGCTGGGCCAGCACGACTTCACTGACGATGCGCGCATCGTGGAGCGCGTGATGCATCACGTTACGCCGCCCCTGCTGCGTGCCGAGCGCTACATCGCGGTGTTCGTGAACTTCTTCGTGTTGCCGCTGTTTGCCTTTGCCAACGCACAGGTGCGCCTGGTGGGCGTGAACATCGCAGACATCGTGGGCAACTCGGTAACGCAGGGAGCTTTCTTTGGTGCGGTGCTGGGCAAGCCCATCGGCATCATACTGGTTACCGTGCTGCTGGTGCGCATTGGGTTTGCCAAGCTGCCGCGCAACATGGACTGGATGCAGGTGGTCGCCGTGGGCATTATGGGTGGTCTTGGGTTTACCATGTCCATTCTCATTTCTGGGCTGGCGTATACCGACGTTGGCCTGGTGATGGCGGCCAAATGCGCGATTCTGGCAGGTTCGGTGGTGGCCTCGCTTTTGGGCATCGCATACGTGCACATCGCGGAGGCCGCAAGGGGTGCCCGCCGTCACGAAAGGACGTAACCGTGATTTCTCCGTCTCATCCATCCGAGGAGTTTGGCGAGCTGCAGCGACTCGTGGACGATCTGTACCGCGTGAACCCCTCTCAGGCTGTGCCGCGCATGGACGTGCTGGTGCGCGCCGAGGTTAACGACCTCTCGGACGACCTCATGGAGGTGGTGGAGCTGCTGCCTGCCGGCGCATACAAGCGCCACCGCCTGTGCGACCAGCTCAACTCCATCATCACCGCCCACGGCTGGGCTTACCTCTACGGCACGGTGGAGTAGCGCCACAGCATGTACTCGGGTGTTTTCTCGGCGTCCCATCGCACGCAGCCGCTATACTAGTGCGCGATACCACAGCGGCAAGGAGGCAACGGTGACGTCTGCATACCAAAACATGAGCGACCAGGAGCTCAACAGCACCATCAAACAGCTCGAGGCACAGGCGGACGAGGTCCGCGCGCGCGGGCTCAAGCTGGACATGGCGCGTGGCAAGCCAAGCGTGGAGCAGACGAACCTCTCGCGTCCCATGCTGGACCTGCTCACCAGCTCCTCAACGCTCGTCGACGAGGGCGTTCCCGCCGACAACTACGGCTTTCCCGATGGACTGCCCTCGGCACGCAGGCTCGCGGCCGACCTTTTGGGCGTTGACGCGGCCAACGTGGTGGTGAGCGGGTCGTCGAGCCTCAACCTCATGCACGATACGGTTGTAAACGCATACACCCATGGCATTGGTGGCAACGAGCCGTGGTGCAGGCAGGGCGAGATCAAGTTCCTGTGCCCAAGCCCCGGATACGACCGCCACTTTGCGGTGACCGAGCGCTACGGCATAACCAACGTGCCCATCCCCATGAACGACGACGGCCCCAACATGGACGAGGTCGAGCGCCTCGTACAGACCGACGCCACCGTAAAGGGCATTTGGTGCGTTCCCAAATACGCCAACCCCACCGGCATCACCTATTCTGCCGAGGTCGTGCGCCGGTTTGCGGCGCTCAAGCCCGCGGCGCCGGACTTCCGCATCTTTTGGGACAACGCCTACATCGTGCATGACCTGGATGAGAATGGCGACGAGCTGCTCAACATATTCCAGGCGCTCGACGAGGTGGGTGCCACCAACCTGGTGTATGAGTTCGCCTCGACGGCAAAGGTCACCTTCCCCAGCTCGGGCATGGCGTTTGTTACCGCAAGCCCGGCAGACATCGCCGAGCTGCGCTCGGCGTTTGCCATCGAGCGCGTGAGTCCCGAGAAGATCTCGCAGCTCGCGCACGTGCTGTTCCTGCGTGACGTGGACGGCATCCGCGCGCATATGGCCAAGCACGCCCAGGTGCTGCGTCCGCGCTTCGACCTGGTGCAGCGCAAGCTCACGCAGGGCCTGGGGGACCTGGGCATCGCGACGTGGACCAATCCCCGCGGCGGCTACTTCGTCTCGTTCGACGGACCGCAGGGCTCGGCGAAGGCAATCGTGTCGCTCATGGCCGATCTGGGCGTGACGCTTACCGGTGCGGGAGCCACGTGGCCGTATGGCAAGGATCCCCGCGACTCCAACATTCGCATTGCCCCCACGTTCCCGTCGCTTGCCGACCTCGATGCGGCGCTCGACGTGTTCGTGCTTGCCGTCAAGCTCGTGGCGGCGCGCCTGGAGCAGGCACAGCGCTAGGGTTGGCCTCAAGAAGGACGACTGTCCCATAGGAAGAGTTCCCTTTTGAGGGGAGGACGCAATTAGTGTACAGCCGATCGCCCCAGGATTCCGGTAGAACCGGTCCGACGCCTGTACACTCGGGACAAAGGTGACGGGGACGTTTGTCCCACCTGGTGGGACGCAGACGGCCATTCCCGGTCTGTGGCCCGAGTTCTGGGACAAACGTCCCCGTCACCTTTGTCCCTCGCCCATCTCCGATGAGCAATTTTCTGGGATTTGCGTCATGCGGCCCCAAGTTATGTAGAATGGGCAAACGTGTCTGCCGTCGCTTGACGGCTGATGCGTCATAGGCATAACTCTAATGATTGCACTACGAACTCCGTGGTGTGTGCGGTTGGAAGGCAGGGCAAGCATGGCAAGCAAGCCAAAGAAGGAACTCGACAGCAGGAGCAACATGTCCACCGGCACCAAGGTGGTAATTGGTGTGTTTGCGGTAATCATGGCGCTGTCCATGATGCTTCCCTCGCTCACCTCCATCTTCGCCCACAATGAGGCCGAACAAGAGGAGACCGAGCAGCAGGAGGAGACAGCCGACCAAGCCACAGACGAGCAGGACAAGGAAAAGAAGGACGAGGGTACAGACGAGGACAAGGACAAGGACGAGAAGAAGAACGACGGCCTGGACAACGTCCCCGACAACGAGAGCCTCAAGTCCCTGGCAGACGACAACAAGGACAAGGTGGAGAAGCTCACCAAGCGTTACGAGGAGGACCCCAAGAACCTCGCCACGCTGCTTAACCTTGCCAACACCTACATGAACTGGGGCTACAGCGCCAAGCAAAGCAGCAGCACCGACGAGGAGAAGGAGTACTCCCAGGGTCTTCTCAAGAATGCAGTCTCGTACTTTGACAGCTACCTCGAGCTTCACGACTCCAACGCCGCCAAGGTGGACCGTGCGCTGTGCCAGTACTACATGGACGACAGCGATGACGCCATCGAGTCACTCGAGAAGCTGGCCAAGGACAATCCCGACTACCCCTTGGTGTGGGCGAACCTGGGCATGCTGTACGAGCAGCAGGGCGAGAGCGAGAAGGCCAGCGACGCCTATAAGAAGGCCGTCGAGACCGACCCCAACGACGAGTACGGTGCCAAGTCCTACGGCAACTCTCGCCTGATCGCGCTCAACTCCAAGGTGTCCTCGCCCAGCGACGCGGGCGACGCGGGCGCCGACAAGCTCTCCAAGGAAACCGAATCCGGCCTTACCAGCACGCTGAGCAACTCGACCGGCCTTAACCTGTAGAACGGAGGAACCCATGTCGTTGCAGGTTCGCACTTCCATACAAGACGCCATCGCGGTGGTAAGCGTTGAGGGCGAGGTGGACGTTTCCAACGCCGGCGAGCTGAGGGACGCGCTTGAGGCCGCGGCCATGGCAGCAGACGGCACCGCACAGTCGGTGACGGTCGATCTGGCGGGTGTCTCATACATGGACTCAACGGGCATTGGCGTGCTGGTTGGCGCGAAGAACCGGGCCAACCAGGCGGGTGCATCGCTTGTCGTGGCAAACCCACAGCGTAACGTTGCCCGCGTGCTCTCCTTGCTTGGTGTGGACAGGGAGCTTGGCCTGCAATAGGCCAGGCCCAACCTGCGGAGTCGACGGGAGAGGAATAGCGCGTGTTTGGCATTGGCGAGACTGAGCTCGTAATAATCGTGGTGTTTGCCTTCCTGCTCTTTGGCCCGGACAAGCTGCCGGGTATGGGCAGGACGCTGGGCAGGGTGCTGCGTCAGTTCCGCGAGGCGTCCGACGGGTTTACCGAGGTCGTGCAAACCAACATTATGGACCCCGCTTCCGAGGAGCTGGAGAAGTCCCCCAAGCAGCGCTCGCGTGACGCCTCCCAGGACACGTTCGAGGAGGACGCGGACGTCCAAACAGACGATGAGGCCCAGGAGGCGCCCAAGCGCGAGACCTTTGCCCAGCGCCGGGAGCGCCTCAAGGCAGAGCGCGAGGCAACCGAGCGAGCGGCTGCGGCGGCATCTGCGGAAGAGCCTGCCGAGCAGGAGGCTGTTGAC